>JAAYGT010000088.1 GCA_012727555.1 Alcaligenaceae bacterium | reverse complement strand
GGCGATCGACCAGCCCCCGGCTGGTCGAAAACACCGCCCTCAAACAACTGGACCCTTGCATCCCCGGTCAGGGCCACAACAACGGCGTGCTCAAGCACCCGAGGCGAATCCACACCCCGACAGAACCTCACGGCAATGCTGATTCGGTCGGGTGAAATGCAATACGTTGTCGGCTCAGTTCAGCAGTGCGCGTGCGGCATTGATGGCGTCGCGTGTCTGGCGGGCGGCCAGTTCGGCGGCTTGTTGCCAGTTGGCGCCCGCGCTGGCGTAAATGATGGCGCGCGATGAGTTGATCATCATGCCGGTGCCGTCGGTCGTGGCCCCGGCTTTCACGGTGGCATTCACGTCTCCGCCTTGTGCACCGATGCCCGGAATCAGCAGGGGCATATCACCCACACGGGCCCGTACACGGGCAATTTCTTCAGGGAAAGTGGCTCCCACAACCAAGGCACATTGCTTGTGGTTATTCCAGCGTTCAGCCGCCATGCTGGCAACGTGCAGGTAAATGGGGGTGCCATCGGCTGTTTGCATGAACTGGAAATCGGAGCCGCCCGGGTTTGAAGTGCGGCACAGTACGATGACACCTTTGTCCTGGCGGGCAAGGTAGGGCGCCAGTGAGTCGGTGCCCATGTAAGGATTCACGGTAACCGCATCGGCCTGGTAGCGGTCAAAGGCTTCCTGCGCGTATTGTTCGGCGGTGGATCCGATGTCGCCGCGCTTGGCATCAAGAATGATAGGCAGGTGCGGGTAATGTGTGCGCAGGTAGGTGCAGATCGCTTCCAGCTGGTTTTCGGCTCGGTGTGCCGCAAAGTAGGCAATCTGGGGCTTGAAGGCGCAGGCATAGGCTGCTGTAGCATCGATGATGCCCAGGCAGAATTCCAGTATGGCATCGGGGCTGTTCTGCAGGTGTTCGGGAAAGCGCACCGGGTCGGGGTCAAGGCCAACGGTCAACAGTGAGTTGGAGGTATTCCAGGCGTTTAACAGTTTGTCGTGGAAGGTCATGCTGTGGTGACTAAAAATGCAGGCTGAGTCGGCCCGGCGTTATGCGGAGCCCCGCTGTGGTCGGGGCGTTCGGTATTTTAAGGGACGAATCAGAACACCAGCGCCCAGAGCCGGGGGCCCAGCGTAACAAGCCAGATACAGCTTGCAAGGGCAAGGCTCAGAAACACGGCGGCGCTGGCAAGGTCTTTGGCTCGCCCGATGAGGGGGTGTCGTTCAAGCGTGACGGCATCCGCAACCGCTTCGAGGGCCGAGTTCATCAGTTCAACGACCAGTACGAAAACAAAGGAACCCAGTAGAAGCAACAGTTCTGCAGGCGATGCGCTGAGCCACAGCGCAAGGGGGGCAAGCAGGGCCAGAAGGAGCAATTCCTGCCGGAACGCAGCTTCGTGTTGCCAGGCTGCGCACAGCCCCTGCCAGGAATAGCGCAAGGCTCCGCTCAGCCGGTGAAACCCGCCGGCACTTTTGAACGGAGATTCTGAGGAAGGTTTCATGGTGCAGCCGTTGATGATTCAAGCGGGTTTCAAAGGCTGCAGAGTACTACAAAACGAATTATTGCGGCTGAACCCCGGCCGCTTTGAACAGTTGCTGCCACTGGGGGACCTGTTGCTGCACTTTTGCAGTCAGGGCAGCGGGGTTTGCGTCTTGGGTCAGCACGGTGGCGCCCAGGCCGGCCATACGTTTCTGGAAGTCGGGGTCGGCGAGACCTGCCTGCAATGCTTTGTTGAGTTTTTCCGTGACCTCTTTCGGGGTGTCTTTGGGAGCCCACATGCCATGCCAGATACCCACTTCGAAGTCTTTGAAACCTGCTTCCTGCATGGTGGGCAGATCGGGTAGCGTGGGTACGCGTTGTTTGCTGGTGACTGCGTACGCTTTAACCGTGCCCGCTTTGATGTGCTGGGTGGTGTTGGTGGTTTGGTCGCACAGGATGTCAACCTGTTTGCCCAGCAGGTCGTTCATGGCGGGCCCGGTGCCTTTGTAGGGTACGGTCAGAAGGTCAACACCGATGGCGCTGGCCAGCATGGTGCCGCACAGGTGGCTGGCAGCGCCGATGCCGGCGTTGGCCAGTGAGACTTTGTCTTTGTTGGCTTTGATGTACTCAACCAGTTCCTGGATGGTGTTCGCCGGGAAGTCGGAACGGGCAATGATGGTCATGGGAACATCGACCACCAGGCCGATGGGTTCGAAGCTTTCGGGTGTGTAGCCCGGGTTTTTGTACAGCGATAATGCGGTTGAAAAACCGATGTGCATCAGTAGAACGCTGTAGCCGTCGGGTTTGGCCCGTGCAATTTGGGTGGTGCCAATGGTGCCACCGGCGCCCCCCTTGTTTTCTACAACAACGGTTTGTCCCAGTGTGGGCCGCATGGCCTCGGCCAGTGACCGAGCAACGTTGTCGGTAGGCCCGCCTGCAGCGAAGGGAACAACCATGTTCACGGGGCGATCGGGGTAGCTGGCCAAGGCGGGGGTGGCTGCCAGGCAAGAGGCAACCAGGACGGTTGAGAATGCCAGTTTGAAGAGTTTCATTGTTATTTCTCCGGTGTATGGATTGAATGACCGGTCTGTTCAGGGAAGGTCATGGGTTCAACCCGGAAATCGTAAGCAGTTTGTCAGGTTTTGTCTTGTTGGGTATAACCCTGAACTCTTTGTTGTTCGCCGCGATGTGAATGCCCCATGGTATGTCTTCCGTTATGAATTTTGTGTTGTTGGTGCGCTGTAAACGCCCTTGCACCCTGCAGAATCGGGCGTTGTAACCTGCTTGTTATTCAGCCTGGGCGTGGCGCCTGAGCAGACCGGGATCTTTCGGCCGGATCCAGACGACGATGATCGTGTTTTTTCAGTCGGGTGTGCAGCGCCTTCGACAATGAAAAAAGCCCCACGGCTTTCACCGTGGGGCTTTTCGCTGAAGAGCGCCGAGTGCGCGACGGGGGATTAGAAACCGCCCATGCCACCCATGCCGCCCATACCACCCATATCGGGCATGGCAGGAGCGGGTTTGTCTTCGACGATTTCTGCAACAGCAGCTTCTGTCGTGAGCAACAGGCTGGCAACCGAAGCGGCGTTCTGCAGAGCCGAACGTGTCACCTTGGTGGGATCCAGAACGCCTTGCTCAACCAGGTCACCGTATTCACCCGTGGCTGCGTTGAAGCCGTAGTTACCCTGGCCGCTGGCAACGTTGTTCACCACAACGCTGGGCTCGTCACCGGCGTTGGCAACGATGGTGCGCAGAGGCGCTTCGACAGCGCGCAGAACCAGTTTGATGCCTGCGTCTTGGTCAGCGTTGTCGCCTTTCAGGGCGGCAATTGCCGATTTGGCACGGATCAGTGCAACGCCACCGCCAGGAACGATACCCTCTTCGACTGCGGCACGTGTAGCGTGGAGTGCGTCTTCAACGCGGGCTTTTTTCTCTTTCATCTCGACTTCGGTGGCAGCACCGACGCGGATCACTGCAACACCGCCTGCCAGCTTGGCAACACGTTCCTGCAGTTTTTCGCGGTCGTAGTCGGACGTGGCTTCTTCGATCTGGACACGAACCTGCTTGACGCGAGCTTCAATCGATTTGGCATCGCCGGCGCCATCAATGATGATGGTGTTTTCTTTGGCAACTTCGATGCGCTTGGCTTGGCCGAGGTCATCGAGTGTGGCTTTTTCAAGCGACATGCCGGTTTCTTCGGAGATGACCACACCGCCCGTAAGGATGGCGATGTCTTCGAGCATGGCTTTACGACGGTCACCAAAGCCAGGGGCCTTGACAGCAGTTGTCTTCAGGATGCCGCGGATGTTGTTCACAACCAGCGTTGCCAGCGCTTCGCCTTCGACGTCTTCAGCGATGATCAGCAGAGGACGGCTGGACTTGGCAACCTGTTCCAGAACGGGCAGCAGATCACGGATGTTGCTGATTTTCTTGTCGAAAATCAGAACGAACGGATCTTCCAGAACGGAAACCTGTTTGTCAGGGTTGTTGATGAAGTAAGGCGACAGGTAGCCGCGGTCGAATTGCATGCCTTCGACGACATCCAGTTCGTTTTCGAGCGATTTGCCGTCTTCAACGGTAATGACGCCTTCTTTACCGACTTTGTCCATCGCATCGGCAATGATCTGGCCGATCGAGGAATCGCTGTTGGCAGAGATGGAGCCAACCTGGGCGATTTCCTTGCTGGTGGTGCAAGGCTTGGACAGTTTCTGCAGTTCGGCGACAGCAACCGCAACGGCTTTGTCGATACCGCGCTTGAGGTCCATGGGGTTGATGCCGGCGGCAACGTACTTCAGGCCTTCTTCAACGATGGACTGGGCCAGAACAGTAGCGGTTGTTGTACCGTCGCCTGCGTTGTCGGAGGTTTTGGAAGCTACTTCCTTGACCAGCTGGGCGCCGATGTTCTCGAACTTGTCTTTCAGTTCGATTTCTTTGGCAACGGACACGCCGTCTTTGGTCACGGTGGGGGCGCCGAAGGCACGGTCCAGAACAACGTTACGACCCTTGGGGCCCAGTGTTGTCTTGACAGCGTTTGCCAGAATATTGACACCACGAACGATACGCACACGTGCGTCATCGCCGAACAGAACTTGTTTTGCAGCCATTGTAAGATTCCTTGAGAAAACGGGTAGGAAGAGCGGGAATTACTGGATCACGGCGAGAATTTCTTCTTCGCGGATAACGAGCAGCTCTTCGCCGTCAACTTTCACTGTCTGGCCGGCATATTTGCCGAACAGAACTTTGTCACCCACTTTCAGATCAACAGGCAGGACTTTGCCGTCTTCGGTTTTTTTGCCGGGGCCAACCGCCACGACTTCACCCTGATCGGGTTTTTCAGCAGCGCTCTCGGGGATCACGATACCCGATGCTGTTTTGCGCTCGTTGTCCAGACGCTTGACGATCACGCGATCGTGCAAAGGACGCAATGCCATGGAAGAACTCCTGTTTATCAATAAAACTAACGGTTATCGGAAGTGCGGGGGCGTTGTTAGCACTCAACCCCATCGAGTGCTAATTATAGGGACGAAGTCTCTGTCTTCAAGAGGGGAGCTTTGGTTTGTTTCAAATGGTTTCAATTCGGTTTGGATAGGTGTCGATTTTCATTGAGCAGTCGGCCATCATGACATTTACACCAGTGTTATCGTTGCTGCCGAAATGCGCTACGGTTGTGCCAAGAAAGGCTCACCCAAACTGCTAGCCAAGGTACAAAGCCTGCTCAATACGATTCCTGTTCTGTCTCTCGATCTAACGGTTGCTGTTGAGTAGGGAGGAATTCGCGCGTATTCGAGTGCTTGTTGTGGAAAATTGGTTGGTTTGACCCCATCGTTTTCCTCTGGCTTTAAGGCTCTTTAAAGAGTGAGCAGCTCTGAGGAGTCAGGCGGAAAGTTGCAAACTCAGTGTACGTAAACGTCCGAAATTTTCAAACTAAACGTTCAGTGTGGGTCAAGTCCAATGAAAATCCACACCAAGCGTGTGGACTGCTTTTGCCGACAGCCATTGCGTTCTGCAATTACTTTCTGCCGTCATCCAGCGTCAATTGCATGCAGCACAGATCCAGCCATTTCCCGAATTTGATGCCTACTTCCCGGAACAGGCCGGCATGTTTGAAGCCCAATGACTCATGCAGCCTGATCGATGCCTGGTTGCTCGCATCAATGCCGGCGATCATCACATGAATGTTCTGTGTGCGTGCGTGTTCAATCAGTGCTTGCATCAGCTGGCGACCCAGCCCACGGCCCCGGGCCTGTTCATGAATGTAGATCGAGTGTTCGACAGTATGCCGGTAGCCATCGAAAGCGCGCCATTCGCCGTACGAGGCGTAGCCCAGAATATTGTTCTCTTCAACAGCCACCAGAACCGGAAAGTTTTTGCTTTGACGCAGTTGTAGCCACGCTCGTCGGTTCTCCAGGTCCACCTCGGTTTCGTTCCAGATGGCGGTGGTGTGCCTGACCGCATGGTTGTAAATGGCCAAAATACCGTGAAGGTCGGTTTCATTAGCGGTACGCAGGATCACGGCGGTGTGCATGAGTCAGTGATTTTTATCGAGTAAAGAAAAGCGGTGCGCACAGGCACTCTCGAACCAGAAACCGCAGTGTAGCGTGAGGGGGGGCTTTGCGGTGGCCTCAGGCAGTTCCTTCAAAGTGAGTTTTCATAAACGGGTCTATAAGCAAAAATTATCGTTTCTTGCCAATTGAATATTGGACATGGAACGCAGCTCTTCGATACAGTCGGCACTCAAACAAGAAACAGGAGACACACCATGAAAACCCGTCGTATCTTGCTCAGCCGTCTGGTCACCGCTGGTTTTTTGATGCTGGCTGCCGGCCCCATGGCAGGTAAAGCGCTTGCGTCCGACTTCCCGTCCAAGTCCATCCGTTTCGTTGTTCCTTTCGGGCCCGGCAGCGGAACGGATACCTCAGCGCGTTTTTACGGCACCAAACTCAGCGAACTGACGGGTCAACCTGTGGTTGTTGAAAACAAGCCGGGTGGTAATGGCTTCATCGCGGTGAATCATGTGCTGTCTTCCCCGGCCGACGGTTATACCGTGTTCATTGGCAGCAACTCGACACTGGCTGTCAACGAGGCCCTGTTCAAAAACCTTCCTTACAATCCAATCACTGATTTTTCGCCGTTGTCCATGCTCATGCGATCGCCGGCCATGCTGGTTGTTCCCGGCAATGCGCCTTATTCTTCCTTGAAAGACTTCATCGCGCATGCGAAGTCGAGGCCGAATGACATCAATTTCGGAGCAGGGTCAGCCGGTTACCGGCTTATGGGCGAACTGCTCAACGATACGGCTGCCCTGAAAACGGTTTATGTTCCTTACAAAGGGGCCAGCGAAGCCGTCACTGCAGTTGCGTCCGGTACGGTCGATTACGCGTTTGCTGAAGTCACCTCGGTTCGTGAGCTTGCCAAGGCTGGACGCCTGAAAGCACTGGCGGTCGCGTCTGATCAGCGTGTGGCGGCGGCGCCCGATGTGCCAACGGCCACCGAGGCTGGCCTGCCGGGGTTCGAGGCCTATACCTGGGTGGCTGCCGTGGTGCCTGCCAAAACGCCCGCTGCAGAAACGGCCAAGCTGGCCGAGCTGATGACCAAGATTGCCAATATGCCGGAAACACGCGAATTCTATGCGCGTATCGGTGCCAGTGTCATGACAGGTGGCCCCAGGGAAATGGCGGCCTTCCAGAAGTCTGAAGTCGATCTCTGGAAACGAATCGTCAAGCAGGCGGGTGTCGAACAGCAGTAACTGTCGAACAGAGCAGCCGATTTCACACAGCCCTATCAACTGATTCATTCACACTTAACCATGCAGCAATGCATTTACAACGAGGTAGCGGGATGACCCTACTTGATTCCCTGAACCTGACACGCATTCCTCCGGAAGACGAAGCGTTGCGCACCGAGGTGCGTGCTTTTCTTCAAGACGCGGTCAAGCATCTTCCAGCACATGTTCGTGCGCGTTCCTGGGGCGGCTACGATGCCGAGTTCAGTCAAGAACTAGGTCGCCGTGGCTGGCTGGGCATCACATTTCCCAAAGCCTATGGCGGTGCCGGTCGAAGCCCTTTTGCCCGGTATGTGCTGGTCGAGGAATTTCTGAACTTCGGGGCACCGGTCGGCTGCCACTGGATCGCTGACCGCCAGAGCGGTCCGTTGATTCTCAAATATGGCACCGAGGCGCAGAGGCAGTTTTACCTGCCGCGCATTTGTCGCGGCGAGGCCTTTTTCTGCATCGGCATGAGCGAACCTAATTCGGGTTCTGATCTGGCCAGCGTCAAGACCCGTGCAGTCCCCAACGACCAGGGTTTTCTGCTGAACGGCCAGAAGATCTGGACAACCAATGCGCACGGTTGCCATTTCATGATCGCCCTGGTGCGCACATCCGGGCAGGCCGACGACCGTCACAAGGGTTTGTCTCAGGTGATCGTCGATCTCTCGTTGCCGGGTGTTACTGTGCGGCCCATTAAAGATCTCTCCGGTGACAGCCATTTCTGCGAAGTCTTCTTCCAGGATGTCCAGTTGGGGCCCGATGCCCTCATCGGGCTGGAAGGGCAGGGCTGGGAACAGGTCACGGCCGAACTTGCGTTTGAACGCAGCGGTCCCGAGCGCCTGTTTTCCAGTATTGTGTTGTTCGATCAGTGGCTCGATTTTGTTCGCACCCCCCAGGGGTACACACCGGAATCGGCGCGCCTGGCAGGCAAGATCGTGGCCCAGCTTGCGCCGTTGCGTGCCATGTCGGTGGCCATCCAGGAACGTCTGACCCGAGGCGAAAGTCCGGTTGTCGAAGCGGCCCTGGTCAAAGATCTGGGCACAGGGGTCGAGCAGTCCATTCCGGCCCTGATCGCCGACGATCTGTTCTCGCGCTCAACCGACACCGTGCCGCTCGATCTTTTGATGACGCTGCAGTATGTCACCGAGGTCGCGCCGTCCTATTCCTTGCGCGGTGGTACGCGCGACATCCTGCGCGGCATGATCGCCCGCGGGCTCGGCCTTCGTTAAGGAATTTTCATGAGTATCAATGATCTTTTCACCGATGCCGCCCGCCAGTTGCTGGGCGATCAGTGCACGCCCGCTGTCGTGCGCGCCATCGAGCAGGGTGGGTCTACCTCATCACTTTGGGCTCAACTCGAACAGGCCGGTTTTCCCGATGCGCTGGTTACCGAGGCTGATGGCGGTTCTGGCCTGGGGCTGGATGCCATCTTTGGCGTGTTCGAACTCTGTGGCGAATTTTCCGTGCCCGTGCCGCTGGCTGAAACCATGCTCATTCGCGGGCTGTTGTCACATGCGGGTCTTGATCGTCCATCGGGAACGACCGTTTTTGCCCGTGGCGAATTGCTCCAGAATGGCACCCTGCAAGCCGGTCTGGTGCGTATGGGGCGTGTGGCTGACCACGTTTTGGTTAACCTGGATGGGCAGTGGCTGCTTTTGCCATGTGCTTCTGCACAGCGCACTGACAGTGCGTTTTGTCTTGATGCCAGCCTGGTATGGATGGCTGATGCCGTTGCAGCAGCACCCCGGTTCAACCTTAATTTGCCCGCTGATGCCTCGCTGCGAGTCCTTCAGGCGTGCGTGGTTTCTGCACTGACCAGCGGTGCGTTGCAAGCGGTTTTCCGGCGTACCCTGCACTACGCCAACGAGCGCACGCAATTCGGTCGCCCTATTGGCAAGTTTCAGGCTATCCAGCATCAGCTGGCGGTCATGTCGGAACACGTTTTTGCCGCGCGCATGGCGGCGCAGGTGGCCTGCAGCACGGCCGGTGTCGTTCCCAACGCGCTGCGTGTGGCGGTTGCCAAAGCCCGTACCAGCGAAGCTGCCCTGGCGGTTGCCGAACTGAGTCATTCCATTCATGGTGCCATCGGGTTCACTGCAGAGTACGATCTGCAGTTGCTAACCCGCCGCTTGCATGGCTGGCGCCAGACGGCAGGCAGCGAAACCTATTGGCACGACCAACTGGGCCAGGTGCTGGTAAGCCAGCGCAGCGGGCTGGCCCTCGACCTGATTCGAGAAACCACCGATCCCCTACAGGAAGTCTGATATGTCTTTTCTTTCATTGCACCGTGATGGTCCCGTGCTGACCATCACCATGAGCCAGCCTGAAACGCGCAATGCCCTGACAGGCAACACCGCCGTCCAGGAATTTGTCCAGGTTTGTGATGACATTCGTGCCGATGCCTCGGTCAAGGTCGTGATCCTGACCGCTGAAGGCAGCGTGTTCAGTTCGGGCGGTAACGTCAAGGACATGCAGCGTTTTTTCGACCCCGACCTTACGCCCGACCTGATTCGCGAGGAATACCGCCAAGGTATCCAGCGTCTGCCCAAAGCACTGTATAACCTCGATGTTCCTGTCATTTGCGCTGTCAATGGTGCAGCCATCGGTGCCGGGCTTGACCTGACCTGCATGTGCGACATTCGGATTGCATCCGAAAATGCCAGTTTTGCTGAAAGTTTTGTGCGCGTGGGTATTGTGCCGGGCGATGGTGGTGCATGGCTGTTGCCACGTGTGGTGGGTATGTCGAAGGCCGCTGAAATGTCCTTCACCGGCGATGCCCTTACGGCGCAGGAAGCCCTGGCCTGTGGCCTGGTATCACGCGTGGTGCCCCATGATCGTCTGCTTGAAGAGGCCCGTGCACTGGCGCTGCGCATTGCCGCGAATCCGGGTGCCGTGTTGCGTATGACCAAGCGCTTGTTGCGTGAAGGCCAGCAGGCAACGCTGGAATCCCTGCTTGAACTTTCGGCAGGTTATCAGGCCATTGCCCACAAAACCCCCGATCATCGCGAGGCCGTCACGGCCTTTGTGGAAAAGCGTAAACCGGTTTTCCGTTGAGCGGCAAGCGGGTACCTGGTGGGTGCTTGACAGAAAAAAGCGGCCAAGGCCGCTTTTTTCATGCCACTGTCCGCGCCCCGCATGGCCGGGCAGGTTGGCAGCAATCAGTTGGCCTGAACGCCAGCCGCCTTGATGATGTCGCCAAAGCGTTTGATTTCGCTCTTGATGTACGCAGCGTACTCTTCCGGGGTTGATCCCAGGGCTTGTGCTCCCTGGTCAGCCAGTTGCTTCTGCACGAAGTCGGATTTCAGCGCTTTCAGAACTTCGGTGTTCAGTCGTTTCACGACATCGGGTGGTGTACCGGCCGGTGCCACAATGCCTTGCCAGGCACCCACTTCGAACCCGGGTATGGCCGCTTCGGCGATGGTGGGAACGTCGGGCAGTTGGGTGCTGCGCTGGGCGCTGGTCACGGCCAGGGGCTTCAGGCGTCTGTCGCGAATGAAGGGCAGGGAGTCATTCAGCGTATTGGTGGCGAATTGTACCTGGCCTCCGACGAGGTCGACCATGGCGGGCGCGCTGCCCCGGTAAGGCACGTGAACGGCGTCAATGCCGGCAGACTGGTTGATCAGGAAGGCGCCCAGATGGGTAATGTTCCCCATGCCGGCTGACCCGTACGATAACTGCCCGGGTTTGCTTTTTGCATGGCTGACAAATTCGGTGAAATTCTTTGCCGGTACCGATGGGTGCACCAGCAACACCAGTGGAATGACCGCTGTGCTGGAGATCGGGGCGAAGTCTTTGACCGGATCGAAACTGAGGTTTTTGAACAGGTTGGGGGCAAGGGCGATCGATGATGTGTTGTACAGAATGGTATAACCATCAGGCTTGGCAGCCGCCACGGCACCTGAACCGATCGTGCCGTTGGCACCCCCTTTGTTGTCGATGATCACCTGTTGGCCCAGTTGTTCAGACAACTGTTTGCCAAGAACGCGAGCGATCAGATCAGTGGGCCCGCCCGGGGGGAACGGTACGACCATGGTAATAGGCCCAGTGGGCCATGTTGCAGCCTGTGCGTGGGCGGTGCCCATGGCCACCAGCAGCAGTGGTGCGGCAGCCAGGGCAGTGCAAAGCGTGCGTCGTACTGTATTCATGAGTTCTGTCTCCGTGTGTTTGTTGTGTTGAGGATTTCAGGGTTTGCCGGCCATCATGCGTGATACGGTGTAGGTGATGACGGGTTCCGCCCGCTGATTCATGATGATGACTTCGGACGATACGACCGCCCGGTTGTTTTTTGAGGTGGGACGCACGGCAGTGATTTCGAGCGTGGCCCAGATGGTGTCGCCTACCATGACCGGGGCGTGCATTTTTTTATGGACTTCAAGCAAGGCCAGGCCCGTGCCCTGGGCCATGGTTTGCAAAATAATGCCTTCGATCAGTGCGTAGGTGAGCGCGCCGGGTACGGGCCGTCCCTGGATTGCGCCATCGGTGTAAGTGGCATCGATGAAAATGGTTTCCAGAATGCCGGACACACTGATGAAGTTCACCAGGTCGGTTTCTGTGACGGTGCGCCGGAAAGTGCGGAATTTCTGGCCGACAGACAGCTCCTGCCAGTAAAAACCTTGGCCGAGCATGGGCAGGTCAGGTGTGTGTATCATGATTTTTCCGGTTCCTGCGCGCGCGCGGCGCCTTGTTTGAGCAGCGTTTCAATTGTTTGGGCATCAAGGCCGGCTTCCCGGAGGACTTCGCCAGAGTGTTCGCCCAGCCTGGGGGGCATGCGCGGTTCGACCACAGAATTTTGCAGCTTCACCGGGCTGCGTGTGAATCGGTAGTTATCCCCGGTTGCGCTGGTGAGGTTGGCGAAAAACCCCACGCTTTGAAGGTGTGGATCAGTTTCCAGATCGTTCAGGGTGTTGACACGTGTGGCAGGGATTTCCTGCCGGTTGCACAGTTCAAGCCAGAAGGCCGTGCTGTTGCTTTCAACCAGGGCATCAACCGCTGCGTACAAGGCATCAATGTTGCGCGTGCGCGCGGAAATGTTGGCAAAGCGGGGGTCAGCGGCCAGTTCGGGGCGTCCGCCGGCCGTGAAGAAACGCTGCCAATGCGCATCGGTGTAGGGCATCAGGCACACGTAACCATCGGATGTCTTGTAGGGTTTGCGATAGGGTGAAAGTGTTCTGGGGTAACCCGGTGTTTCATTTTGCCCGGTCAGGTGCCGGCCATAAAAGTGCTCGACCAGGTTGTACGACACCATACTTTCAAACATGGGGATTTCCACAAACTGGCCTTTGCCTGTGCGTTCGCGCTGAAACAAGGCGGCCAGAATGGCATGGGCGGCTGTCATGCCGCAGGTTTTGTCTGCAGCGATGGTGGGCAGGTAACGGGGGGTGCCGCTTTGCCGCGCCATCATGTCGGCAATGCCGCTGAGCCCCTGTATGGTGTCATCGTAGGCCGGCATGCCGGCGTACGCACCGTCTTCGCTGAACCCGTACAGCCCGGCATACACCAGTTTTGGGTTGCGAGCCAGCAGGGTGGCGTGATCCAACCCCAGTTTGGCCATTTTTTGCGGGCGCATGCTGTGCATGAAGACATCGGCCTGGTCAACCAGACGCAGCAGTGCTTCGCGGGCATTGGCCTGTTTAAGGTCAAGAACCAGGCTGCGCTTGTTGCGGTTGGCGCCCAGGAAAATGGCCGATAGTTCGGGGTCCAGTGAAGGGCCTGTATAGCGTGTGGAGTCGCCAGCCGGCGACTCCACCTTGATAACGTCGGCACCGTAGTCGGCCAGAATCAGCGATGCGTAAGGGCCGAAAATGACCGATGTCAGGTCAAGGATCCGGATGCCGCCAAGTGCCGCTGCAGAAGGATCGTTTTGGGGTGTAGGCATGGGTGTCAGGAGTCTGTGTTCGGGGTTCCGAAATAATCGTCAGGCGAGTCTAGGTCCGGTCTGCGATAATGGTCTAATACTTTTTATTGAATCATCCATAAATAAAGAATATGGCTGTCACCCTTCGCCAGTTTCAGCAACTGCTGGCCATCGCTGAAACCCACAGTTTTCGGCGTGCTGCAGAAAAGCTCTTCATTGCCCAACCGGCCTTGTCTGTTTCCATTCAGAAAATGGAGCAGGAAATTGGTGCCCGGCTATTCGAACGCACGGTCAAGGGGGTCA
This sequence comes from Alcaligenaceae bacterium, assembly GCA_012727555.1. Lineage (GTDB taxonomy): Bacteria > Pseudomonadota > Gammaproteobacteria > Burkholderiales > Burkholderiaceae_B > JAAYGT01. The sequence goes on along the minus strand of JAAYGT010000088.1, from coordinate 33,997 downwards.
CCCTTACGCCTGCCGGTCAGGCCATGCTCGATGATGCCCGTGCGGCTCTTTTTTATGCCGATCAGGCCTGCCGAACGGCTCGTCTGGTTGCGTTGGGTGAATGGGGTACCTTGCGCATAGGTTTTGTGGGTTCGGCAACGTATTCCCTGCTTCCCCTGTCGTTGCAACTGTTCCGTGAGCGCTATCCGGATGTACGGCTTGAGCTGCGCGAGGACAGCACGATCGGGTTGATCCGGCAAATCCATGGTCACGAGATCGATGCCGGTGTGGTGCGTGGGCCCATCGCCGACGATCCGGGGCTTGAATCATGGATCATCCATCACGATGACCTCATTCTTGCCGTGCCGGCACGGCATCGTCTCGCATCACGTCGCAAGGTCGCTCTGGCTGAGTGCCGTTCAGAAGACTTTGTGCTGTACGGTTCCACGGTGGTTCCCGGGTTGCACAGCGTTGCGCTCAGTCTGTGTTACAGCGCGGGTTTCACGCCCCGTATCAGTCAGGAAGCCATTCAGGTGCAAACTCTGGTCAGTCTGGTGGCCAGTGGAATGGGTGTTGCGCTTGTGCCAGGCGTGACGCGTGCTTACAGCAGCGCCCATGTGCGCTTTCTGGATCTTTCCGACCCGGCAGCCAAAGGTTGTCTGTCGGTATTGCTCGTTGCAAAAAAACACATTGCTCAGGAACTTGTCCACCGGTTGTGCGAGTGCATGGTGCAGGCCGCCGACAAAGCCAAAGTGGCCGATGGCAGCAGCATGGCGATCGGATCGGGCGTCGTCGGTGTTCCGGACAACGTTGCCGCAGACTGAGCACGATTCAGTGCCATGCCGCCTCCGGGGCTTGTTTTTTTCCGGTTCGTCGCCATCTGCCAATGTTGATGTCACACAATGTGCATCATCTCCGGGTTACTCTGCCGGAAGTCAGGCGTCATAGGCTGTGGCTATTGCTTATATAAAATCAATCAATTTTTAAAATTGATTGAGGGAGCCTATACTGACTCTGTCGTCAATTCTTTCAACCACGAACAAGGAAACGTAATGTCTCTGATCAACACCAAAATCAAACCCTTCAAAGCTCAGGCATACCACAATGGCAAGTTTGTCGAAGTGACTGACCAGACCGTTGCAGGCAAGTGGTCCGTATTCGTTTTCTACCCCGCTGACTTCACCTTCGTGTGCCCCACCGAACTCGAAGACCTGGCCGAAACCTACGCTGAATTCCAGAAACTGGGCGTTGAAATCTACAGCGTCTCCACCGATACGCACTTCTCGCACAAAGCATGGCACGACACATCGGCTGCCATCGGCAAAGTGAACTACCCCATGATCGCCGATCCCACACACGTGTTGTCGCGCAACTTTGAAGTGCTGATCGAAGAAGAGGGTATTGCCCTGCGCGGTACCTTCGTGGTCAACCCCGAAGGCGAAATCAAAGTCATGGAAGTGCACGACAACGGTATCGGTCGTGTGGCCTCCGAATTGCTGCGCAAAGTCAAGGCAGCCCAGTACATCGCTTCCCATCCTGGCGAAGTGTGCCCCGCCAAGTGGAACGAAGGCGCTGAAACACTCAAGCCTTCGCTTGATCTGGTCGGCAAGATCTAAACACCAAAGATCTAAAAAAACCGGCCCGTTTTCCGGGTCGGTAGTCCGGTTGCCGTGCGCCGGCCAAAAGCCGGCCATGGTACCCCCGAATTCTTCAGACACCGAAGGTAATCGTTATGTTAGACGCGAACGTTAAAACCCAGTTGAACTCCTACATGCAGATGCTGGTCCAGCCCATCGAGCTGGTTGCCTGCCTCGATGACAGTGCCAAGTCGCACGAACTGCGTGCACTGTTGCAGGAAATTGCCGGCATGTCAGGCAAGATCAGTTTCACTGAGCGTTCCGATGCCAACGATCGCACGCCTTCGTTCTACATCAACCGCGTGGGAACCGATATCAGCGTCTGCTTCGCCGGTATTCCCATGGGCCACGAATTTACATCCCTTGTGCTGGCGTTGTTGCAGGTCGGTGGGCATCCCATCAAGCTCGATCCGTCCGTCATCGATCAGATCCGCAATCTCGATGGCGACTACGCGTTTGAAACCTATTTTTCGTTGTCCTGCCAGAACTGCCCCGACGTTGTCCAGGCACTGAACACCATGTCGATCATCAATCCCCGCATCAAGCATGTGGCGATCGATGGCGCCCTGTTCCAGAACGAAGTCGATGCCCGCCAGATCATGTCGGTGCCTACCATGTTCCTGAATGGTGAAGTATTTGGTCAGGGCCGCTCCAGCGTCGAAGAAATCCTGTCGAAACTCGACGTCAATGCCGGTGCCCGCAAGGCAGAAGAACTCAGTGCCCGCGAACCTTACGATGTTCTTATTGTGGGTGGTGGCCCGGCCGGTGCCGCCGCCGCTGTGTATGCGGCCCGCAAAGGGATTCGCACCGGTGTGGTGGCCGAGCGTTTTGGTGGCCAGGTGCTCGACACCATGGCCATTGAAAACTACATTTCCGTGCTTGAAACCGAAGGGCCCAAGTTTGCAACCGCCCTTGAACAGCACGTGAAAGCGTACGACGTCGACATCATGAATTTGCAACGTGTCGAAGAACTGATCCCCGGCAAGCTCAGTCAGGTGCGTCTGGCCAATGGTGCCGTCCTCAAAGGCAAAACCGTCATTCTGGCTACAGGCGCCCGCTGGCGTGAAATCAATGTGCCGGGTGAACGTGAATACCGCAACAACGGTGTGGCTTATTGCCCGCACTGCGATGGTCCCCTGTTCAAGGGTAAACGTGTTGCCGTGATCGGTGGCGGTAACTCAGGCGTTGAGGCCGCAATCGATCTGGCCGGTGTCGTCAGTCATGTCACACTCATCGAGTTCGGCGATACCCTGCGTGCCGATGCCGTTTTGCAGCGCAAGTTGCGCAGCTTGCCTAACGTCACTGTCATCGTTTCGGCACAGACCACCGAAATTCACGGCGATGGGAAAAAGGTCAATGGTTTGTCGTACAAAGACCGCGTCAGTGGTGAAACCAACCGTATCGACCTCGAAGGCGTGTTTGTGCAAATTGGTCTGGTACCCAACACGGAATTCCTGAAGGGGGCAGTCGATCTTTCCCGTTTTGGTGAAATCGAAGTCGATGCGCGCGGCCAGACATCCGTGCCCGGTGTGTTTGCGGCAGGCGATTGCACCACGGTGCCCTACAAGCAGATCATCATCTCGGCCGGGGAAGGTGCCAAGGCTGCGCTCAGCGCATTCGATCACCTGATTCGTTCATCCATCGACATCGAGTCTGCTGAAGTGGTCGAGGCCTGATCACCTTTGTTGTTTTGATCCGTCGGTAGTCGTCCGCCGGTTGTCCCGGGTAGCGCTTCGCGTGCTGCCCGGGATTTTTGTTTTTAAAAATTGTTACGCCTGATGTGCACGGGTCGCCGGTATTGCCGCGTCAAAGACGGCACCTGACGTTACAATGCTTGTCTTTCTTGGTGGCTGCCGTGCAGCCCTGTTGCTTCCTGTGCTCCAGATTCCCCTACCATGCGACTCATTATTGCCCTGCTTTTACCCTGGCTTACCTTTTTCACGATCGGGCGGCCTTTTGCAGGCATCATCTGCCTGATCCTCCAGATCACACTGATCGGCTGGTTGCCGGCTGCCTTGTGGGCTGTCTATGCACTGGGTCAGTACAAAACAGATCGAAAGATCGAAGATGCCCTGCGTCAACGCTGATTCCGTGCCGGCCTGCTCGTCTCGTTTTCTGAACTCCGCCCACCCATGACCCCCCGACTGGCGCTCAATCAAATAACCAAGGCCTACCCGGCCGTCGTGGCCAACGACAAGGTCGATCTCACCATCATGCCGGGTGAAATTCACGCGGTGCTGGGTGAAAACGGGGCCGGAAAGTCCACACTCATGAAGATCATCTTCGGTGTGGTCAAACCCGATGCGGGTGAAATTCTCTGGAATGGCGTGCCTGTCAGTATCGCAAGCCCGGCTGCTGCACGCCAGCAGGGTATCGGCATGGTGTTCCAGCATTTTTCCCTGTTCGACACCCTTACAGTGGCTGAAAACATTGCGCTGGGGTTGTCTGAAAAAGTCGATCTGGCCGAACTTGAGCAGCGAATTGAACAGACCGCCCGTGAATACGGGCTCGATCTCGAACCGCGCCGTCATGTACATACTTTGTCGGTTGGCGAGTGCCAGCGGGTTGAAATCGTGCGTGCCTTGCTGGGCAAGCCCCAGCTGCTCATCCTCGACGAGCCCACCTCGGTGCTCACGCCCCAGGCGGTACTCAAGCTTTTCGATACTTTGCGCCAGTTGGCTGCACAAGGGTGCAGCATTGTCTATATCAGTCACAAGCTCGATGAAATTCGCGCCCTGTGCCACACCTGTACCGTCATGCGGGGTGGTCGTGTAACCGGCGTCTGTGACCCTCGCCAGGAAACCGAAGCCAGTCTGTCGCGGCTGATGATCGGCAGCGAGCCGCCGGTCAATACGCCGCGTCTCAGCCAGCCCGGGCCTGTCATGTTGTCGGTGCAGAACCTGTCACTGCCTAAAGCCCACCCGTTTGCCACTGAATTGTCGAACATTTGTTTTTCGGTGCACGGTGGGGAAATCCTGGGTGTGGCCGGTGTATCCGGTAATGGTCAGCAGGAATTGCTGGCCGTTCTTTCGGGTGAGGATACCCGTGCGCGTCCTGATTCCGTTTTGCTCGACGGCGTTCCGGCGGGGCACCGTTCGGCTGCCTGGCGTCGTGCCAAAGGTCTGGCCTTCGTACCTGAAGAACGCCTCGGGCGCGGCGCCGTGCCCGACCTGTCCCTGGCCGACAACATCCTGCTTTCTCATCAAGATACCCAGGTCCTGCAAGCCGGCTTCATTCGCAAAGGGGCCATTTACAGTCTGGCCGCCGACATCATCAAGCGTTTCAATGTCAAGGCGGCCGGACCACACGCACATGCGGGCAGTCTTTCCGGCGGCAACCTGCAGAAGTACATCATTGGCCGTGAGGTCACCCGCGATCCCCATGTGTTGCTGGTCGCCCAGCCCACTTGGGGCGTCGATGTCGGTGCTTCGGCGCAGATCCGTGCCGAACTGCTGGCTCTGCGCGATGCAGGCTGTGCCGTTCTCGTCATCTCCGAAGAGCTCGATGAACTTTTCGAAATTTCCGATCGTTTGGTCGTTATCGCCAAGGGGCGGGTTTCACCGTCGTTGCCGGCCGCCCAGGCCGACCTTGATCTCATTGGCCGCTGGATGAGCGGTCTCTGGGACACCGCACAAACGGCTGACTCATCAGGGAGTACTTATGTTCCGGCTTGAGCCACGTGCCGAAGCCTCTGTGTTCATGGCCTGGTTTTCGCCGCTACTGGCCGTGCTGCTCACCGTCGTGTGCGGTGCATTGCTTTTTGTTGCCGTCGACAAAGACCCTCTCACCAGTCTGGCCGTTTTCTTTGTCGAGCCGCTTAAAGACCTGAATGGCTGGGCGGAAGTCGGGGTCAAGGTCGCGCCATTGCTCACCATTGCCGTGGGGCTGGCGCTGTGTTTTCGCGCCAAAGTTTTCAATATTGGTGCCGAAGGCCAGCTGATTGTCGGCGCAATTGCCGCAGGCGCTTTCATCCTGGCGGTCGATACCGATACCCATGGTGGGCCCCTTCTGATCACTGCTGCAATCATGGCAGGCGCCCTGGGGGGCATGCTCTGGGCCGCCTTGGTTGCCTGGTTGCGCGACCAGTTCAACGCCAATGAAATCCTGGTGTCGCTCATGCTGGTCTATGTGGCTGAACTGCTGCTCAGCTATCTGGTGCACGGTGCGTTGCGTGATCCCGATGGTTTCGGCTTTCCCCAGTCACGTCTTTTTTCTGATGGTTTTCTCTTGCCTTCGGTACTGCAGGGTACCCGTTTGCACCTGGGTATCGTACTGGCCTGCCTGGCTGCCGTACTGGGTTGGTTGTATCTGTCACGCAGTTTTTCAGGGTTCAAGTTGCAGGTGGGTGGTATGGCACCTCTGGCAGCCCGTTATGCAGGGTTTTCATCACGTCGTGCGCTCTGGGCTTCCCTGCTGGTTTCCGGGGGGCTGGCGGGGATCGCCGGGGCTGCTGAAATCATGGGGCCCATCGGCCAGTTGACACCGTCTGTCTCGCCGGGTTACGGCTTTGCCGCCATTATCGTGGCCTTTGTCGGGCGGCTGCACCCGATCGGCGTCATCTTTTCCAGTTTCATCATGGCCTTGCTTTATATTGGTGGTGAACTGTCCCAGAGCCGTCTTGGCATGCCCAGCGCCATCACCGGCATTTTTCAGGGCATCCTGTTGTTTTCCCTGCTTGCCTGCGATGTCCTGATCCATAACAAACTGCGCTGGGGTAAAAAATAATGGACGCTCTCGCTCCACTCATTGCCTCGTCCATCACGGCGGGTACACCGCTCATGCTGGCAGCGCTCGGCTTGCTCATCAATGAAAAATCCGGCGTTCTGAATCTGGGTTCCGAAGGCATGATGTTGGTTGCCGCCGTGCTGGGGTTTGCCACCACCCTGCATACCGGCAGCCTGTTCATGGGTTTTCTTGCGGGCGCTGCGGCTGGCATGGTCATGTCAGGTTTTTTTGCCTGGCTCACGGTCTGGCTGGGGTCCAATCAGGTGGCCACCGGTCTGGCGCTGTCGCTGTTCGGTGTCGGGGCGTCTGCCTACATTGGTATTGACTACACCGGTGAATCTTTGCAGCTTACCAGTTCCGGCGTACCCTTGTTGCAAGATATCCCTTTCCTCGGGCAGGCCTTCTTCCAGCAGCATGCCATGGTGTACCTTTCACTGATGCTGTGCGGGGCCATTATCTGGTTCCTGAACCGCACCCGCGCAGGCCTTGTTTTACGGGCGGTGGGTGAATCACCTTCTTCGGCCCATTCACTGGGTTACAACGTTCGCCTCATTCGTCTGGGGGCCTTGCTGTTCGGCGGTGCGTGCTGTGGCCTGGCGGGTGGTTTCATGTCGCTGGTGTACACCCCGATGTGGGTGGAAGGCATGGTGGCCGGCCGAGGCTGGATCGCACTTGCCCTGACCACCTTTGCCACCTGGCGCCCGGCCCGCGTGCTGGTGGGGGCTTACCTGTTCGGCGGCATCACCATTCTCACGTATCATATGCAGGCGCTGGGTGTGCCGGTTGCCTCGCAGGTTTTGTCCATGCTGCCCTATATCGCCACCATTGTCGTTCTGGTGCTCATTTCGCGCAACGCCAACTGGATCCGTCTCAATATGCCCGCTTCGCTGGGCAAGAATTTCAATCCTAATCATTGAATACTCTCGTTATCTGAAAGGACCCTCATGTCTGCTAAAACCGTTCGTAATGCTGCGTGTGCCGCACTGTTGGCACCCGTTCTGGCCTTTTCCGGTGCCACGCTGGCCGAGCCGCTGAAGGTTGGTTATGTCTATGTCAGTCCCATCGGCGATGCCGGCTGGACATGGCAGCAGGATCTTGGCCGCCTTGAAATGGAAAAGGCCCTGGGCGACAAAGTCGTAACCCAGTACGTTGAATCGGTGCCTGAGGGCGCCGATGCCGAACGCGTCATTCGTGATCTGGCCCAGCAAGGCAACAAGCTCATTTTCACCACATCGTTTGGCTACATGAACCCCACGCTCAAGGTGGCACGTCAGTTCCCCGATGTGAAGTTCGTGCATTCCACAGGCTATAAAACCGCAGCCAATGTGGCCACCACCAATGCCCGTTTCTACGAAGGTCGCTACCTGGCCGGTGTTCTGGCCGGAAAAATGAGCACCTCGAACGTAGCCGGTTATGTGGGGGCGTTTCCCATCCCTGAAGTGTTGCAGGGTATCAATGCCTTTACCCGCGGCATGCGCAGTGTGAACCCCAACGCTGAGGTGCGTGTCATCTGGGTAAACAGCTGGTACGACCCGGGCAAGGAACGTGATGCCGCGCTGGCCCTTATTGGCCAGGGTGCCGATGTGATCACTCATCACACGGATTCCACAGCCACCGTGCAGGTTGCTGAAGAAAAAGGCAAGTACGCGGTTGCTTACCACTCCGACATGCAAAAGTTTGGTCCCAAGGCACAACTGGCTGCGGTTACGCACCATTGGGGCAAGTACTTCACGAAGTCAGCCCAGGCTGTTCTCGACGGTAACTGGAAGTCGGACAGTACCTGGGGTGGTATCAAAGATGACATGGTCGCCCTTGAGGCTTTTGGCCCGGCCGTACCCGATGACGTGAAGAAGCTGGTCATGAACACCCAGGCCGATATTGTCTCTGGCAAACTCACGCCTTTCGATGCCCCCGTGGTCGACAACGAAGGTAAAACCCGTCTTGAGTCCGGGTCGCTCGACGACGGCGCATTGAACCAGATGAACTACTACGTTCAGGGTGTTGTCGGTAAATTGCCTACCAAGTAATTGCAGATTGCTCCGTTTCATGGGGCAACGCATCCACGCAAAAGGCCGGTCATTGACCGGCCTTTTGCGTGGGGTGGCTCAAGCAAGTGGCTTCCTGTTGGAACAGGTTTGGTTTCAGTGTTGCCTGTGCTGTGTGTGCCCGTGCCCGCGTGTGTTGGCCGGCATGATTTCGCACTGCGTGACCACTTTTTCGCCATTGTCGAACAGGAAACTGACCTGAACCTTGGCGCCAACTTTCACCGAGGTATCAGGCTGTTCAAGCATGGCGTGGTAATCGCCCGGTTTGAATGCCAGGGTGCCTTTGGCAGGAACCGTAACGCTTGGCACCTCTGACATGCGGCTCATGCCGCCGCTGTGCGTTGTCTGGTGCAGCATTGTCAGGCCATAAGCGGGTGACGCAGCACCGATCAGTTTGACATCCTGGTCACCGCTGTTTTTTACAAGAAAGAAGCCACCGGCAGGCGCCGGTGCCGGTATGGCCCGAATCCAGCAGTCGGTCACGCTCAGGGTGGTTGAGACCTTTGCCGCATCTAGTACGGCTTGTGAGGGTTGCGAGGCAACAGCCATCGAAGAGCCGGCAAGCAGCAGGCACGAGAAAAGTGTTTTCGTAGTCATGGTTATCCAGATCATCAGGTATTGAGCGGTCAGGCATACGACAAACGCCTGACGGTTACAGCCGGCTGAAAAAAACAGCACATGCCGGGTTGATGTCAGGAAACCGGGGGCGCGCGCGATCCCAGCGGCGGCCCGCAGAACACGGACGCACGATTTGCACAGGCCTGGCTTGAAAATATTGCCAGACGGGGCGTTGCCGACTGGGCGGCAAAGGATGATCCGTACGAAAGACTGTCAGGCGCGGGTGTCGCGCTGAATATACAGGCACCGGGATGCAGGGCCTGTTGCCCGGGGGCGGTGTCGTCAGGCACGTCTGCAAGAAGCCGGTTGCCGGCTTGAATGCTGGTCAGGTGCGATGTGCGACCATCACTGAAACATACCGACAGTTCGAAGGGGCTGCTTCCTGTGCCCGAAGGCATGTACCCCATGGGGATCAGCGCGCGCAGCACCAGGGCGAACACCACCAGCACCAGGCCTGAAACGGCGATTGGTGATACTGTGCAACGACTACGCAGGTTGAGAAGTGCTGGCGATTTCATCGTAAGCAAGTGTACTATGCCTTGGCAGTCGGTCGGGTCTGGACTCATTGGCTGCCGGGAAATCGGGTCTCTCTTTCAAGTTTTCAGGCTGGGTGTGGAATGTCATGAACCGTGTTTCGTCTTTGATTACCCTCGATGATTTCAACCTTTTGTTGCAGGAACACCATCCGTTTGCGGCTGTGTTACAGGCTCAGGTGCTCGAAATCGGTGCTGGACATGCTCGTGTCTTCCTGCCAGCCAATGCATCCCATCAGCGTATGGGGGGCATTATTTCCGGTCCCATGCTCATGGGTTTGGCCGATCTTGCCTTGTATGCGGCGGTCGTTGGTGCCACGGGCAACAGTCATGCCGTTACAGCCAGTCTCAGTATCAATTTCATGCGCAAGACTCCCCCGGGTGGTGTTCTGGCGCAAGCCACGATCCACAAAACCGGCCGTCTTGCCGCAGGCGATGTCGTGCTGATACCCGAACACGGGGGGGAACCTGTCGCCCAGGCGATCAGTACCTGGTCTGTACCGCGCAGTGCTGCTCCGGTTCAAGCGGTTCTGCCCGGCTGAATCAATAACACCCCACCACACTCACAAAGGAAAAAACACCATGCTTTATCGCCGATTGGGCAGCAGCAATTTGCAGGTTTCCGCCCTGTGTCTGGGCACCATGATGTTCGCCGATCAAACCGACATTGCCGAAGCCCGCAATATCGTGGCCAGTGCGCACGAACGCGGCATCAATTTTATCGATACCGCCGATGTCTACAGCACGGGTAAATCCGAGCAAATGGTTGGCGAGTTGATTCGTCCCAATCGTCACGACTGGATTCTGGCGACAAAACTTGGCAATCCCATGGAAAAAAAGCCGAACCGGTCACATTATTCACGGCACTGGATCATGCACGAGGTCGATGCCAGTCTGAAACGTCTTGGTTGTGATCATATCGATATCCTGTACATGCACCGTGACTTTCACGAAGAAAATCTCGAGGAAGCTGCTCGCGCCATGGGTGATCTCATCCGTGCTGGCAAAATTCACGCCTTCGGCCTGTCGAATTTTCGGGGCTGGCGCATTGCCGAAATGGTCAGTCTTTGCAAGGCCCTGAATGTCCCGGCTCCCATCGTCTGTCAGCCGTATTACAACCTGTTGAATCGCCAGCCTGAAGTCGAGATACTGCCTGCCTGCAGTCATTTCGGGCTTGGGGTTGTTCCCTACAGCCCGATTGCCCGTGGTGTGCTCACCGGTAAGTACCAGCCCGGTCAGTCACCCGATCCCTCAACCCGTGCAGGCCGCAACGACCGGCGCATCATGCAAACCGAGTTCCGTGAAGAATCCTTGCTGATTGCGCAGTGTCTGAAGGCGCATTGTGATCAACGCGGTATTGCCTTGTCGCATTTCGCAACGGCCTGGGTGCTTGCCAACACGCGGGTTTCATCGGTCATTGCAGGCCCGCGCACACTGGTCCAGATGGAAGACTATTACCCCGCACTCGACATCACCCTGGAGGCCGAAGACGAAGATCTGGTCAACGAGCTGGTGCCTCCGGGTCATGCGTCAACCCATGGATACCACGATCCTGGCTACCCTTTCTTTGGACGCTAACAGCCTTCGCCCTTGACGTCGCTGGCTGCAAGGCTACCGTCCGGGTTCTACAGGCGGGCCGGCTCAAGCGCTGGTCAACGTACGCATGAATGCCAGCACGTGCTGGTTGAATTGCCTGGGGTTGGCCAGGTTCATGCCATGCGAGGCTTTGTCTATGGTTTCAGTGCGGGCTTGCTTCAACAGGGTTTGCAGGCGTTGAATGCGGCTTGTGTAGCGTGCCGGGCTTAGCGCTCCTTGAAGCAGCAGCACAGGGCATCGCAGGTTTTTCAGTTGTTCCACGCAAATGGCATGGTTCAGTTCGTGGCGTTGGGAAAGCAGGGTGAACGCGTTGTCCATCACCATGGTTTTGAACCAGCCGACCATCTGGCGCCAGATGTCCTGGCCGTTCACCGCATTCACGAATTGTGCCATTGCCGCTTCCACGTTACCCTGTTCAAGCGCCTGCAGCGCTGCGTCGTGCAGTGCGGGTGTGGGGGGCTCGTCATCAAAACGAAATCCGGGGTCGGCCAGAATGACGCCGGCCGTTTGTTCCGGATGGGCAAGTGCCATTTCCAGGGCTACCTGGGCGCCACGCGAATGCCCCAGGAGTACGGTTTTTTCTTCCCGACATATTTGGCCCAGCAACGCAGCCAGGTCGCTGGCGTGTTGTGCGACCGAAAAGTCGTCGCTTTCTGCAATCAGTGCTTGCGGCCAATAACCGCGCAGGCTGGGTGCAATCACTCGGGTTTCGGCACCGAGCGCATCCATTTGCCAGCGCCAGTATCGGTAATCGCACAACGAGCCGTGAATCAGTAGCAGGGGTGGGCCATAACCTTTATGCACCGCATGCAGTGTGGTGTCGTTGATAGGGAAAGACAGGGTCTGAAGCATGATTTGCTGAAATGACTACAGGGTTTGATCCCGGGTGGAGCTTAAACCGGGTGACGGTTGGTCGATGATCAGATGCAGAATACCCTGACTGCAGGTTTCAAGGCGTGCCTGTACTGCAAACACCGCGTTCAGCAGTTCAGGTGTCAGTACCTTGCCAGGGATTCCGGTTGCTGCGATGCCGCCTTGGTGCAGCACGACAACATGATCGGTGTAGCGCAGTACATGATTCAAGTCATGCAGTACCACGATGATCAAGAGTGAATGGCGTTTACTCAGTGTGCGCAGCGTACGCAGTATGTGGTGCTGGAAATGCAGGTCCAGCGCCGAGACGGGCTCATCGAGCAGCAGAACACGAGGGGGGCGGCACAATGCCTGGGCCAGGCCGGTCAGTTGGCGTTGTCCGCCCGACAATGTCCGAAGCGATCTCTCGGCCAGGTGGGACAGCTCAAGTTCGGTCAGGATCGCCAGTGCTTCTGGGGCTGCCGCGGTACGGGCTGCACGTTTGCGTGCGTTCAATGCAACGCGCAGTGCATCGAGTACGGTCAAATCGAGCAGTGGCGGCAGATCTTGTGGCAAATAACGCAGTTGGTCCGCACGGTCCAGTTCGCCGAGCCGGGTCAGGTCGGTGCCGTTGAGGCACAGGCGTTTGGAGCGTGCAGGAATAATCCCGGCCAACGCACGCATCAGCGTGGATTTGCCGCTGCCGTTTGGCCCTGCAAGCGCAACCACAGTCCCGGACTGCAGGGCAGGCAGCGAGATGTCATGGAGAATGGTTTGGCCATTCAATTCACAGTTCAGTGCTTCGATCTGCAGGCTCATTGCATGTTCACAACGTTCATGAAGGCCGCCGCGAACGCGCCAGAACGGCAAGGAAAAAAGGAATGCCTACCAGCGTGGTCAGGATACCCACCGGGATGACGGTGGTTGTAGCAAGCAGGCGTGACAGAATGTCGGCAGCCAGAAGAATGATTGCTCCCAGGCAGGCACTGGCGGGTAAATACCAGCGATGGTCTTCGCCGAAGAGCCGTCGTGCCATATGGGGTGCCATGAGCCCGATGAATCCGATCACACCCACCAGTGCCACGGCAACCGAGGCCAGTAAACTGGCGCGCAACAAGGCAAACCGGCGCGTGGTGCGTGCACTGACGCCCAGGCTCAGGGCCCGTTCGTCGCCAAAGCGCAATGCAGTCAGTTTCCAGGCACTGGCCATGGACGCTGGCAGCAGGGTGGCCAGCAAAAGGGCCATGATCAGTACCTGAGGCCACTGGCTGCGCGACAGACTGCCCATTGTCCAGAACACCATGTCTTGCAGGGCAGATGCACTGATGATCAGTTGAATCAGTGAGACCACCGCATTCAGGGAAAAAACAAGTGCAATACCAAACAAAATCAGCAAGGACGGGTCGCGTGATCGACGGGCAATGAGGTCAAGCGCCATGGCACAGAGCAGGCCGCCCAGAAAGGCATTCAGCGGCAGTGCAATGGCCAGGGGCAGACCGGGAATGTGCAGGTTCAGGGCAAGGGCCAGAACCGCCCCGAGTGCAGCGGCAGAGGAGACCCCCAGCGTGAAAGGACTGGCCAATGGGTTGTCGAGCACCGTTTGCATTTCGGCCCCGGCAAGACCCAATGCGGCACCGACCAGGGCGGCCATCAGGGCTTGCGGTGCCCGTAACTCGCGAATGATCAGGTGTGTCGTGGGACTGGCCTGGTCGGGTTGCACCAATGCCTGGAAAACGTGTACGGGCGCCAATGCATGACCACCCGCAACGATGTCGAGCACGATCAGCACGGCGATCAGCACGCACAAAAGCACCATTCCCATGCTGCGCAATCGCAGGCGACGGGTGTCGGCCCGTAGCTCGGGTGTCACGGTGTGCTTATTGCAGCAGTTTCAAACGGCTTTTGGCCGTTTCGGCGGCATTCGATTTCGGGTACGTTTTGACGATGCGTTCAAGTGTGGTTTTTGCGCCAGGTATGTTGTTCAGCTCGGTTTGGCTCGCGGCAATAACCAGCAAGGCATCAGGTGCACGCGCGTGATCAGGTGATTGCTGAACCATGGATTGCAAACCGGTGATCGAGCCTTTGAAATCTTTGGTGGCGTACCGTGCGCTACCTTGGTAGAACCGTGCTTCCGGGGCGAGCGTGCTGCCGGGATAGGCGGTCAGAAAGTCTTCAAAACTGACAACAGCTTCTTTGTATTTTCCGCCTTTGAACAGTGACATGGGTACATCGAAGGCCGCCATTTCTTGTGGGTCAGTACCGGCCGGGGCATTGGCTTGCTGCTGTTCTGCGGGGGCTCCGCCATTGCGCATTTGCCAGCCGAGTTGTTCAACTTGACCTCGCAGGTTGGCCACTTCCTGACGGAGCATTTCAACCTGGTCAGCCAGTTGCAGGCGTGCCTGCTGGTTTTGTTCGGTCATGCGTTTGATCTGTTCACGCAAATCCAGAATGGCGCGGCGTGCTTCGTCATCGGCAAACGCCTGGGCAGGGGCAGCAAAGACCGCAGCAACGGCCAGTACAAGGGCCGAGGCGGTCAGTTGCAAACGCTTGGGTGAAACCGTCATGGGGATGCTCCGTTGAAAATGAAAACGCCGCGGCGGAATGCCGCCACGGCGTTCATGGGACACGATAACCGTGATTATTGCTGATAGACGATATCAGCGCGACGGTTTTCTGCGTAGTCGGCTTCGGTGTTACCCAACGCTTTGGGGCGTTCCTTGCCGAAGCTGATGGCTTCGATCTGGCTGCTGTTAACCCCCAGAAGGCCCATCATGCGCGCAACGGCATCGGAACGACGCTGGCCCAGTGCCAGGTTGTATTCCGAGCCGCCACGAGCATCGGCGTTACCTTCCACACGTACCATGCGCTGCGGATTGCTGCGCAGGTAGTTGGCATGCATTTCGACAACACTGCGGTACTGGTCGGCAATGGTGTAGCTGTCGAAATCGAAATAGACCGAGCGCTGCTGTGCCAGTGGGCTTTGTGGGTTGAACGGATCCATGATCTGTCCGGTGCTGGCCGAGCCTGAGCCGGCCCCGCCGGCGGAACCGGATTGATCGAGTGGAACCGAACTACATGCGGCAAGTGCACTGGTAAATGCAATGACCGCAAGGCTTTTGGTGATGCGCGAGCTCATTTGAATTCCTTTGAAAAAAGAGTCACACGAAAATCAATTGGGAAACGGGCCCCAGACAGGTTCACGAACCTTGCCATTGAGCGCCGAAAGTGTTTGTCGTACACGACCATCGACCGACGTGACGGCAAGCACGCTACGACCATTCTGGATGGCAGAGTAAAGAATCTGCATGCCATTCGGGGCGAAGCTGGGCGATTGATCGTCGGGGCCGGTGGTCAGTATCTGTTCGGCACCACTGCCGAGGTTCTGTAAAGCGATCCGGAAAGAGCCGTCTCTGCGGGTAACGTACACCAGATTGTTGCCATCAGGTGAGACGGCAGGGGATATATTGTAACTGCCATTGAACGTGATTCGCTGGGCTTCCCCGCCAGCCAGTGGAACTGAATAAATATGCGGGCTACCACCACGGTCGCTGGTGAAAAGCAGGCGATCTCCCCCGGGCGTGAAGACCGGTTCGGTGTCAATCAGCGGCGAACGCATCACGCGTCGCAGGCCTGAGCCATCGGCCTGAATCGTATAAATTTGGGAAATGCCGTCGCGGGAAAGAACAATGGCCAGCTGGGAGCCATCGGGTGACCAGGCGGGAGCGCTGTTGTTTCCCTTGAAGTTGGCCAGGGGCACGCGCTGGCCTGTAGCCAGTGTTTGCACATAGACAACCGGTTTGCCCGACTCGAAACTGACATACGCCAGGCGTTTGCCGTCAGGGGACCAGGCGGGTGAAATGATGGACTGTGGCGAGCGCAACATCACTTGGGGGTTTTGTCCGTCGGCATCGGCAATTTGCAGTTCATAGTTACTGCCCGTTTGCACGACGTAAGCAATCCGTGTTGAAAATACACCGCGAACGCCGGTGATTTTTTCGTAGATGCGGTCTGCGATCTGGTGTGACAGGCGCCGCAGTTCTTGTTCGTTGCCGGCAAAACCCATGCCATCGAGTTGGGTACGGCCAACGGTGTCTGCCAGACGATAAGTGATCTGGTACGTACCGCCCGCTTGCGTTACGGATCCGTAAGCAACGTAGTCGGCCCCTTTTGAGCGCCAGTCGTCGTAGGCGATCTGGCTTTCACTGTTCAGGTTCTGTCCGGCCGTGTTGACGAGCCGGAACTGGCCGGTGCGGGTCAGATCGGCCCGTATGACCTCACTGATTGTGGCGGCCTGTGGTGCGCCGGAAAATTCAGCGATTGCAACCGGATATTGGGTGGCGCCTACGCCGGAGATATCGACCCGCAACTGTGCCTGGGCAACAGACGTGGTTGTCAGGCCCGCCAGAGCAAGCAGCGTACCTGCCGTCCAGGCCCGCCATGGAGTGGCGTCACAGCGGGTTGTTTCACTAACACGTAGCATGGTGGTGATCTCCTGTTAATCGTACATGCGATAGTCGCCTTCAATGGATGAAGGGTACTTGCCCGATGGCGGTTTGGGGAAGGGGGAGCAGGCCTGAATACCTTTGCGAACGGCGTCATCGAAACGTGCGTTACCCGATGAGCGGAGCACATCGACTGCCCGTACAGTGCCATCCGGGTTCAGGAGGGCGCGATATTGTACAGTGGGATTGGCAGAACCTGCCCGGGGTGGTACGTTATAAATGACACGCGGGCGTACACAGTCGCGTACCTTGGATGCATACCCTCCGTCGCCACCGCCGCCGCCAGCCTGATTGCGGTTCGCTGTGCCCCCGGGAATGCCGGCCACGCCCAGGGCATCACCCCGCATTGCAGCTCGCAACGCTTCCCGTTTTTCTGCAGCAGCTTTTTCGGCGGCCGCTTTACGGGCAGCCTCTTCCTTGGCCTTGCGTTCGGCTTCGGCCTTGGCTGCCGCTGCTTTGCGTTCGGCTTCGTCTCTGGCTTTGCGTTCCGCTTCTTCCTTGGCTTTGCGTTCCGCTTCTTCCTTGGCTTTACGGTCAGCCTCTTCCTTGGCCTTGCGTTCAGCTTCGGCCTTTGCCGCCGCCGCTTTGCGTTCGGCCTCGTCCCTGGCCTTGCGTTCCGCTTCTTCTTTGGCCTTGCGTTCAGCCTCGGCTTGAGCAAGGGCTTGCTTCAGCTTTTGTTCCAGACGTTCCTTTTCTTTGCGGGCCTCTTCGAGGGCGATGTCTGGATCAACGGCAGGTGTGCTCGCGATCGGCGGACGTGCCTGTGCCGCAGGCGCAGGTGGCGGCGGCGGAGGTGCTACGGGCTCAGGCTCAGGTGCGGGTAGGGGCACAGGAGGTGCGGGCGGGGAGGGCGGTTCGGGTTCTGGCTCCGGTTCGTCAGATTGTGGTTCAGGCGTGTCGTTCTGTGTCGGCAGTTCGGGCACCGGATCTTCTCCGTTCATTTCCGGCTGCTCAGCGGTCGGGCTGTCACCTGCTGCCCATAATTCAATCTGGATCGGATTCGGTGTGCGAGGCGATGCTGTGAAGCCGATCAGCATCAAGGCAAGAAGGGCTACGTGAATGCCCAGCGCATACGCCAGTCCGCGCCGCTCATCGTTGCGTTCCGAGCCGTGTCTGGCTGAAGGGGGGGTAAAGAAATTCGAGTCCTGCATTGCTTTCCTGTGCGACGCTTGGGCGTTACCAGCCAGGCTCAGCGCCCTGATCCTTCCGAGGAGGACTGGTCGACAAGGAGTCCGAGGCGTGTGATGCCGTTGGATCTCAGTTGGTCCATGATCTTGACGACGGTTTCATAGGGCACCCGGCCATCGGCAGCAATCACGACCGGCGTTTCCGGGGTGATGCGCGACTGAACTTCGGCCAAGAGACTGTCGGACGAGACGGAAACAAATTCGGCCCCCGAGTCTCGTACACGCACGGATAATGCACCTTGTTCATCGATCTGAACCTCAAGTGGTTTTGCGGTGACTTCGGAAGCACGGCCTACAGATGGCAGTTCAATGAGCCCGGGTGTGATCATGGGGGCTGTGACCATGAAGATCACCAGCAGGACCAGCATGACATCGATATACGGCACAACGTTGATTTCATTTTTGAGCCGGCGAGCGCGCCGGCCACTACCACGTGCTGAAGGCATCAGCGCACCTGCCGTTGCAAAATGTTCAGGAATTCATCGATGAAACTGTCGAAACGGATGGACAGTCTGTCGATTTCGCTGGTGTAACGGTTGTAGGCGACCACGGCGGGGATGGCGGCAAACAAACCGATTGCCGTTGCGATCAGGGCCTCTGCAATGCCGGGGGCAACAGCAGCCAGCGTGGCTTGCTGGGTGGTGGACAGCCCCAGGAAGGCCTGCATGATGCCCCATACGGTGCCTAGCAGCCCGATATACGGACTGACCGAACCGGCAGTGGCCAGGAAGTTCAGGTGGGACTCCAGGGAGTCCATTTCGCGTTGGTACGTGGCTCGCATGGCCCTGCGTGCGCCATCGAGCACGGTGTCGGTGCTGGCGTGGTTGCGACGCGCTTTCATGAACTCAGTCATGCCTGATTCAAAAATACGCGCCAATGCTCCGTGCTCATTGCGTCGTGTTGCAATGGTTTGCTGCAGTACGGCAAGATCGCCGCCTGCCCAGAAGTCGTCCTCAAACCGTTGGGTTTGTTCGTGGGCTCGCTTCAGGGTGGCCCGTTTGCTGAAAATGTAGGTCCATGACCAGACGGAAATACCCAGCAGTGTGAGCATGACCAACTGAACGGGAATGCTTGCGTCGAGCAGCAGTTGAAGCAACGAAATGTCGCTGGTGGGATGCATGGTTATCTCTTGGCCTTTTCCAATAGAGTGCGGAGTTCCGGGGTAAATGGGGCGGGACGAAAGGTGTCGGCGTTGACGGAGCACACAACAATACTGCTTTCGCAAAGCGTCTCGCCACGTCGCAGGGCTGTTTGATGGAACGTGATGGATGCTTTTCCCAGCTGTGTGATGCTGCTCGAGATATCGATCAGGTCATCGAGCCGGGCCGGCTTGCGATATTGTATTTCAACGTTCTTGACAACAAACAGTCGTCGCGCCTGTTCAGCATACTGAAGTTGCTCTATACCCAGGTGTCTGAGCCATTCGGTACGGCAACGCTCGAAGAACTTCAGGTAATTGGCATAGTAAACAACGCCGCCCGCATCGGTATCCTCGTAATATACGCGAACCGACATTTCAAAAGGACGCTGCAGGTGTGTGTCGTGCATGAAAGTTGTTAAACAGGGTAACGGCAGCAGGTTGTTGACCCGCTGCCTTGGTGAGTGCTGAAATTCGCTGGACCGCGTTCAGGTCTTTTTCAAAGCGTTTCGAGCAGGGCAAGAACCCGTTCCAGGGCTTCATTGGCCGGAATGCGGTCAGCCGTTTCCTGGCGTCGTGATTGCAGTTCAATGATGCCGTCTTTCAAGCCGCGATCACCGATGGTGACCCGAACCGGTACGCCGATCAATTCCCAGTCTGCAAACATGATACCCGGGCGAGTATCGCGATCGTCAAGTATGACATCGATCCCTGTGTTCCTGAGTGCCGTGTAAAGGTCTTCGCAGGTCGTCCGGACAGCCTCGCTTTTGTGGAAGCCCATCGGACAAATCACGACTTCAAAGGGGGCCAGGGCACGTGGCCAGATGATGCCACGTGCGTCGTGGTTCTGTTCGATGGCTGCAGCGGCAATTCGGCTGATTCCGATGCCATAGCAGCCCATTTGCAAGGTTACCGGTTTACCGTCGGTTTCAAGGAAGGTGGCGCCCAGTGCCTTGGAGTATTTGTCGCCCAGGAAAAATACATGGCCTACTTCAATGCCGCGTTGAATGGCTAACTGCCCCCCTTCAGGCGCGGGGTCACCCGCCACAACGTTGCGCAGGTCGGCAACCAAGGGTTCAGGCAGGTCACGCACCCAGTTGACGCCCGTCAGATGATAGCCTTCATGGTTTGCGCCGCAAATAAAGTCGTGCATGTTGGCGACCGTTGTGTCGGCGATGATGGTGACTGGTTTGACCGGCTTTACCGGGCCAAGGTAACCCGGAACGCAGCCGAAGGTCGCCTGGATTTCAGTTTCAGTGGCAAAACGATAGCCGCTTTCGAAGCCGGGCAATTTGCCTACTTTCACTTCGTTCAGTTCATGGTCGCCGCGCAGCAGCAGCAACCAGATCTGGGGTTCTGCGGGGTTTTCAGGGTTTTCAGTGGCCAGCACGATCGATTTCACCGTGTGTGTCAGTGGCTGGCCCAGCATGTCGGCCACCAGTTCGCATTTTGGCGCGGCGGGTGTTTCAACCTTGACCATCTGCTGTGCCGGAGCAGCGCGCTGCGGGATGAGGCAAGGAGCATCGGCCAGTTCAATGTTGGCGGCGTAGCGGGTGTCGGGGTTGTAGACAATCAGGTCTTCGCCGGTGTCGGCAATGACCTGGAATTCGTGGCTGCGTGAACCGCCGATCGACCCGGTGTCGGCTGCAACTGCGCGAAACTCAAGGCCCAGCCGGGTGAATATCTGGCAATAAGCGTCGTACATGGTGTCGTAGCTTGCCTGCGCGGAAGCTTCATCACGATCAAATGAATAGGCATCTTTCATGGTGAACTCGCGCCCACGCATCAGGCCGAAACGAGGACGCCGTTCATCACGAAACTTGGTCTGGATATGATAGAAATTCACGGGCAGCTGGCGCCAGCTGTGGATCTCGTTGCGAGCAATGTCGGTAATCACTTCTTCCGACGTGGGTTGCAGAATGAAGTCGCGCTGGTGGCGATCCTTCATGCGCAAGAGTTCAGGGCCGTATTGTTCCCATCGGCCTGATTCCATCCAGAGTTCGGCCGGTTGTACCAGTGGCATCAGCAGTTCAAGGGCTCCTGCGCGATCCATTTCTTCGCGCACGATGTTTTCTATTTTGCGCAGCACCTTCAGACCCAGGGGCATGTAGGTGTAAATGCCCCCGGCAATCTTGCGGATCATGCCGGCGCGCGTCATGAGCTGATGGCTTGCTACTTCTGCTTCGGCCGGCGCTTCTTTCAGAGTGTTTATATGGTACTTGCTTGCATGCATGGTGAGGTTCTCGACAGATACGTATAATCAACGCTAATTGTATTGAATTCGTTGTGGGGTGGCCTATGCTAGACCGAGAAGGCTACCGACCTAATGTTGGCATTATCCTTGTAAATCACAAAAACGAGGTTTTCTGGGGTAAACGTATTCGGGAGCATGCATGGCAGTTTCCACAGGGTGGCATCAAGTACGGCGAAAGTCCCGTGCAAGCCATGTATCGCGAACTCCACGAAGAAGTGGGTTTGCGTCCCGAGCACGTACGCATATTAGGACGGACACGTGACTGGCTGCGGTATAACGTACCGAACAATTTTGTTCGGCGCGATTCCCGTGGCCACTATAAAGGGCAAAAACAAATCTGGTTTCTGTTGCGGCTGGTCGGAAGGGACTCCGATGTCTGTCTGCGCGCAACACCCAGTCCGGAGTTCGACGCCTGGCGCTGGAGCCAGTACTGGGTGCCGCTTGACTCCGTTATTGAATTCAAGCGCGAAGTCTATATGCTCGCCTTGAACGAACTGGCTTCCATCCTCTTTCGCAAGGGGCGGGGGGCTGAAAATCGTTATTTGCGTCAACGCGCCCACCCGTCTCGATCGGGTGGGCGCAAACAGGAAGAAAGCGTTCATCATGCGTGTCCTTCTGGTTGAAGATGAACGTGAAATGGCCGCCTGGCTTGAGCGTGCGCTTGCGCAAAGTGGTTTCGTGCCTGAACACGCGCACGATGCCGCGACTGCGGAACGCATGCTCTCCGAGGCACGCTACGATGTCGTCATCATGGACCTTCGCCTGCCCGACAAGCACGGTTTGGTGCTGCTTCGTGAAATGCGTAACCGGGGTGACATCACCCCGGTGCTCATACTCACGGCCCAGGGTGGGTTGCAGGATCGGGTTCGCGGCCTGAATCTCGGTGCCGACGACTTCCTGTCCAAGCCCTTTGCGCTTGAAGAGCTCGAGGCGCGCCTTGCCGCGCTCGTACGGCGCAGCCGTGGACGTCCTGCGCCGCGCATGCAGTGTGGCTCGCTGGTTTACGACACCGAAAGCAAGGCTTTTTCCATCGAGGGTGTTCTGTTGCATTTAACCCCCCGTGAGCATGCGGCACTTGCCGTGCTGGTTACCCGCAGTGGCGTTCCTGTTGAAAAAAACCAGTTGTTCAGCCGTGTGTTTGATCACGACAGCGATGCCAGCATCGATGCCATTGAAGTCGTGCTGCACCGTCTGCGTAAAAAACTGACGGGCAGCGATGTCCGTATTGTTACGGTTCGAGGTTTGGGCTACATGCTGGAAAGTACGTCTGAACCCATTTGAACCTTGCCAGGCCATGCCGTCAGGAACGGTGTTTTATGGGGCGCGGCCTTGTTGATCCTGGGCAGGTGTGCAAACCTGTTTTTTCATGATTTCTTTCTTCAAGGGCGCCGGGCCGGGCAGTATCCGGTTCTGGTTGCTCACTCTACTGATTCCCGGCACTATTTCTTTGTTGTTGTATGACAGCATCAGTGATTACCGGGCAGCAAGCAAGGTGTCACAACAAGTGTTTGACACGGCTTTGCTCGAGCCTGCTCGCGTTCTTGAAACCAGCATCGAGTTCGACGAGCTTGGCGAACTCCAGATACGCCCGCCTTTCTACGTTCAGGTCATGCTTGAATCGCGTGCCAGCAACAGAAAGTATTTCCGGGTTGAAGAAATATCACCCGTCGTTCCAACACTTTCCTTAGTTCAGGGGGCGTCCCTGAGCGGAACAACCATACAGGGTATGCAGGGGTTGCCACGTCCGACCGTATTGCCGGAGCGTGAGGGCATACCCGTTTTTTATAACGGTATGTACCGTAACGATGAACTGCGTCTGGTCGCCCTATGGCGTGATTTTCACTTTGACGGCCAGCATCGTCAGGTACTGATCGTTGTGGGCGAAAGCATGGATAATCGCCTGCAGACCCAACAGGAAGCCTGGCGCGAGGGTTTGTACCGCGATGGCCGCATGCTGATTCTTACCGTGTTGCTGGTGTTGGCAGGGGTCTGGTGGGCACTCAGGCCTTTGGGCGAGTTGCGCCGGGAAATCCGGGCTCGTAATGTCGATAACCTGATGACGCTTGACGAGCACCATGTTCCCAAGGAAGTCGTGCCGCTGGTTCGCGCCGTCAACCATCACATTGAACTATACCGCCGTGTACTTGAGCGTCAGGCCCAGTTTCTGACGGATGCATCGCATCAACTGCGTACACCGCTGGCCATCATGCGAACCCAGGCCCAGTATGCTCGCCGCGAGCCTGACATTCACCGTTTGCATGAAACGCTTGATGCCATCATTCGTCAACTTGGGCAAACCTCTCGTCTTACTGAACAATTATTGTCACTGGCACATGCCAGTCGGAACGAGGCGTCACCCTGGGCCCGCATTGATCTGAACGTACTTGCCAGGGAGGTCGTCTTGCAGTATCTGCCTCTGGCCCGCGAACGCAAACAAGACCTTGGCTGGGCGGAAAGCAGTGAATTGAACGATCCGGAAACCGGCGAGCCCATGCCGTCGCATGTCTGGGTGCTGGGAAGCGATGTCGAACTGCATGAATCGATTGCGAATCTTGTGCACAATGCGATCAACCATGGTGGTGAAGGGTGCACCATCACAGTGTCTGCGGGCGCGCAAGGCAATCAGGCCTGGGTCAGTGTATGCGACAACGGTGTAGGTCTTGATCCGGCTCTGCGAGAAAGTGTATTCGTGCGCTTTGACCGCGGCGGCGTGTCTCGAAAAGGTCAGCGCGGCAGCGGCTCGGGCCTGGGGCTGGCAATTGCGCTCGCCTATGCCGAGCGCAATCGGGGTGTCATCAGTCTTCGCGACGGAGACCCCTCGCCAGCGGGCGGGGTTGGTTTATGTGCTGTGCTCACCCTGCCACGCCATGAGGTGAATTGATCAGTTTTTCAGGCGCTTGATCAGGCTTGAGGTATCCCAGCGGTTACCTCCCATTTTCTGCACATCGCCGTAAAACTGATCCACCAGTGCGGTAACCGGTACGCGTGCGCCATTGCGGCGTGATTCTGCCAGCACCAGTCCCAGATCTTTGCGCATCCAGTCAACGGCAAAACCAAATTCGAATTTGTCTTCGATCATGGTGGGGCCTCGGTTCTCCATTTGCCAGCTTTGTGCGGCCCCCTTGCTGATGACTTCGAGTACCTTCTTCATGTCCAGGCCTGCGGCCTGACCAAAGGCGATCCCTTCCGAGAGCCCTTGTACAAGGCCGGCAATGCAGATCTGGTTGACCATTTTGCACAACTGCCCGGCACCCGACTCGCCCAGGCGTGTGACGGCCTGCGCGAAGTTCAGGGCAACCGGACGTATCGTATCGAAGTGCGCCTGATCTCCGCCGCACATGACGGTCAGCAGGCCATTGACAGCCCCGCCCTGGCCACCTGAAACGGGCGCATCGATAAAACCAATACCCATGTCACGGGCAATTACGTACAGTTCGCGCGCCACCTCGGCAGAGGCTGTGGTGTGATCGGCAAACACGCTGCCCTTGGTCATTCCGGCCAAGGCGCCGTTTTCGCCCAGCACGACACTGCGCAGGTCATCATCGTTGCCGACACAGCAGAAAACAATGTCTGCGCCCTCAGCGGCTTCCCGCGGGGTGGCTGCTGTTTTACCGCCAAATTCGGCGGCCCAGGCATTTGCTTTGGCAACAGTGCGGTTATATACCGTGACGGTGTGGCCTGCTTTGGCAAGGTGGCCGGCCATGGGGTAACCCATGACACCCAGCCCCAAAAAGGCAATGTTCCTTGCGGGTTGGTTTTCATAACTGCGGCTATTGATCGATGACATGGTTCAGAGTCTCCCTGTGTTGAGCCGTTTTTTGGTGTGTTACCTGAAGATCGGCATGAAGCCCATAAGGTTACAGCAAGAGCGTGCATGAAAAAACCCACCGCATGCGGTGGGTTTTTTGCCTTGACCGGCTCCAGGGGGTATCGGGTCAAGCCCGACATGCCCTGGGGTTGGCCTTAATCTTCCACGAAGGTTTCCTGACGTTTCTTCTTGATGGATGGCAGTGCCACAATGACAACCAGTGCCGCAGCAACCAGCAGCAGGGAAAGTGACAACGGCCGCGTAAAGAAGGTTGTGAAGTCGCCTCGGGCTAGCAGCAGGGCGCGACGGAAGTTTTCTTCCATCATGGGACCCAGAACCAGACCCAGCAAAAGCGGCGCACCTTCGCAACGCAGTTTGGCCCACAGATAGCCCACACACCCGAAGGCTGCAGTCATCCAGATATCAAACACGTTGTAGTTCAGCGAATAAACCCCGATCGTGCAGAACACCAGAATGGCCGGGAACAAAATGCGGTAGGGAACGCGCAGCAGTTTCACCCACAAACCAACCAGGGGCAGGTTCAGGATAATCAGCATCAGGTTGCCGATCCACATGGATACGATCAGACCCCAGAACAGTTCAGGGTGGCTGGTCATGACCTGCGGGCCAGGCTGAATGTTGTGGATGGTCATGGCGCCGATCATCAGCGCTGTTACCGCGTTACCCGGGATACCCAGAGTCAGCAGGGGAATGAATGAGGTTTGCGATGCCGCATTGTTCGCCGATTCAGGGCCGGCAAGACCGGCAGGGTGACCTTTGCCGAAGCGCTCGGGGTTACGAGACAGTTTCTTTTCGAGCGTATAGGACGCAAAGGATGACAGAACCGCACCACCACCCGGCAAAATCCCGAGGCAGGAACCCAGTGCCGTACCACGAACAACAGGGGCCCAGGATTCCTTGACTTCCTGTTTGTTGGGATAAAGCGAGCCAACTTTGTCAGTGATGTCGACGCGCTGGTCTTTCAGTTCGAGGTTGGTCATGATTTCGGCAAAGCCGAACACACCCATTGCGACAACTGCGAAATCGATGCCGTCTTGCAATTCGGGTACACCGAAGTCAAAGCGCGCAACACCCGAGTTCACGTCGGTGCCGATCATGCCCAGCAGCAAACCAAGCAGAATCATGCAGATTGCCTTGGGCAACGAGCCGGATGCCAGAACGACTGCACCGATCAGGCCAAGAACCATGAGCGAGAAGTATTCTGCAGGACCGAACTTGAACGCGACCTCGGCCAATGGGGGGGCAAAGCCAGCCAGAAGGACGGTTGCAACGCAGCCGGCAAAGAACGAGCCGATGGCTGCAATGGCCAATGCTGCACCGGCACGACCATTCTTGGCCATCTGGTGGCCGTCAAGCACCGTGACCACCGCAGACGTCTCACCAGGAAGCGCGACCAGAATGGCGGTTGTCGAGCCTCCGTATTGCGCACCGTAGTAAATGCCGGCCAGCATGATCAAACCGGCAACGGGCGGCAACACGTACGTGATGGGCAGCAGCATGGCAATGGTGGGAACCGGGCCGATGCCGGGCAGCACGCCGATCAAGGTGCCGAGCAAGCAACCAAGAAGACAGTAAGCCAGGTTTTCGATCGTGAAGGCGACCGAGAACCCGAGTGACAAATGTTCAAACAATTCCATGTTCGGATTCCTTTAGTTGCCGAGGAAGCTGGGCCATTGCGGGAAAATAAGACCCAAACCCTTGATGAACGCAGCCCAAGTGAAGAGCGCCATACAAATGCCGGTGATTGCAGCAACTTTCCAGTTGAACTGATGGCTGGCAATACTGCTGATGAACACCAGCAAAAAGATGGATATGTAAACGCCCAGCGCGTCAAATACCACGCCAACGCCAGCCACTGTGCCGACGATGATGAGCAAGATCGGCCAGTCGAAGCGACCGACTTCGGTCGCTTCTGCAGAGGGCTTGAGCGACGAAAGCGAAACATAGCCACCCAAAAGGGCCAGCAGTACGCCCAGCCAGAAGGGGAAGTAACCTGGGCCCATGCGGGCTGCGGTTCCCATCGAGTATTCCGTGGCACCGAGCGCAAAACCAACGCCCAGTACGACGAACATGATTCCGGACCAGAAGTCCTGTTTGTTTTTGAGCTGCATGTTGAAAAAATCTCCCTGACAGCGTTTTTGATACGTGCAAGAGGCGGTTTGAGGGGGCGGTGCAAGACATGTCCCGGCCCTCTTTGCCCCGATTGCCCAAAGGGTGACGCATGGTAATGGAGCCGGCGCCGCCTGAAAACCCCGAAGCCGGTCAGATTCTTCAGGGTTTTCCCTGTTTTTTGGCGTTTTATTTACAATAGGAAGGAATTTTTTTGAGTATGGACTGTCGTTTGAAAGACAATTGAAAGGGTTTGGAAAGAGCGGTGAAAGGTTGTGAAGGTTTTTTTTGTCGGCCTCGCCCACGAACCCTCAAGTATGGTTTACGATTACGCCCATGTTGGAAGATCTCGATTCTCTCGCCGCCCGTATCGGGCAATTGGTGCAGTCTACACGCCAGATACAATCCGAGCGCGCGGGTTTGCTTGCGCGTATCAAGTTGCTCGAACAAGAGCGTGATGGTTTGCGTGCGCAACTTATCGAACGTGAAACCCAGTACGCATCCATGGCGCAGCGTACCCAGGAACACGATCAAAATATTGCAGCCCTGCGCGCTGAATTTGGCCGTGAACAGCAGGTTCTCAAAGAGCATCTCAACCAGGCCCACGGCGAAGCCCGCGCGTTGCATCAATTGCTTGATCATTCTCAGGCAGAAAACGCCCGTTTGCGTTTTGCCGCCGAGCAATCACGCATCCGCATCGATTCCCTGCTTGAACGCTTGCCCGGCCCCCAGGAGTAACTTCGTATGGAACGCATCGACGTCTCTATTCTCGGACGAGACTATTCCATGGCATGTTTGCCATCTGAAAAAGAAGCTTTGCTCCAGGCCGTCCGTTTTGTTGATCAGCGTATGAATCTGGTCAAGAACAGTGGCAAGCTTGTTGGCGGTGAGCGAATCGCTGTCATGGCTGCCCTACAGATTGCTGCCGAGCTGCTTGCCATGCGTGCTCCTGATGGTCCGTTTGGCGAAGCGGCCATCGGCGATATCAAACGGAAAATCGCCGATATGCACAGCATGCTCGATGCCGTTGCAACGCCTGCAGGCTCATCCGGTTCGTGATACCATTATCCCAAGGTTTTTTTGCACGGCAGTCTGCCTGCGGTGCTTGAAGTTCCCTGTTTTTTTCAGCTCTTTTAACAACACGTTTTCAGCGTGTGGCGTTTGCCACAGCTGGTACCTAAAGTCCCTGCGGTGTTCGAGACTCGGCCATACATTCCTTGAACCAATGCTTATGGCATGCAGGTTGCCCGATAGACACGTGGGCGTGATTGCCACTTTTGTGGTGAACCCGAAGCCTGTCTGAAAGCGACCACCTTGAACCTCGGTTCCAGGATGCCGGCCTTGACGGCACAGGCGGGGCATTATTCGAAGGCCCGTTATTCAAGTAATAACGGGCCTTTGTGCATTTCAGTCCGTCACCAGGGCTTTTTCGTATGCACAATGCCGATTCCCGGTTTGTGCGTGAACATCCGATCTCTGCTTCTATCTTGGTCCGGGCGTTGTCCATGGTGCAATTCATTTTGATCCAAGGTGTCCTTATGCCAGTTCATGCAAAAAAACTTTTATTTGGTGTGCTGTGTTCAGCGATCCTGACTGCGGGTAGTCTGGTGCAGCCTGCTTACGCTCAGGTGGTGGAACCTTCCACCCGCAACATTCGTTGGCCCCAGGCAACGCTGCAAGCGCAGGCCAATATTACAGTTCCCCAAGACGCCGTTCGCATAACGCAAGCGCTCGAAGTTTCCGCCGATACCCAGACAATCGTGGCAGAACGTCTTAATGCCGCCGTCAAGCAGGTGCTGGATCAGGCCAAGGGTCAAGACCGCGTGCGTGTACGCAGCGGTGCCTACCGAGTTTGGCCAATGAACGACAACAAAGGGCTTATTTCCAACTGGCGTGGTCGTGCGGAAATCATTCTTGATGCCACCGATTTTGTCGCAGCCTCTGAGCTTTCCGGGAAACTGTCAGGTGTCATGCCCGTGACGGGCATCAATTTCTACTTGTCGCCCGAGGCGCGGTCGCAGCACGAGTCCGACCTGCTCAAGAAGGCATCGCACGCCTTCAGAGAGCGCGCCCAGGCTGTAGCCGACTCGTTTGGTTATGCCCGCTATGAACTAAGGGAAATCAATCTCGGTGGTTCGGGGGCGACCTTCGAATCCATGCCCAGGGCAGCTTTGGCGATGTCCGCAGACCGAAGCAGCGCACCGGTGCCCATGGAGCCGGGCACCGAGCAGGTCAGCGTTACGGTTTCAGGGTCGATTTTCTTGCGCTCACCCAGGCAATGAACACGCCTGCAGCGATCATGGGTAGTGATAGCCACTGCCCCATGGTCAGTCCTCCTGAGAGCACACCCAGAAATGCGTCAGGTTCCCGAGTGAATTCCACCAGGAACCTGAACATGCCGTACCCAATCAGAAAAAAAGCGCTCAATTGGCCTGTTGGCCTTGGTTTGCGTGCCAGCCACCAAAGAATCAGAAAGAGCACGGCGCCTTCCAGTGCCATTTCATAGAGCTGTGAAGGGTGTCTGGCCAGCCCGTCTCCGGTGTGGGGAAAAACCATACCCCACGGGAGATCCGTGGGACGGCCCCAAAGTTCACCATTAATAAAATTGCCTAACCGTCCGGTCATTAAGCCCAAAGGCACCAGAGGCGCGATAAAGTCACCTATTTCCAGCAGTGACTTTCCTTTTTTTCGGGCGAACAGTGCAAGAACCACAATGACGCCGACCAGACCGCCGTGAAATGACATGCCGCCCTGCCATACATAAAGTATTTCAAGCGGGTTCGCCAAGTAGACATCGGGTTTGTAGAACAGGGCGTATCCCAGACGACCGCCGGCGACAACACCCAGTACGCCATAAAAGATGATGTCTTCAAGATCCCGGACTGTCAGGTCAGTATGACCATTTTTGATGCGTATGCGTCCGAAGATCCAGACCAAGGCAAAACCGATCAGATACATCAGGCCATACCAATGGATAGCCACCGGGCCCAACTGAAGCGCAACGGGATCGAACTGGGGATAGTGCAGCATGCCAGACTTCCATGTCAGGAAAATCGTTGATAATACAGGACGATCATGTCGCTCTGCCTGCTATTGCGTCATGTGCGTTTTTCATTGTCATACCGGAGATCTACACATGGCAGTCGATTATGCTGTTCTTGGGGGCGGTTGTTTTTGGTGCACCGAGTCCGTATTCAAGTCACTTCACGGGGTGATTGATGCCGAACCAGGCTATTGTGGCGGCCACCTTCAAAATCCTGATTATGAACAGGTCTGCAGTCAAACATCGGGGCATATTGAAGTGGTCAGAGTGAAGTTTGATCCCGATGTCATCAGCTATGAAACCCTGCTCGAAGTGTTCTTTGCCACGCACGATCCTACAACCCCTGACCGTCAGGGCAACGATATTGGTCCCCAGTATGCATCGGCCATTTTTGTTCAGTCGGATGCACAACACCTTCTTGCGCAGGCCCTGGTTAAAAAAACGGCCGATTTGCTGGGCGTGCCTGTGGTTACGCGTATTTTGCCCGCAGCAACTTTCTGGCCTGCTGAAAGTTATCACAAAGACTATTACGCCCGTAATCCGGGTCAGGGATACTGCAGCTTCGTGATTGCTCCGAAACTGCAAAAATTTCGTTCAAACTTTGCTCATCTGTGCCGTGGTGCCCGGTAGGGGGGCTTGCTTTCACAGAACCGCGAGCACTCGTATGCCCGCAGAGGAACCAGCCTTCGGCTGCTGCTTTGGGTTGTAATGTTTTTTGCTGTTATTCAACTGGTTGCAACGCGCCTGTTTTCGACCTGTGGATCATCTGTTGCCCAGCGCCCGCGGTTGGTCAGTCGTGCCAGTAGCGCCACAATAATCAGTGTCATCAAAACCCGGCCCACCAGAATAACCCACAGGTTGCCACCCAGTGCCATGATCAGCAAAGTGTCTTCGATCAATGAATGAGACAGCGAAAGCCACGATAGTGCAAGAAAGCGTGTGCGTGCCGGTAATGCCTGTTTTTGTGCTTCTTCGATGATCAGGGCACCACCGTAGGTGATGCCAAGCAATACGCCAACTGTCGTAACCGGACCTACCCGGGCGTCAAGACCTGAGACTTTCAGCAAAGGCAAAATGAGTCGGGTTAACAGGCGTGTTACGCCGACGCGTTCCAGGCCGTCCAGCAGAAGGACCAGGGCCAGAATGATAACCGCTGTAATCCCCAGCGAGGTAGCGGTTGATTGCAGCCATGACATGAAGCCGGCATTGACTGCACTGCCCGATCCTTGCAGCCAATCAAGATTCACAGGTGTTTGCAGTGCGCCAGTCCATTGGCATGTCCACGAAACCAGCCCTCCGTAAATGACCGCCGTGCCGATCCTGAGTGCTGCCGTGACGCCGAACCCTGCCCCTGCCCGTCGTACGATCGCTTGTTCAACCGGAATGCCATGTGCAAACAGCATCATTGCACCCAGCGCACTAAGCTGTGCTGAACTGAGTTCGAACGTACCTACCAGCGTGGCCAGCGTTGCGATACCACCAAAGATGCCGGTGAGTAGCGTGGCTGCCCAGACAATGCCCGCTTCAGGCGGTAAGTTGAGCAGGCCCATGACGGGTGCCAGCACATTGCCCGCCAAACTGACAAGGCCAATCAACTCAGCCAGTTTCACAATGATCATGACCGGAATCATGATGCGTGCGACCGTGGTGAACATGCGCACGCTTCGTGTTAATACATGGCGGAGGTAGTCAGGTAGCATGGGGCAGGTGGTAGGGGGTGGAAGGGGGTGGGCGCTCTGTTCAAACCAGCAAGACCCATCACGGCGAAATATAATGACACATTTTATCTGTGTTGTTGCCATGCAGCAAAAAAGGCACAGCACAGAGGGTGTGTAGCCCAGGTGCATGTGCCTTTTTTCAGACAGTGCAGGTTGTTTTAGCCAACGTTTTTCAGTACACCGCGTCGCATCTGATCCAGTTCGATCGACTCGAACAGTGCTTTGAAGTTACCTTCACCGAAGCCGTCATTCCCTTTTCGCTGGATGATTTCGAAAAAAATCGGACCAATCTGGTTTTCGGTGAAAATTTGCAGCAGCAGGCCTCCGCCTGGCGCGCCATCGAGAAGAATCTTGTTTTGCTGCAGCCTGCCTACATCCTCGCCATGCCCTGGCAAGCGTTTGTCCAGCAGTTCGTAATATGTGTCGGGTGTGTCAAGGAACCGCAGGCCTGCTTTCTTGAGTTGCTCGACGGTGGCATAAATGTTGTCGGTTGCCATGGCGATATGCTGAATGCCTTCGCCGTGATAAAGATCCAGGTACTCTTGGATCTGGCCTTTTTCTTCGGTGCCTTCTTCATTGATGGGGATGCGAATAGTGCCACATGGTGAGGTCATTGCTTTCGATTTGACACCTGTCACTTTCCCTTCGATGTCGAAATAGCGTACCTCGCGGAAATTGAAAAGTCTCTCATAGAATTCTGCCCATTCTGCCATGCGTCCTTTATGAACGTTATGCGTCAGGTGGTCGACGAGTGTCAGGCCTGCACCGGGATGAGCGATGTCTTCGCCGGCTGTGTCTGGGTTGATTGGTTCGAAGTCGACATCGTAGATACTGATGTCACCGATGCCGCCGTGGCCGTTCTTCCCATGCCAGCGGTCAACCAGATAAATCAGCGAGTCTCCAATGCCCTTGATGGCAGGAATATTCAATTCCATAGGGCCGCTGCGCGAATCAAAGCCCCATGCCCCAAGCTCGAGAGCTCGCTTGTACGCTTTTGCTGCATCGTTCACGCGAAATGCAATGGCACAGATCGACGGGCCGTGAAGCCGTGCAAAGCGTTGTGCAAAAGAATCTGGCTCGGCATTGATCAGGAAGTTGATGCCACCCTGGCGGTAGAGCGTGACATTTTTAGTGCGGTGCCTGGCGATGGCTTTGAACCCCAGTGTCTCGAACACCTTGCCCAGTGCCACGGGGTCGGGTGCTGCGTATTCTATGAATTCGAAACCTGCGGTTCCCATTGGGTTGTCCCAGGGTTGAAATGTTGAGGTCTGCTCCATCGTGTTCCCCCTATAGTGATTCAGTAAAAATAAACGATGTTGATCAATGGTCAAGGCGTAAATTCTACGGAAAAAGGCTTGGCAGACTATTGCAAATAGTGCCTTGAGTTGTATATTTTGAGCAATAATCTGTCTTTTAATACATGATTAATGATTAAAAATTCTAGTTATGGAACTCGACCGAATAGACATCCAAATTTTGCGTGAACTTCAGAACAATGGGCGCCTTACAAACCAGGAGCTTGCTGATCGTGTGTCACTCTCGCCAAGTCCATGTTTGCGCCGTGTCAAGCGCCTTGAGCAAGAGGGGTTCATTCAGGATTACGTTGCTGTGATCAGCGCTGACAAAATCGGATTGAAGTTGCTGGCCTATGTCACGATTCGCTTGAACAAGGTCTTTCGTGCTCAGGACTCGCCGGTTTCCGAATTTGCCAAGGATGTTCAAGCCTGGCCAGAGGTCGTCGAGTGTTATGCAATGTCCGGCGATATGGATTACCTGCTCCGTGTTCAGGTTGAGGACTTGCCGCAATTTTCGAAATTCGCCATGGATACCCTGATGCGTCATCCTGCTGTTGTCGATATGCGCTCAAGCTTTGCGATGCAAAAGATCAAGCAGACAACACAGTTGCCGATCCGGAGGGTTTGATTTTGTGCTTTTTTGTAATGCTTGTGCGGTGAGGGTTGGGGTTTCAATTTGAGGGGGGTATTACGGAACAGGTATTGCGGAACAGGTATCTTGCGCCGGTTCTGGTGAGTACCGGGGATGGGCTCCGTGCATCACACGGCCCCTTCGGGGCTACCCGATGCGTTCGGGCAGAATGGGGCGGGCCCAGGACTCGGGCGATCGACCCGCCCCCGGCGGGTCGAAAACGCCGCCCTCACACAACGGGCCCCTTGCCTCCCCGTGAAGGCCACCAACACCGGCGGGTTCAAGCACGAGCCGCCGGGTTTATCC
>JAAYGT010000087.1 GCA_012727555.1 Alcaligenaceae bacterium | reverse complement strand
TCAACCGTCCAGCTTTTATCGCTGCCACCTCAGGCTGAAAGGGTGAGAGTCCAGCGGCAATCAGATCGGCATTGATAAAGCGGGTTAATTTGGCTTCAGCAGGTAGAAACGAGCGAGCAAAGGTGGTTTTGCCCGCTCCGTTTGGGCCCGCGATAATCAGGACTTTTTTGCTCACGTGGCCTGCCTTCGTTACATTAATAAATTATGGAACCCGATTTTAGATGGTTGCAGGGTAGCCTTGGACGCTAGGATACGGGGCTTCATCCATGCATTTTCGATGCAACCCAGGAGTACTGATTGTGGGTGCACAAAAAAGTAACCCGCCGGTTTGAGGATACGCATGCGCGCATAGCCTTGGCGGGTTTTGTTGTATGGGATTATACGCACAGGGGGCATGGCGACGCTTAAGAGCTGACACCACTCACGGAGCAAGTCACCTTGGAAGTACAGCGCTTGCCGAATAGTTAGTAATGAATAGCGACAGGTCAATCAATGGATGCTCATGGCTGTATGTTTTACAAATCCGAAAATGCAGTTGGATACAAATTTCTCCAGAAGTCACATCGATACTCTTTGGCCGGAGAAAAAGTATCGATTTGGTCGGGACTAAATCGCATCGCCTGCCCTCTGGATGAAAATAGTTCCCAGTTGGGTAATGCATCCGCCTGTGGAATCCCTGAGCGTATGAACCGCGCCCAGGAGGAGATCATGAGTTCTGACATTGAATGAGATGCGGGCTGAAGGTCAGGTGCATCCAGTCGTGAATTATTTGAAAAATGAGGGAAAAAATAATTGAGTTCGGACGAATGGACGGCGCCCAATTCGAAACCGGGATCAGGCGATGCTGGCATTGAAACACCCAGCACGGGCGCATTTCGGTCCGCAAAATCCATGAAATACACAGGCACATGGTGTGCAAGCGTGTAGGCGGTGTCAATGAACTGACAGTGGTTGATCCCGTTATCTGGTCGGAAGTCAGACATTACAGAGCCCAGCGTAGCTGCCGGCGAGCCCTGCTCATCAGGTGGATACTGTTTTTCAATAAGGGCTGCGTTATCGCCATACACAGCTTGCAAAGCCTCTGCGTAATTCTCCGTCGTTACTGACTGGCCTGCCTGTGCAGCATACCCAACCCATAGGCGCATCTCATCACGTGTTCCGCCATACAAGACCGGAACGCGCACAAACTGACCCTGTTGCAAACTGTTCAACCCTTGGCGTGGCAACGTTTCAGTACCGAACACGGGAGCAAAGGCCATTAAGTCGGAACCTGCGACTTTATCGCCAGCCTCAATCAGCTTTTCTGCAGGAATCTGCCGCATGCAGGCAACAGCGTTATCTGGATCTGTGCAGCCGACTGTTTCCCCCACAGCACGGCCAAACGCATTTTGCTCATTGACTGAGCGCAGTGCAAAGGAACAAGCAGCGCTCTGGATGATGGCTTTATGAAACAAGTCTTGTGTCTGTTCAGGTGCAAGCAAGTGCATGCATACTGATGCGCCACCTGCAGATTCTCCCGCCAAGGTAATGTTGTCAGGATCACCGCCGAACGCGGCAATATTGTTTTTAACCCAGCGCATGGCCAAGCGTTGGTCCTCAAGAGCATACCCTCCGTTGTGTTGCGTATCAAACCCGGGATGCGGCATGAAGCCCAGGACTCCCAGTCTGTAATTGATGGACACGACAACGGCATCCATTTCACGCACCAGGCGATCCAGACGGTACAGCGCAGCCGACCCGCCAACAAACGAGCCACCGTGAATCCAGATTAACACCGGCCGGGGCACTGTATTCGTCAGAATTTCACCCGGGACCCAGGGACGAGAAATGTTCAGGTGAAGGCAGTTTTCGTTCGTGCTGGATTCCGTAATGCCATAGCGCGCAGCCTGTGCGCAGGCAGGTTGAAAAGTGCTCGCATCAAGAATGCCTTCCCAGCCGGGTGCCGGTTGAGCGCGCGTCCAGCGCCGATTACCTGACACATCATCGCCATAAGGAATACCGCGAAACTCCAACACACCATTACGTAGCTCGCCCCGTACTTTGCCTTGATCCAGCACAACCAACGGGGGTGCGTTTTCCAGACCAATCTGTACGTGGTTTGCGGTGTCTGTAGCCCAGACCATCGACTGAACCAGAGCACACAACAACATCAGTACAAGACCAGCCTTGGCCGTATGGAAAATTCTTCTGCTAAACATTACAGATAGCCTCCTGCAAAGGGGTTAGGTTGCACTGAAATAGATCATCCCGATAAAGAAACTGCATTGATTACAAAATTAAAAGCGGCCTTGTATTATTTCGGCAAGGTCAGGCATCGGGCGTACTGTCCAGCTACCACCCAGCACCTTATAGAGTGTGATCTGGTTGTTGTACTGTGCCCATCGGGTCTGTGCCAATGATTGCTGTGCAGAGTACAAGGTACGTTCGGTATCAAGTAGCACAATGTAATTGTCACGCCCCTGCTCGTAACGCAGACGAGATAAACGCTCAGCTTGTGTAGCGGCAGTTAGAAGGGCTTCCTGGGCTGTACGTTGCTGGTCCAGTGAAGCCTTCCAGGCTAGCGCGTTGGCAACCTCTTTGAACCCGGTTTGGATCGCTTTTTCGTATTCGGCCAGGGCAATGTCCCGGTCAGCCTGGCTGACAGCCAGATTGGCCCATAGCTTTTCACGCTGAAAAATCGGTACCGAGATCTGGGGAATGAAGGTCCATGCCCGACTGCCCCCTGAGAAAAGCGCTGAAAGTGCGGCGCTCGCGTACCCGATGCTCGTTGTCAGACTTATGGATGGAAAAAAGGCAGCCCTTGCCGCACCGATTTCCGCATTGGCCGCACGCATCTTTTGCTCCGCCTGCATGACATCAGGGCGAGACAACAGAATGTCGGAAGGCAGCCCTGCTGACAAGCCTTGAAAAAGCGGATCAGGCACATCGAACCGATGAGGCAAGAGGGATGGAGCAATAGGTGAACCCACCAGCAAGGTCAACGCATTCAGATCTTCCATGACCTGCCCGGTATAACGGGCCAAATCACTGCGTGCCGTTTCAATCGCCGTGCGCGCCTCTGCGAGATCCAGTTCGGACACCGCGCCGAGTCGATACCGATGTTCATCCAATGTTAGTGATTTTTGTCGATTTTCCAGTGTATTACGGGCAATGTGCTGTAATTCCTGATCCAGAGCCAGGGTAAACCAGGCCGTTGCCACTTCCGCAATCAATGACAATTCAGTACTGCGCCGTGCAGCTTCCTGTGCCAGATAGGCGTGCAGAGCAGACTGACTTAGAGAGTGAAGACGGCCAAACAGATCCAGTTCGAACGAAGTCAGACCCACACTGCTGGTGTAAATACCTGTTGCCGATGCGGGCTCCCCTCGTGTGATGGCAGCGTTCAGGGTGGGCGCTGGCCAGGTATCCGCACGCGCGGCGCTGTAAAGAGCACGTGCACGCTCAACGTTCAGAAGTGCAACACGGGCATCGCGATTACTGGCCAAGGCCTGGGTCAGCAAGGCTACCAGGCGCTGATCCAGGAAAAAATCATGCCAACTTACCTGCGTGGCCGGTTTGGTTGTCGCCGGTGATGTACTGTGCGATAAAGTCACGTTTTCAGATGCAGCAGATGCCGTATCGGACGAGCCTGCGACAGGCCAGGCAGCAGGGATCTGGGGGTCTGCACCCGGTACGTCTGGCTGAAGGTTCGCACAGCCGCTGAGCAATAAACATAGACTCAAACGCCCTGCGATCAATCGGCTGACACGTTTCCGGTGGTCAGACATGGCTTGAATCTCCGTTCACCTGGGCTGTTATGTCTTGGTCTTCACGAACCTGCGGTTTCTGGCCTTT
Organism: Alcaligenaceae bacterium; assembly: GCA_012727555.1. Taxonomy (GTDB): domain Bacteria; phylum Pseudomonadota; class Gammaproteobacteria; order Burkholderiales; family Burkholderiaceae_B; genus JAAYGT01. Next base: position 6,695 of record JAAYGT010000087.1, on the reverse strand, counting down.
GCCAAAGACACGTTGCACCACGACAAAAAACAGCGGAATGAAAAAAATTCCCAGCAGCGTTCCTGCCAACATGCCACCCAGAACGCCTGTTCCGATTGCACGCTGTGCTCCTGAACCCGCCCCACTGGCCATAGCCAGTGGCAAGACACCCAGGCCAAATGCCATCGAGGTCATCAGGATGGGACGTAAACGATCATGCACAGCCTGCAGCGTTCCTGCGATCAACGTCATACCCTGCTCAAGGTTGGCTTTTGCAAACTCAACAATCAGAATGGCGTTTTTGCTGGTTAACCCAACAGTTGTCAGCATGGCAACCTGGAAATAGACATCGCGCTCCATACCCAGCCACGTGGCGGCCATTACCGTGCCCAGGATACCCAGGGGAGCTACCATCAGTACAGCCGTAGGAATGATCCAGCTTTCGTACATGGCTGCGAGGCACAGAAACACGAAAAGCAGCGAAAGGGCATAGAGTTTCGGTGTTTGTGAACCGGCCTGACGCTCTTGGTAGGACATTCCGGTCCAGCTCATGCTCACGCCATCCGGTAATTGTGTGACCAGGCGTTCGACTTCTAACATAGCATCACCCGAACTGACCCCCTGGGCGGGTTCGCCATTGATTTCCATGGCAGGCACACCGTTGTAACGTTCCAGTTGGGGTGAACCGTACTCCCAGTGCACCTGGGTAAACGTTGACAAGGGCACCATCTCGCCCTTCGTGTTACGTACACTCCAGCGTAAAAAATCCTCAGGGACCATCCGGAAGGTCGCATCTGCCTGCAAGTAAACCCGTTTGACTCGCCCTCGGTCAATAAAGTCGTCGATGTAGTTGCCAGCCCAGGCTGTTGATAGTGTGTCAGTGATCGTATCGTGTGACAAACCCAGTGCGGCAGCCTTCGCAACATCGATGTCAAGACGCAATTGTGGTCTGTCTGACAAGCCATTGGCCCGCACATTACGCAACTGGGGGCTTTTTTCGGCGGCTTTCAGGAACTGGTCTCGTGCATCGGCCAAGGCCGTATGGCCAATGCTGCCGGTATCCTGCAGGTAGAACACAAAGCCGCTGGCGGTTCCCAGCTCCGGAATGGCAGGCGGCGAGAACGCGTAGCCTGTCGCATCACCGAGCGTCATGAGTGCTGACGTTATGCGTTGCCCGATAGCCCCCGCCATTGCCTCGGCGTCACGCCTGAGACTCCAGTCCTTGAGCTTGACGAAGGCTACGCCCGTGTTTTGGCCGGAGCCGGCAAAGCTGAAGCCCTGAACGCTCAGCACTGAGTCAACCCACGAGGTTTCCTCGTTCAGCAGATACTGCTCCATCTGGGCCACACTCTTTAATGTCCGTTCTTGCGTGGCACCAACGGGCGTCTGCAACATGGCCATCAGCAAACCTTGATCTTCTTCCGGCAGAAAAGCCCCTGGTAGCCTGAAAAAGGCAACGATCATATACCCCGTGAGTGCCAGGTAAACCACCATGAAACGCCCCGGCCGCCCGAGAATTTGGCGGACTTTGGTCTGGTAGCTGGCCGTACCTGCCTCAAAACCCCGGTTGAACAGCCCAAAAAAACGATCCATCAGTCTGGCCGGTTGTGTATCGTTTTGCTGGGCATGAGATTTAAGCAGGGTGACGCAAAGTGCCGGTGTGAAGACCAAAGCCACAATCACCGACAGGGCCATTGCCGCCACAATTGTCACAGAGAACTGCCTGTAAATGATACCGGTGGAGCCTGCCATGAACGCCATGGGAACAAAGACAGCAGACAATACCAGGCCGATACCGATCAATGCCCCCGTGATCTGCCCCATGGATTTTTTTGTGGCCTCAAGGGGTGACAACGTTTCGTCACGCATCAGCCGTTCAACGTTTTCAACGACCACGATCGCATCGTCCACCAATAGGCCAATCGCCAGCACCATGGCAAACATGGTCAGCATATTGATCGAGTAACCCAGCGCTGCCAGGACACCGAATGTTCCGAGCAGAACCACGGGTACGGCCAGGGTTGGAATGAGGGTGGCCCGCAGATTCTGCAGGAACAGGTACATCACCAGAAACACGAGTACAATCGCTTCAAACAGCGTTTGTACCACTCCTTTGATCGAAATCTCGACAAAGGGGGTCGTATCATAGGGTACGACCGCTCTCAGACCCTGCGGGAAGTTTTTTTCGAGCTGACGGATTGTTTGTTTGATCCGCTCGGCTGTTTCCAAGGCATTTGCCCCGGTTGCCAGTGAAATGGCAACCCCTGTGGCGGGTTTGCCGTTGTACCTGCTGAGCGTACTGTAACTTTGTGAGCCCAGTTCCACGCGTGCAATGTCGGCCAGTCGCAGGGTGGAACCCTCTGTGTTGGCGCGGATGACGATCTGCTTGAACTGGTCGGCTGTCTGCATCCGGCCCTGTGCATTGATCGTGGCATTCAGTTGTTGCCCGGCTGCTGGCGGGGTTCCCCCCAGTTCACCCACCGCAACTTGGGCGTTTTGTGCCTGTATGGCACTGATGACATCGGAAACCGTGAGCCGGTAGGTTTCAAGCTTGCCGGGGTCCAGCCAGATACGTAGTGCATATTGTGCCCCGAATACCTGAACACTGCCCACGCCTTTGAGTCGTGAAAGCGTATCGTACAGATCGGACACAACGTAATCGGCAATATCGTACTGATCCATGCTGTCGTTATCGGACACAAACCCGAGCACCATCAGGAAACTACTGCTGGCTTTGCTGACTGTGATACCCACTTTGGTCACTTCATCGGGTAATTGTGCCGTGGCCAGGGACAGCTTGTTCTGGACCTGAACCTGTGCTGTATCAATATCCGTACCGTTTTCAAAGGTCAGAGTGATGCTCGCATCACCGTTCGAGTCGCTGGTTGAGGAAAAGTACATGAGACCATCAAGGCTGGTCATGTTCTGTTCGATGATTTGCGTCACTGAGTCTTCGACTGTTTTGGCCGAGGCGCCGGAATAGGTTGCGTTGATGGAAATGGATGGTGGCGCAATGGCAGGGTACTGCGATACAGGTAATGTCGTGATCGACAACATGCCCATGAGCATGATGATAATGGCGACTACCCATGAAAAAACCGGTCGGGTGATGAAAAATTGGGCCATGATCTGTACCTTTGTTCAGTCGCTGGTCACTTTGGCCTCGGCCGCGTGCACCACGACTCCCGCTCTGAGCTTTTGCAAACCCTCAACGATCACCCGGTCCCCCGCCTGCAGGCCCTCGTCAATGAGCCATTGATCCCCCAGTGTTCTGTCGGTTCGGACGGTACGTTGCTCGACCGTCCCATCGGGTTTCACCACGTGGGCCGATGCCGTGCCTCTGGCATCGCGCACAATGCTCTGCTGCGGTGCCAGAATTGCCTGTTTGCGCTCACCATAACTGATCACTGCTCGCACATAGGTACCCGGCAGCAGGATGTCATCCGGGTTCGGTACGGTAACGCGCAGAGTGTAACGACCCGTTTCCGGGTCTACGCTCGACTCGGAGAAGATCAGCTGACCGGTATGCGGATAGACCGTGCCATCTTCAAGCAAGACAGTCACGGGAATGGCGCGCGTATCATTGAGACTGCCTTGCCGCAGTGCTTTGCGCAATTGAAGCAGTTCAGTGCTCGATTGGTTCAGATCGATATGGATGGGATCCAATTGCTGTACGCGGGCAAGGGCAACGGACTGGTTGGCATTGACCAGTGCCCCTTGTGTCACAGAAGATTTGCCTATCTTTCCACTGACCGGTGCCACAATGCGTGTGTAGCCCAGCATGATACGGCTACGTTCAAGGGTGGCACGTGCCAGCGCTACATCGGCTTCCGCTTCTTTAAGTGCGGATTGCGCCGTTTCATTGTCCTGGCGGCTGACGGCATTGTGTCTGAAGAGCGCCGCTGAACGGCGTGCATTCAGACGAGCCGCCTCCAAGGTGGCCAGGGAACGGTTCAGACTGGCCTGATTACTCGCAACATCGGCACGATACAGGGCATCGTCCAGTTGATAGAGTGTCTGTCCTGCATGTACGATCCCCCCTTCTTGAAATGAAAGCTGCTGCACGATACCGTCAGCCTGGGGACGTATTTCAGCGACAACAGAAGCGATGGCACGCCCCGTCAACTCACGTGTCAGGGTTACGGATTGTTCTTTGAGTGTCACTACGGTGACTGAAATGTTTTCATCACGCGAATGTTCTGTCGCAGCGTGATCTCGCTGGCAAGCAGACAGCATCAAAAAAATCAAACACACGGCGTACAGCTTGCCCACCATCCGGTGGACTCCTGAAGAGGATGGTGTCATGTCGGCCCCTGCATTTCAACTGGCCGAATTCTAGCGTTGCACGCAAACGCAAGGCTGACAAATCCTGACAGTCAGCCCGGGCCTGTTGTCAGCCAGACGGGCTCACTGTTCAAGCTGGCAAACCAGGGTAAGTTGGTAACCCACACCGCGCGCAGCGCGTATTACGTCTGCTCCACCGGAACCCGCCTGCAATTTTCGGCGCAGGCGACTCATGCCGATTTCGAGACGACGTTCATCATAATCAAGGTAGCTACCGCCAAGTGCCTCGATCAGCTCACGACGGCTGGCCGGTCCTGGCCCGCAGCGGATCAAAGTTTGCAACAGTATGCTTTCGTGATGGGTAAGTGCGAGTACAGGCCCGTCAGGGATCGTCAGTTGAAGCGTCTGCGTACTGAAGCGCCAGCACGGTGCGCATCCTGATGAGACCCGGTTCTTGTCAATGGTGTGCAGGCGGCGCAACAGATTGTCAATCACGGCCAGAAGCTCTTGGGGCGGTGTTGGTTTGACCAGATAGGCATCCGCCTGGCTTTGCAGCCCCAGCAGGCGATCCTGAGGCAGGCCGCGGGCTGTCAGCATAACAACCCCAATATGCGGCCACATCGATCGCACCCGCTTGCAGAGGGTCAGGCCGTCTTCTCCGGGAAGGCCAAGGTCAAGCACCACGAGATGGCACAGGTGATTGTGCAAGTGCTGATCCAGCGTGGAACCATCGGGCAGGCCAATGGCTGCATAGCCGGCGCATTCAAGGTGCAAAACCAGCTCTTCACGCAGGTCATTGTGGTCTTCAACCACGACAACGTGGATTTGCAGGTTTGCCTGAGTGTTGTGTTTATTCATGTTTGGCAGGTCGGCAAAAGCGCACATTCAGGCAGGCTCTGGAAACCAGAGTGTAAAGCAGGCACCGTGGGTCCAGGTCCGATCAAGCAGTAAGGTTCCACCATGTTTTTCCATGATTTCGCGCACCAAGGGCAGTCCCAGACCCAGTCCGGCATGTCCCCCCGACTCATGCAACCGTTGGTATCTTTTGAAAATACTCTGTTCTTGTTCCGGGGGAATACCTGGCCCATGATCGCGTACACGCCAGGCAACCCCGGCCTTGCCGGCCTGGTTTTCAGCAGCGTAAACATCCAGAAGGATGGGTGTGCCGGGTTGAGCATACCTGGCTGCATTTTCGATCAGGTTCAATCCTGCAAAATAAAGCAAGCGTGGGTCGCCGTGCACCCGGGGAATGTGCATCGACCCATGGATCACGACGCGCTCCATGAGTGCGGGTTCAAGTGCTGTACGTAAAGAATGACTGATTGCACATAGGTCAACCGGCTCAAAATGGGCGGTGTCACCCAGCAAGCGTTCCTGAGCTTCAGTTAATTCCATCAGGGAGCGCATGCGGTCAACGGCCCGCCGGATGCTGTCGTAACGGCGGCTGCGCAATTCCGGGGCTGCACAATGCTGATCGAGTAAACGCAAGCTGTGCGTTGCCGTCTCGATCACGGCCACCGGATTCCGCACTTCATGGGCAATCAGTGCCAGGAAGCGTTCCCGTTCCTGGCGTGCTCGTTTTTCACGTTCTGAGCTCAACTGGGCTTCGGCTGCGCGGATTTGGGCCTCATTGCGCGCCCGTTCGGCATCACGGGTTTGCAATGCGATGCTGACATGCATGACAAAAATTACCGGTAAAGCCGCGCACCGTACCGCCAACAACGAAAATGGATGCATAACCATCCAGCCCAACCCGCCCAGTATGGCTGGCCACATGATGAAAAAATGCAACGGGAGCACCCAGGCGATTAAACGCCCCGATAAATCACCGGTTTGCCATAAACGCACGTAGGCGGGCATACTAATTAGCGGTGCTGGCAACAGGCACGCGAACATCAATGTTGAGAGCGCCTTGGGGCTGCCTGTACAGGCGGACAGCATGACCAGAACACCCGGCAAAATACCGCACACCTGGTAGTAACGCAGAATACCGGGAAAGTTGCCCGGCAACTGAAGCAGCCTGATCTGGCACAACGAGCCTGTCACATTTTGTGCCCCCAGTAGAAAATAGCTCATTGAGGCAATCCACTCCGGTGCTGGGGTTTGAAGTGCCGGGGTAATCAAACCATCGTAATTAGCCCAGTGAAGTGCACTGCACACCACAAAAAGGGAAAAAAGCCCGAAGACATCACGTCGCGTGACCCACCAGCCAACCAGGTTGGTGAGCGCAGTCACGCCCAACGCACCCAAGAAAACGCCTGAAACCAGCGTGCTGAAACTTGTGTCAGGCATGATGGCATGTCCTGTTTTGCGTGCGTCTATCCATTTGACTGTATTCTGCCGACATCTTCAATTTGGTCGTGCTCCCCGATAGTTAACGTATGTTACTTCTCGTCGGTGGCCCGGTAATGAACCAGGTCCGAACCATCGTT
>JAAYGT010000086.1 GCA_012727555.1 Alcaligenaceae bacterium | reverse complement strand
GAACGTGCCAAGCGTATTGTAGTGGGCGACCCAATGGACGAAAAAACCATTGTCGGCCCCATGATCAGCCCGGACCATCTGGCCAAAGTGCGTCACTACATTGAACTGGGCACAAAAGAAGGCGCCAGAATGCTGTGTGGTGGTCTGGATCGTCCGGTACTTGCCGATGCCCTGAAGTCGGGTAACTTCGTGCTGCCCACCGTTTTTGCCGATGTCGACAACCGCATGAAAATCGCCCAGGACGAGATTTTCGGGCCGGTGGCCTGCCTCATCCCGTTCCGTGACGAAGCCCACGCCATTGAACTGGCCAACGACATTCAATATGGCCTGAGCAGCTATGTCTGGAGTGAAAACATTGGGCGCGCACACCGGGTGGCTGCTGCCATCGAAGCCGGCATGTGCTTTGTCAATAGCCAGAACGTGCGTGACCTGCGTCAGCCATTCGGTGGCACCAAAGCCAGCGGTACAGGGCGTGAAGGCGGCACCTGGAGCTACGAAGTATTTCTTGAACCCAAGAACATTGCAGTCTCCATGGGCAGCCACCACATCCCTCATTGGGGTGTATGAACCCGTAAACCGGCGGTATAGCCAGTCACGAAATCATCACAAGGAGTGTCATCATGGGAAAACTTGCCCTGGCGGCCAAAATAACGCACGTACCTTCGATCTACTTAAGTGAACTCGATGGTCCCATGAAAGGGCTGCGCCAGGCTGCCATTGACGGCCACCATGAAATAGCCCGCCGCTGCAAGGAACTTGGGGTGGATACATTTGTGGTTTTTGACACGCACTGGCTTGTCAATGCCAACTACCACATCAACTGCGGTGCCCACTTCAAGGGGGTTTATACCAGTAACGAACTGCCTCATTTCATTTCGAACCTTCCGTACGAAATTCCGGGCAATACCGAACTGGGCGAACTGTTGGCCCGAGTGTGCAACGAGTATCAGGTGGAAACCCTGGCACACAGTAAAACCAGCCTGGGTCCGGAATATGGCACCCTGGTTCCCATGCGTTACATGAATGCCGACCAGCACTTCAAAGCCGTCTCGGTCTCGGCGCTGTGCATGGCCCACTACCTGAACGACAGTGCGCGCTTGGGTTGGGCCATGCGTAAAGCGGTGGAAGATCACTATGATGGAACGGTGGCATTCCTTGCCAGTGGCAGCATGAGCCACCGCTTTGCACAAAACGGCGTTGCGCCGCAGTTTGCCCATAAGATCTGGAGCCCCTTCCTTGAAGAACTCGACAAGCATGTGATCAAAATGTGGGAGCACGGTGAATGGAACACCTTCTGCGGGATGTTGCCTGAATATGCAGCCAAAGGCCACGGAGAAGGTTTCATGCACGACACCGCCATGTTGCTTGGCGCCTTGGGCTGGTCTGACTACGATGGCAAGGCTGAGATCGTGACCCCTTACTTTGCTGCCTCGGGAACGGGTCAGCTAAACGCCGTCTTCCCGATCACTCCGCAAACCGGCCAGGCCATTCCGGCACCCCAGGCCATACTCGGCACAGGCCATCTGGCCGGTGGCCGACTTTGATTCGCAAGGTGAACCATGCCCCATCTGGTGCTGTATTACACAGCCAATCTTGAACACGACATTGACATCCCCCCCCTTTGCCGGGCGCTGGCTGACACCATGCTCGAAATTCGCGATGAAAACGGTGCCGCCGTCTTTCCGGTAGGCGGTGTACGTGTTCTGGCTTACCCGGCCGCCCACCATGCCGTTGCCGATGGCGGAAAAGCAGGGTTGGAACAGGCACACGCTTTCAGCCACGGCGCAGGCGACTACGCCTTTATTTACCTGAATCTTCGCATGGGACGCGGGCGTTCCGCACAAACTCATCAACGCATCGGCACGGCGCTTGAAACGACACTCAAAAACACGTTTACACCCCTTCTGGAAAAACGCCCGATCGGCGTCACGTTCCAGATCGATGAAGGTCCTGAAGTATTCGACATGAAACTGAGCAGCCTTCACCCCCTCTTTAAAAAAGGTTCATGAATCATGATGACCGACATGCAGGTTCGCACACTGGCACACGAACTTGAAAACAGCCGCAAGACCCGTGTTCAGATCGAACACTTTTCGAAACGCTTTCCAGGAATCACTCTGGAAGACGGCTACCGGATCAGCCGGGCCTGGGTGGAAATACAGAAAGCAAACGGTTCCAAGGTGATCGGCCACAAAATTGGCCTGACCAGCCGGGCCATGCAAATGGCCAGCCAGATTGACGAACCCGACTACGGCACCCTGCTTGATTACATGCTCTACACCTGTACCGAGGGGAATACACTGGATATTCCAGTGACCAATTTCATAGCACCACGGGTTGAAGTTGAACTGGCCTTCATCTTGAAAAAGCCCTTGGCAGGCAAGGAAATCAGCGGCCATGACGTTACGCTCGAGGAAGTGATTGACGCCACCGACTATGTGACGCCGGCCATTGAGATCATTGATTCACGTATCGAGCAAATGGACCGCAACACCAAGGCCATGCGCAAAGTGTTTGACACCATCAGCGACAACGCAGCCAATGCCGGCATTGTTCTGGGTGCCAGAAAAGTAGCCCCGAACGCCGTCGATCTGCCCTGGTGCGGCGCTATTCTCAGGCAAAACAATGTGGTCGAAGAGACCGGCCTTGCAGCTGGCGTGCAAGGCCATCCCGCTATCGGGGTGGCGTGGCTGGCCAACAAACTGGCTCCTTGGGGCGAATCGCTGCAACCCGGACAAATTGTTCTGGCGGGATCATTCACGCGTCCGGTTGCCGCCAAAGCCGGTGATCTATTCGAGGCCGACTACGGTGCGCTGGGACGCATGCACTTCCGTTTCACCGATACTGGCGGTAATTTCTGATGCAGCTTCCAAAAAACCACTTTAAGGCCCGACTTCAAAGCGGCAACCCACAAATTGGCTTGTGGGTGGGTCTGGCCGATTCCAATTGTGCAGAAGCTCTGGCCGGGTGCGGCTTCGACTGGTTGTTGCTGGATGCGGAACACGCACCCAACAATGTACGCACCATTCTCGACCAGTTGCGGGCCATTGCCCCCTACCCGGTGCAACCCGTCGTCAGGCCGGTCAATGACGACACCGCACTCATCAAACAATACCTGGATATCGGGGCACAAACTTTGCTGGTGCCCATGATCGATACCGCCGAACAGGCTGCAGACGTGGTGCGTGCCATGCTTTACCCACCCAGCGGCATTCGCGGGGTCGGTGCAGCGCTGGCACGGGCATCGCGCTGGAACCAGATTCCGGATTACATTCGCACCGCCAATGCCGAAATGTGCGTACTGGTTCAGGCAGAAACCCCGGCGGCACTGAACAACCTGAGTGCCATCGCACAGACAGACGGTGTTGATGGTGTGTTTTTCGGTCCGGCCGACCTGAGTGCATCAATGGGTTACCCTGGTCAGCCGAACCACCCCGACGTCAAGCAAGCTATCACCTTGGGTATTGAAACGGTGCGCGCCTGCGGCAAAGCCGCCGGTATCCTGATGGCCGACCCGGAGGCCGCGCGTGCCTATCTGCAAGCGGGCGCCAACTTCGTTGCGGTGGGTGTAGACGTTTCATTGCTGGTGAAATCGGCACGTGCCCTGGCAACGGAATTCGGCAGAAACACAGCACCGTCTGCGCCTTCTTCAAGCAGTGTTTACTGATCAAATCTCAGCCATTCGAACACAATGACCCAACTTCAACTGAAAGACCCCTCCCTGCTGCGCCACCAATGTTACGTGGGCGGCCAATGGCTTGATGCCGACTCCGGCGCCACCCTG
>JAAYGT010000008.1 GCA_012727555.1 Alcaligenaceae bacterium | reverse complement strand
AGGGAGGGTCGAGGGCTGGATCGTCAACGACCCCCGCGGTGCCTCAAGCCAAACCCGCAAAGTGTGAGCGTGGCAGCATCCAGCGGCCGGGTTGGCCGGGCAGTTCGATAAAAACGAAGTGCTGGTAAAAGCCAGCCGCTGTCGGGGATTTGACATCCACCACAATGGCAGCGACCGCCAGCGTTTCACTGGCGGCAGCAACCCGCTTGCACGCATCTACCAACAGGATCGAACCGAGCCCCTGGCCGTGGAGCTGCTGGGTAGGTGAAGCCACAAAAACCCGGCGACACCTCGCTTAATGTGCTGGCTGGCATAGCGCTGCGGAGCATTTTCTGGAAAACCTCATAAGCAACAAGGCATTCCCCCGTGCTTCTTGCCTGATGGGATGCTGTCGTATATGCTGTCACTATGGTTAGACTGGTTATTGATACAAATATATTTGTAGCGGGACTGCGCTCGGCAGGTGGTGCCTCGCGCCAAGTCTTGCGCCGTGCTCTTGAAGGGAACTATCAGCCGTTGTTTGGCAATGCCCTATGGCAGGAGTACTGCGATTTGCTAGAGCGGGATGTCTGGGGGACTGCAACGACTGCTCAAGAACGGGAACAGGTGCTGGCAGCACTGGCCAAACGTGGTCGTTGGGTGACAATCTACTATGGGTGGCGTCCCAATCTTCCCGATGAGGCAGATAACCACTTGGTGGAACTCGCACTTGCGGGAGGGGCCGTAGGGATTGTGACGCACAATGTGCGGGATCTTGGCCAGGGGGAACTGGTCTTTGATCAACTGCGGGTGCTGACACCTGCACAATGTCTGGAGGAATGGCAATGACAACACTAACAATACGCTTACCGGATGATACGGCAGAGCGCTTGAAGTCGCTGGCAAAGAGTCGTGGCCTGAGTACCAACAAATTGGTCGAGGAACTGAGTGCACGGGCCTTGGCAGCATGGGACACTGAGAACCATTTCAGGGCAATGGCGGCAACGGGTGATGTGAAGCAGGCCTTGGCGATTCTGGATCGGCTGGATGCCGATGATCGTCGGTCGCGGTAATTGTCTGTTGTGGTCAAATTTAAGTGTATTCTTTGATCGGGTGCCTTATCCCCGACAAGTGGCCGGTCGCGCCTGCCGTTTCCTGAACGCTCACGACTCTTGACCGCAACCACTTGAGGCTATTTGACACCGCCACATGAATCGCAATGTCAAGAAAAGATAAAGGGTCAGACCACAGTTTCAGGCTTTGAACAAAAACCGTGGTCTGCCCCCCTTGAGCACAGTTGGGTGCGAGCGGATGGGCGGTTCATCTGGTCGATGGCTTTCCGGTTCCGGTCTGTCACTTTCGCCGGGACAGCAAGGTTTTTCGCGCCAAGCGTCTGGCTGAAGCCTTGGGCGTCTCCGAAAACCGCCTGTACTCCGAACTCATTCACGATGGCCTGAAGATTCCTTACGAGAGCTTACTGTCCCAGGCAGCCTGACTGGTAATTGTCGAGTCAGCCTGGGGAACTTCCCTCCGCACTGCTCACAGAACCGTATGTGACACTCTCGCGTCCTACGGCTCTTGACATTGAAACTTTGCGATCACGGCGATCGCTGAAGAGTTACTGGCGGCGTGATCAGTTCACACCACGCGCAACAAGGTTCCGTTTAGATCCACTATGGACTAAAATGATCCATATCAATGGAGGTGAGCCATGGCCATCAACGTCAAACTCTCGGAATCCCTGGTCGAAAGTGCCAAGCACTACGGCAACATTGAGCACCGCTCGGTACCCAAACAGATCGAATACTGGTCTCAGATCGGCAAGATCGCCGCTGAAAACCCCGACCTGCCCTTCAGCGTCATCCGCGACATCCTGATCGCCGATCAGGAAGAGCCCGTAGGCGAATACCAGTTCGGCTGATGCGAATCCTTGTTACCCCTACCTTCGAGCGCACTGTCAAAAAACTGCACAAGCAGCAGAAAGCCGTGCTCGACGAAGCGGTACGCACCATTGCCAGTCAGCCCGAGTCTGGCGAAACCAAAGTGGGTGACCTCGCTGGTGTGCAGGTTTACAAGTTCCGCATGGGCAGTTTGCTCTGCCTGCTAGCCTACCGGGTCCTCGACGAAAGCACGCTCAAACTGCTGATGGTTGGGCCGCACGAAAACTTCTACCGTGACCTCAAGCGGCTAAACAGCTGACGTGGCTGGCGCTCTTCCTGCGTTGCCTGGTAGGGACACCCATTAGCCGGCCAGTGTCAAGCGAGCGCGATGGCTGCAAAGCTGATGGCGCGAGTCCACACCTGTTCGGCTGGCGCGAGTCCACACCTGTTCGGCGGGCAAGCAATCCAGCCACGCTGTCACCGCATCCGCGGGCCGCGGCCGCATGAATTCGGACAGCCCATTAGTGTCAGGCAGATTCACAGTGTCTCGTCACGCGTCTCGTGCCAACTGGGCGGCCTGCGCGACAGCGGGCGCGGGGGAAGTTCGAAGTCTGCAGCGGCCACGTCCGCAAAGCGCTGTTTCAGCCGCTGCCCCAGAGCTTGCGGTTGGGATACCCTGACCAAGGCGTCACGAAGGATACGACGGGCCTCTTCCTCCATCGACACCCCATGCTGCGCCGAGCGGATGCGCAGCAATTGTTT
>JAAYGT010000085.1 GCA_012727555.1 Alcaligenaceae bacterium | reverse complement strand
GGCACACTGATAGTTGGACAAAATTAAGTGAAAAATCGCTCAAGTGCGTGATGGATCAGTTGGGGAATGTATCTGATGAAGAGATTGAGCAGACATTTAAGGTTATTGAAGGTTCTATCCTGTCAGATGGTAGCTGAGAGAAACTCACTTGCGACACAAACAGTCGCACATGAAGGCTATCCTGTTTCGTGAAACACCTGACCGGAGGCCTTCATGAACAACCTGCCCAGCTACCTGAACATTGGATCTGAAACCCGTTACGCGCCACGCACGAGCGGCGGCACGGAAGACTACCAGCCTCTGCTGGCAATCTGGCTGATTGATCTGTCCTTGTCGCTGGGCTGGCTCGACAACCCGCCGCGAGCAGGTCTGGAAGGCGTTTTCGGCAGCAGTGAATTCGTTGACATCACCGCACTGCGCGACCTGGAACGGCTCTTTGAAGGGCACCTGCCCGACGACGATCTGGATGAACTGCTCGGTGAAGACGAAGCCACGGAAGAGGCCCGCACCACCCTGCCCGAAACCTTGTACATGCGCTACCTGGGCAACCGGCGCACGGGCGCACGCCCGTCAAGGCGCGAACTGCGCCTGACACCGCCCTTGCGTCGCAAAATGATCAAAGCCATTCTGACCGAAGGCCGGTCCGCCTGGCTGGCGCGCGGCGTGAATGCCAACCTGCCGCTGTTTCGCAACATCGAGCGCCTGGAACGCCTGGTCATGCTCAACGATGTGGAAAAAGGCATCATAGCCTTTGCCGCCGCCATGGCGGAATTTCCTGCGTTTTGCGAAGCCTTGTCTCCCGCGCGGGTTGCCTTCACCGATTCCGGCATGGTGCGTGCGCTGGCCACGGTCACGGGTCACGATGGCCAGGCCATTGAAACCGCCCTGCGCCGCGATGGCACCCTGCGCGCCTCCGGGCTCATTGAAATCGACCACGATGAAGAACCCCTGCCCCGCAAAGTAAGTCTGGTGCGGGAATTGCGCGGTGTCATTCTGAACGCCATGGTCAACGACGAAGAACTGAGCCAGCAGGTGCTGCACCCGGCCACCAAGGGCACACTGACACTGAACGATTTTCCGCACCAGCACAAAGACACCGAGCTGCTGCTGCGTTACCTGAAAGGGGCACTGGCCCAGGGCAGCGAAGGCCTGAACATTCTGCTGTATGGCCCACCCGGCACCGGTAAAACCGAATACGCCAAAGCACTGATCACAGCCCTGGACTGGCGGCTGTTTGAAATTGCCCATGCCGATTCCGATGGCGACCCACTAAACCCGCGCATGCGCCTGCAAAGCCTGATGTTCAGCCAGCGTGCCTTGCGCAACCAGGGCGATTCCGCCCTGCTCTTTGACGAAGTGGAAGATATTTTCCCGGGCAACACCAACCAGGGTCTGGCCCAGTTTCTGGGGCTGCGCCGGCGCGACAACAGCAATGCCATCAACGCCAAGGCCTGGGTGAACCGTGCGCTGGAAGGTAACCGGATCCCCACCATCTGGATCACCAACGACCCGCAGATTGACCCCGCCTACCTGCGCCGCTTCGACTATTCCGTGGAAATGAACATTCCGCCCCATGCCGTGCGCCGCCAGATCGTGCAGAAACTGGTGGGGGAACACGTGACTGACCCTGCCGCGCTGGACGCCCTGGCCGACCTGAACGATTTGCTGCCTGCCCAACTGGAACGCGCCGCCAAAGTGGTGGGATTGGCTGCGCTGCCTGGCGAACCGGAACGCTGGGCCGGCGTGGTGCAAACCCTGGAACGCAGCCGCGCCCTGCTGGGCCAGAAACGCCGACCCATTGTGGCTGCTGGCACCCTGCCCTATTGTCTGGACTACCTGAATGCCAACACTGATCTGCAGACCCTGGCCGATGGCTTGCGCCTGAACGGTCGGGGCAGCCTGTGCCTGTACGGCCCGCCCGGTACCGGCAAGACCGCTTTCGGGCAGTGGTTGGCACGGTCCCTGAACAAACCGCTGCTGGTCAAACGCGTTTCCGACCTGATGTCGAAATGGGTGGGGGAAAACGAGCAGAACATTGCCAAGGCGTTTACCGAAGCCGAACAGGAAGGTGCCATCTTGCTACTCGATGAAGTGGACAGCTTCCTGCAGGAACGCCGCACAGCCCGCACCCACTGGGAAACCACCTTGGTCAATGAAATGCTCACCCAGATGGAAAGCTACCGGGGGATTTTCATTGCTTCGACCAACCTGATGGACAACCTGGACGCCGCGTCACTGCGCCGCTTCGACCTGAAGGTAAGGTTTGGCTACCTGAAACCACAACAAAGCGTTGAACTGCTGCGTGACTACAGCGACTGGCTGAACCTGCCACGCCCGGAACAAGCCGATGAACAGGCCATTCGCCGTCTGCACAACCTGACCCCGGGCGACTTTGCCGCCGTGTGCCGCCAGCATCATCTGCGCCGCCTGAACACGGTGCAGGACCTGGTGCAGGCTTTGCAGGCCGAAAGTGCGCTCAAGCAAGACGGGCAGCATGGCACGATGGGGTTTGTTTGAGGTTTGAACCTGAGGTGTTTGATGTTTGATATTTTCTGAAGGTTTGAAGTCATTGGTTAGAAGTCCGGGGTCCGCTTGCCGGACCGGTACTTTTGAACCTTCAATTTCTTAGGCTTGCGTCTATGAACGAGAATCCAATGCTGCGCGTTTTTGTCTATGGCACCCTGAAGCGGGGCTTTCACAACCATGAGCGTCTGTGCCAGGCCGCCACGGCCTGCCACCCGGCCACAACCTGGGGGCAACTGTATCACTTGCCCGCCGGCTACCCCGCCCTGATCATTCCCGACGGTCATGCGCTGGCGCTCGGTACCGGCACTCCACTGGCCGATGCCCGAACGCAACAGAATTTCAAGTCTGCCGAAACCTGCAGGCCCGAAGGTGACTGGGACACCGTGCACGGCGAGGTGCTGGCGTTTGAAGATGCCGAATCTGCCCTGCCCCCGCTGGACTGGCTGGAAGGGTTCACCCCGGGTGAGCCCGGCTTGTACGATCGCGTCTTGATTCAGGTGCAAAGCCAGAATAGATGGACGACCGCCTGGGTGTATGTCATGCACGAAGTCAGAAAGGGTGTCCGGGTCAAGGATGGGAACTGGCAAGGTGATCCGAGGGAACTGCACACTTAACACTACAAGCGATGATCGATAGAAAACCCGCCTGCGACACTCAATGTCGCGC
>JAAYGT010000084.1 GCA_012727555.1 Alcaligenaceae bacterium | reverse complement strand
GGTTGTGCGTGGTCGCCACAGTCTGTTTGCCCAGACGGGTATATTTCAGAAAATATTCCAGCAACCCATAGGCAAGCAGTGCAGTCAGTGGAACAACGACAATCTGGTAGGTGGTGTAGGTAATGTCGCCCAACTGAATATTACCCAGACTGCCCACGACTTCGCTGGCACTGTAGGGTTGCACGCCCCAGATCAGGCGTTGCAGATCTTCCAGCATCAAAAACGCACCAAAAGTAAGCAACAGTTTGAGAATGGGATCGTAGGCATGGGCACGGCGAATGAGGGTG
Organism: Alcaligenaceae bacterium; assembly: GCA_012727555.1. Taxonomy (GTDB): domain Bacteria; phylum Pseudomonadota; class Gammaproteobacteria; order Burkholderiales; family Burkholderiaceae_B; genus JAAYGT01. Next base: position 9,378 of record JAAYGT010000084.1, on the reverse strand, counting down.
AATTCAAGGACCCAGCCAACGATAAGGCCGATACCAATAGCGGCCACAAACAATGCCGGCAGCAGCACGAACGGTGATTGGAAACCCGACGACACCAAGTACATAACCAGTGTTGAAGCGGCATAACCGCCATAGGCATAAAAAGCACCATGGGCTACGTTGAGAATGCCCATAACCCCGAATACCAGGGTAAGCCCCATGGAAACAAGGAAAAGCAGACTGGCATAGGCAACACCATCGACCAATGCCAAAGGTAAAAGCTCGAGAGGCACGGATTCTCCTTTGCGATGAAGAAACTGCACTGACTGGCACACCAGAGACGGACATACCAGCCGGCAGCACGATGAAAAATTATTGATAATTTTCTGCGCAGGCAAAGGGCAAGCGCAGAGCACAACGAACTTGTCTCAATAAACAGTGTATTGAACTGAGCGAATCATTAGTATTTCTTTATACAGAAGCTCAGGTTTCAGAAAACCGTAATCAGGGTTTATACGTAGCCTACCCCTCTTGCCAGAAACCGGAAACCCGTGGTCCAAGCTGCAGGCTCTGCTTCTGAGTCGGCAATACGGTGCCTTGAGCATAAACATATGCCGTAGCGTCTTATAAGGAAATAGTTTTTTATTCGTTCCCTGCCAGATCCAGGGTTTCTAGAATGAAAACCTGATTTTCTCAACAGCCTATGGTGCCCCATCCCGATGAACCGCCTGACCCTGCACTCACTTGACACCGCTCCGGAAGCTTCCCGTGAACGCCTTCAGACCGCCATTCGCAATAATGGATTCTTGCCCAATCTGATTGGTGTACTGGCTAATGCACCTGTTGCACTTGAAACCTATCAGATCGTGGGAGGCATCAATGCGCGTACCGGCCTGAGCCCTGAGGAGCGCGAAGTTGTACAAATCACGGCAGCAAAATTGAATGGTTGCGACTTCTGTGTTGCCGGGCACACCGCATTGGCCCGCAAAAAACTGGCCATGCCTGAAGACATCATCGAGGCATTACGAACAACCCGTGCTCTGGGCGATGAACGTTTGAATACACTCGCTCGCTTCACCATTGATGTAATGACGAACAAGGGCGACGTCGATGACGCAACGCTGCAGGCCTTGTTCGATGCGGGTTACACCGAAGCCAATGCGCTGGAAGTCGTGCTGGGGGTCAGTCTGGCCACGTTATGCAACTACGCCAATAACCTTGCACGTACCCCGATCAATCCGGAACTGCAGGCGTACGCCTGAGGAGCATGCAAAGCAATGATCGAAGCTGCCCATAACCTGCTTGAGACAGTTCGCCAGAGTGTTCGCACCGAACTGGCACCACTGACACCCTCGATTGACCGCGAGGGCCTTTATCCAGATGCCTTCATGGGTGCACTTGGACGTGTGGGTGGTTATGCCGCTGCGATTGAACCATCGGATGGCGGCCTGGGCCTCGATTTGTCCTGGCAAATTGCTGTCACATCCCTTGTGGCCGAAGAATGCGGTTCGACCGCATTCCTGGTCTGGTGCCAGTCAACCTGCGCGTGGTACCTGTCGCACACGTCCAATACGGCGCTGCGTTCCCGGTATCTTGAAGCGGTTGCATCCGGCACGCTGCGTGCCGGCACAGGCATGTCCAATCCAGTCAAACACCTTGCAGGCATTGAAAAAATCCGTCTCACGGCATACCGTACAGCCGATGGGTACCGCATCAGTGGCTCACTGCCCTGGGTATCCAATGCCGGCCAGGGTCATTTGCTGATCGTTGCTGCCCAGGTACCCGATGAGGGCTACGTGATGCTTGCGATTGATGCTGATACAGCAGGCCTTACCCTGCACCCCTGCCCTGAATTCAGCGCGCTGGAAGGCACCCGGACCCTGAATGTGCGCTTTGATCAGGTCAATATACCGCACAGCGATGTTCTGGCCGAACCCGGGCAATTCAAAGATTTCATCCAGCGCATCAAACCCGGATTCATATTGGGCCAGACGGGCATGGGACTGGGACTTATAAAAGCCAGCCTTAAAACCATCCGTGAATCCAATGTGAGCCACAGTCACGTCAACGTCTTTCTGGACGACACCATCGAAGAGCTCACGCACGAGCACGAGATGCTGAACGACACAGTCCGTGCACTCGCACTCGATGCGCAGGAAGGACACGCCCGATTATTACCTGTGCTGGAGGCGCGACTGAAGACGTCGGAACTTGCCTTGCGCGCAACGCAATCTGCCATGCTGCATGCAGGTGCCAAAGCTTACCTGATGCGTCATCCGGCCCAGCGGCGTCTGCGCGAAGCCATGTTCGTTGCCATCGTGACGCCTGCACTCAAGCATTTGCGCAAGGAAATCCACGATCTGCAACAGGCTGCCACACATCGGGAAACCGCCATTACCGGAGTTTCAGCATGAGCAAACAATGGATGTGCGCTCCCTGTGGACTGATCTACGACGAACAGGCCGGACTGCCTGAGCATGGTATTGCCCCAGGCACGCCACTGGCTGACCTTCCTGACGACTGGGTATGCCCGGACTGCGGCGTGGGCAAGGACGACTTTCACCTTATTCCTGATTGACCTGGAAGAACGCCATGCTGCGTGCAGACTCCCTCACCTTGCGTTATCCCCATGCAGGCAGCGCGCTGCCCGTTTTGCAGAACTTTTCACTGCAGGTGCGTCCCATGGACATCATCGCCTTGCTTGGCCCCAGCGGCGTAGGGAAGTCTTCACTGCTGCGTGTATTGGCCGGGCTGCAACACGCGGAATCGGGCGAGGTTCATGTCGAAGGCGAACGACTCCGCGGCCCCCATCCCGCACTCGGTTTTGTCTTTCAGGACCCCAGCCTGCTACCCTGGCTGAACCTGCGTGACAACGTCGGTTTCGGCATGGACTTCAAACACCAACCCAACCTTGACGCGCAAACCCGTCAATCACGCATCGACCAGGCCTTGCGCGAGGTGGGCCTGACCGACGCACAAACACGTTATCCCGGCGAACTTTCGGGCGGGATGGCCCAACGCACTGCGCTGGCTCGCACGCTGGTGCGTGAACCCCGCCTTCTGTTGCTGGACGAGCCCTTCAGCGCGCTTGATGAAGTAACACGCGCACAAATGCAGGACCTCGTTCTGAGCATAGCGCGCGCGCACAAGACTGCCGTGGTAATGGTCACGCACGATATCGATGAAGCATTGCGCATGGCAAACCGCATCATTTTGCTGGGCGGGAAACCGGGCGAACAAATCGGTGAGTGGTGCATTGAACTTGAGCATCCACGTGACGATGCAATCGATGCGCTCGAAGCGACCCGACTGGACATTCTGCATACTTTACGGCGCGCACGTACTCAACGCCCCACACACTCTACAGTGAGTCTGACCCAATGAAGCTTTTCACGCCTTCTGTCAAAACGCAGCGCACCCGACGCGACCTTCTGAAACTGGCCACCCTGCTGACCACGGCCGGTGCCCTGCCCCTGCTTGCACAACACCGACAGGCATTGGCAGCCAAAACTGACCAGCCGCTGCGCATTGGCTACCTGCCGATCACTGATGCCACACCCCTGCTGGTTGCACACAACAACGGACTCTTCCAGCAACAAGGCCTGAACGTTGAAAAACCCCGGCTGTTCCGCAGTTGGGCTCAGTTGGTCGAGGCGTTTCTGAGTGGTCAGGTCAATGCCGTTCACCTGCTGTCACCCATGACGATCTGGGCCCGCTATGCCAGCAAGGCACCTGTCAAGGTGGTTGCATGGAACCACATGTCGGGTTCTGGCCTGACCGTTGCACCGAACATTGCCAAAACCACCGACCTGGGTGGCACGACAGTCGCCATTCCCTTCTGGTATTCGATCCACAACGTTGTACTGCAGCAGATTCTGCAACGCGCCGGACTGGAGCCTGTCATCGATGGCACACCCGGGCCACAGCAGGTGAAACTGGTGGTCATGGCCCCTTCCGACATGCTGCCCGCCATCGCAAACCGCCAGATTTCAGGGTATATCGTTGCCGAACCCTTCAATGCGGCGGCCGAAGCACTTGGGGTTGGCAAAGTACACCGTTTCACAGGTGATGTCTGGAAAGATCATGCCTGCTGTGTGGTGCTCATGCACGAGAACGATACCGTTGAACGCCCGGAATGGACACAGAAGGTCGTGAATGCCGTGGTCGGTGCCCAGGCCTGGATCCAGCAGAACAGGGAAGAAACAGCACGTATTTTGTCAAAAGGCCATGCGCAGCAATACACCCCTCACACGGCCGATACGCTGGCACGTGTGCTGGTGCCGGCACAATTTGATCGTCAGGCCTACGAGCGCAGCGGCGCGCTGATCAACACCGGCTGGAATACCCAGCGCATCGATTTCCAGCCCTATCCGTTTGCAGCCTACACCGAAGCCCTGATCACACACCTGAAAACCACACGGGTCGCCGGTCAAAACGATTTTCTGAACACGCTGGAGCCCGCGTTTGCCGCCAGCGACCTGGTAGACGCCCGTTTTGCCCGCGCGGCCATCGATCAGCTGGGTGGGCCATCGGTGTTTGGCTTGCCTGACAGCTATGAACGCACCGAAGTGATTGCAGCCTGAACGGCCAGGAACGTGTCATGAACAAACAGCTTGCCCGTACAGTACCTGATCACTTTAATACGCCAACGCGATCATCCTGGCCAACAAATGGTTTATCCGGTTTGTCGGCTGGACTGTACCGTGCCTCAACAACCCGTGTGGTGCTGGCAACGCTGGGGCTTCTGTGTCTGATCGGCCTCTGGTCGATCGGTGTGTGGCTTCTGCAACAACGGATCGGGCTGGCTGCGTTGCTGGGCCCAGGCCAGACTTTTCACAGCCTCTTTGATCTGGTGTTCGACAACCAGTTGACCCTCCACGCCATCACCAGTCTGAAACGTGTGCTGGTCGGTCTGACACTGGCTGTTCTGATCGGTGTTCCGCTGGGGTTGGCGCTGGGGCACAGTCGCATCCTGGAAAACAGCACCAGCGGTGCTTTCCAGTTTCTGCGCATGATTTCCCCGCTGTCATGGATGCCGATCGCCGTGATGATTTTCGGCATTGGCGATGCCCCGATTTACTTTCTGCTGACCTTTGCAGCCGTATGGCCCATCATGATGAACACGGCGGCGGGTGTGAAGCAACTGAACCCGCAATGGATCCTGCTGGCCAACAGCCTGAGCGCCACTCGTCTCGAACGACTGCGTCATATCGTGATTCCAGGGATCATGAGCCACCTTCTGACGGGAGTACGACTGGCCATTGGGATCATCTGGATTGTTCTTGTACCGTGCGAGATGCTGGGCGTCAGCTCAGGTTTGGGCTATTTCATTCTTGATACCCGAGACCGTCTTGCCTATTCGGAACTGATGGCGGTTATTGTTCTGATTGGTGCACTGGGCTTCACGCTGGATCTGGCTGCACAGAAACTGCATCAGCGTTACACGGGCGGCATCCGGCGCTGAACGAAACGACGGGCGAGCGCAGAAAAAGCATGGCACGTTGCTGCGGCACCCGCCCGTTTGCACACCGGATCAACCCGCCGTTATCTGGAGCTTGGGCGCTGCCACAGCAAGCGCCAGTGTCTTGAGGCCTGCCTCACGAAACTGGATCTGCGCCTGGGCATCTGCACCACTACCGCTCAGGCCGATCACCGTACCTTCACCAAAGCGTTCGTGCTGCACCCCCGTACCAATACGGAACTCTTTCCCGGCCACCATCACGGCTGCGGTAGCGCTACGGGGCGCCGCAGGCACGGCACTGTAAGCACTGCCAGAATCACCGCCAAAGGATGCACCACCACGGCGAAAGGCCCCGCTCCAGGGTGCAGCATCGGTTTGAGTGCGGCGGATCCGTGGCGTCAACCACTTCAAATGCTGTTCGGGAATTTCGGCGAGGAAACGCGAACGCATGCCATAACGTGTTTGACCATGGAGCATGCGACTTTGCGCCAGCGTAAGATACAGGCGCTCGCGGGCACGCGTGATGGCCACATACATGAGCCGGCGCTCTTCCTCGACGCCGGAAGCATCACTAAGGCTGTTTTCGTGGGGAAAAAGCCCCTCTTCGACCCCGGTAATGAAGACAGAGTCAAATTCCAGGCCTTTCGCCGCGTGGACGGTCATGAGTTGAACCGCATCATCGCCAGCCTGGGCCTGATTGTCACCGGCCTCCAGTGAGGCATGTGTCAGAAAAGCAGCCAGCGGCGACATGACGGCCAGATCAGGAATACGCCCTGCGGGCAGATTGTCGAATTGCTCTTCGGCAACAAATGCTGCTGCCGCATTGACCAGTTCCTGGAGGTTTTCAATGCGTTCGGCGCCTTCACGATCGGCCTGGTAATGCGCTAGCAAACCACTTTCATGCACCACATGCTCGATCAATTCAGGGAGAGACAGATGCTGCGCCTCGTGCGCCATGCGCTGCACAAGCTGGGCAAACTTGAGCAGATTGGCACCCGCTTTGCCGGGCACACGTTCGACCACCGCATACAGGCTGCCGTTATGTTCACGCGCAAGATCAGTTTGTTGCTCAAGTGAACGTGCGCCGATGCCGCGAGGCGGAAAATTGACGATACGCAGCCAGGATGTGTCGTCGTGAGGGTTGTCCATGAGACGCAGGTAGGCCAGTGCATGCTTGACTTCCTGGCGCTCGAAAAACCGTAAGCCACCATAAACCTTGTACGGAATGCCCGCCGAAAAAAGTGCATGCTCAATGACGCGCGACTGGGCGTTGCTGCGATACAACACGGCAATTTCTCGCCGTAACCGGCCATCGTTGATCAGGGCACGAATTTCATCGATGATCCATTGCGCTTCGAGCAGATCGGACGGTTGCTCGATGACACGCACTGGTTCGCCTTCACCTTGTTCTGTCCAGAGGTTTTTGCCAAGACGCCCGCTGTTGTGAGCAATGAGCGCATTGGCAGAATCAAGAATGTGCCCGTACGAACGGTAATTCTGCTCAAGACGGATAACCTGCCCATGGGCGTAATCGCGCTCGAAACTGGCCATATTACCCACATTGGCGCCACGAAATGCATAAATGGACTGGTCATCGTCGCCCACGGCAAACATGGTTGCACCGCCACCGGCCAACAGTGTCAGCCACCGGTACTGCAGGGTGTTGGTGTCCTGGAACTCATCGATCAGCAGATGCTGGAAACGCCGCTGGTAGTGCTCACGCACCGAAGTATTGCGTTGCAGCAACTCATAGGCACGCAACAGCAATTCAGGGAAATCAACGACGCCTTCACGCTCACATTGCTCCTGATACAGCGCGTAAATTTCCACCATGCGGCGACGGAACGGATCAGGTGCCTGCACGGCGTGCGGGCGCAAGCCCTCTTCCTTGGCATTGTTGATGAAGCGCTGGATATCGCGTGGCGGGAACTTGTCGTCGTCGATATTGGCCGCCTTCACCAGACGCTTGATGGCGGACAACTGATCGGCGGTATCCAGGATCTGGAAGGTTTGCGGCAAACCGGCATCGCGATGATGTGCACGCAGCAAGCGGTTACATAAGCCGTGAAATGTGCCCACCCACATGCCCCGGGTATTGATGGGCAGCAATGACGAAAGGCGCGTGAGCATCTCGCGCGCCGATTTATTGGTGAAGGTGACTGCCAGCAGTGCCTGCGGGCTGGCCTGGTTCGTTTGAATGAGCCAGGCCATACGCGTGGTGAGAACCCGGGTTTTACCACTACCCGCCCCGGCCAGCACCAAGGCATGGCCAGTAGGCAAGGTAACGGCGGCCTGCTGCTGGGGATTGAGCCCCGAGATCATGCCGCGTAGCGGCGCAGGCGGTAGGCAAACTGCTCGAGACTGTCAATACCGCTTTGTTGTGCACGCTGGCACCAGGCCTGAAGATCGGCGAGGAGCTGTTCACTGCTGGCACTGGAGCTTTCCCACAGGCGCACCAGTTCGCGGCGCATTTGCACCAGCGTTGACAACGACTGGTTCTGGGCCAGAATGGTGTCGAGCTGTTGTTTTTGCGCGGGCTCAAGGTTTGAGTCATCGGGTTTGGCGATAAGTTCCTTGCACTGGCTGAGAAGATCGAAACTGCAGTCGGGATTGCCTTCCTTGCGCAAGGGACGCATGCGGTTCAGTTCTTCGGCCGCCGCTTTACGCACCAGGTCAGTGTAGCGGGCAAGAATTTCGTAGCGGTGGGTGATGACCCCCTGCAGAGTGCGCTCATCGGCCACAGGCTTGGGCTGTTCAAGCTTGAGTTTGGGCGCAAGCTTCTTGACCTTGGCCAGACCCAGCGCACGCAGCACTTGAATGTAGCACCAGCCCAGATCAAATTCGTACCACTTGGCCGAAAATTTGGCCGACGTACCGTAGGCATGGTGATTATTGTGCAGTTCTTCACCACCGATGATGATGCCCCAGGGCATGACATTGGTGCTGGTGTCGGGGCTTGCAAAATTACGGTACCCCCAGGCATGACCTATACCGTTGACCACACCCGCAGCCCAGAAGGGAATCCAGGCCATTTGAATAGCCCATACGGTAAGACCCAGTACCCCGAACAAGGCGAGATCGATGCCCAGCATAATAAGCACACCCAGCAGGCTGTGACGTGTGTACACATTTCGTTCGAGCCAGTCGTCGGGAGTGCCGTGACCAAAACGCTTAAGGGTTTCAGGGTTGGTGGCTTCAGCACGGTACAGTTCGGCACCACGGAAAAACACCTTGCCCAGACCGAACACGACAGGTGAATGGGGATCGCCTTCACGTTCGCATTTTGCGTGGTGCTTGCGGTGAATGGCAACCCATTCCTTGGTGACCATACCCGTTGTAAGCCAGAGCCAGAAACGGAAGAAATGCATGACGGCCGGGTGAAGGTCGAGACCACGGTGCGCCTGGCTGCGGTGCAGGAAAACCGTGACGGCAACAATGGTGATGTGCGTGGCAACCAGCGTGACCAAAGCGACCTGCCACCAGGAAAGTTGCAGAAAGCCGCCCGCCAGGAAATGAAGAATGTTGTCCATAGACCCTTTAATGCGAGGCCCGAATGTACAGGCCCTGTGTTGAGATTGGATGAGTTTATCGCAGATGCCCTTGATATGACAGAAGAATTTCAGTCAGGACTTGCGATCTGTCAAGTGGACCACAGCAAATTCAGGCCACGGTTTCAGGCTTGGCACGCTGCAGGACTGCAGCAAAAAAACCGTCTGTTCCGTGTGTATCCGGCCGTAACTGCAGGTAAGGCCCCTGGAATGTCAGATTTCCGCAACGATCCTTGAGCACATCGGCGACATCCACCAGGGAAAATTCGGGGTGATCTGCCAGAAAAGCCTGCACTTGATCTTCGTTTTCGGCGGGGAGCACGCTGCAGGTGGCATAAACGAGGCGCCCGCCCGGGGCGACACAACGCGCCGCTTCACGCAGGATGGAGG
>JAAYGT010000083.1 GCA_012727555.1 Alcaligenaceae bacterium | reverse complement strand
CAGTGAAACCGGTCACGATCAGGCGCCCGGCAGGCCAGTTCCGGTGCAATAGTTGCCCTGCCAGCAGGTTGCCTGCAATGTTGGCGCCCGCGACCAGGCTGGTGAGCAGGGCAGCTGTGGCTCCATTGACACCCGATGATGTATAGATAGTGGGCAGAAAGCCGATGACCGCCATCCACTGCCCTGAGTAGGTTCCGAAGATCAGTGCGACCAACCACACTTTGCCGGTGCTTAGTGTCAGCTTTACGGACTGCCAGACGCTGGGCCTGGAAATTGGGTGAAGGGTGCCTTGTTGTTTCTGGTGGTGAGTTGCATCGGATGGGACCATTACCCACACCAGCCAGAGCACGGCTGCGGTCAGCGCAGCCAGCAACAACCAAAGAGTGCGCCATTCAACCAAGGTCAGCACCCATGCACCCACTATCAGAACCGTGATTGTTCCGATAGGCATGTGACAGCTCCAAAGGCCCATGACTCTGCTTAAACTGGCCGGAGACACCAGACGCCGGATCATGGGGGGAGCAGGCAACGCCACCATCAAGAACCCGCACCCCTCAATGGCTCGAAACAGAAGAACCAGTGTTATGGCGTCGAAGAGCGCGCCTAGTGTTGACGCAATCGCAATGATACCCAGACCCGACAGGATGCATCTGCGCAGGCCGATGCGCTCAGCCATCAGTCCAATCGGTAAGCCCAGTGACATTCCGGCCAGTTGAATGATCGACAACAGGAAACCCGACCCGATCAGATCAAGCCCGAAATCGGCCTGCAGGCCGGGCAGTGCGGGTGGCAATTTCCAGATGTGCAGTGCTGCACAAATACCGGCCACAACGACACAGAGTGCGCTGTGCAAAGGAGGGGGGATGTCGGGTGTGTGAGCCGTTTTTACTGTGTGAGGTGACATTGGGTTAGTTTTGAAACCGCCGCCGCTGAGTCTTTAAATGCGAACGGAGCGTTTTGATTCAAATAGAGCGTTGATCAGGCAGGATGAAATTTGAACGGACGCTCTTTGACCGGAAGATGTATCAGCGCGCTGAAAGCGCCCACCCCTACACCAATCCACCAAACGAGCGTGTAATCACCAAATGCGTCGTACATGGATCCACCCAGCATGACGCCCAGAAAACTGCCCAGCTGGTGGCTGAAAAAAACGATGCCATACAGCGTACCCATGTACCGCAAGCCATAAATCTGAGCGACCAGCCCGGATGTCAGGGGTACAGTCGCCAGCCAGAGCGCCCCCATCAAGGCCGAAAATATCAGGATGCTGGCGGGTGTGACGGGTGCAAGAATGAACCAGGCTGCAATGACGGTACGCCCTGCATACACAAGCGCCAGCAGATTTTTTTTCGAATAGTGCTTGCCAAGCCAGCCTGCAGTCAGTGTGCCGACGATGTTGGCCAGTCCGATGACCGAGATGGCTGCGGCTCCCAGCGCTGAAGTTGTTTGAACGCCCAGTGAGTGCAACAAACTGCCGGGCTGAATCGGCCCGCACAGCTCGGTGACAAAAGCAGGAAAATGCGCCGTGATGAAGCCCAACTGGTAACCGCAGGAGAAAAATCCGAGGAAAATCAGCATGAAAGTGGGATCTTTAATGGCTTTGGAAACCACGTGTCCCATGCGCTCGTGGGGCTGCAATGACTGTGCTGGTGTCTCAGGCACTTTCACAATGGGCAATATACAGACGATGGCCAGGATGGCCGCAGCAAAAACAAGGAACACAGCGTGCCAGGTCGTAACGCTGAGCAGCCATTCGGCAATCAGTGGACCAAACACCTGGCCGGCTGACCCCGCTGCCGTTGCAATCGCCAGCGACATGGATCTGTTTTCTTCTGAGCTGGCCCGGCCTATAACCGCCAGAATGACGCCAAAGCCTGTGCCTGCAATGCCAAAACCTACAAGAATTGCAAGTAGTTGGTGTGCCTGCGGGGTGACTGCGGCCGATGACAGTACCAGGCCTGCAGCGTAGGCCAGTGCACCGAGCACAATGGCCCTTTTGTCACCGAACCGCTCGGCAATAGCACCGAAGATTGGCTGGCCAAACCCCCAGGCCAGGTTTTGAATTGCAATCGCCAACGAGAACTCTGCCCGAGGCCAGTTGAATTCTTGTGCGATGGGTAACTGAAAAATACCAAACGAAGCGCGAACCGCAAAGCTGACCAGAATAATAAGACACCCGGCAATGAGCACAGGGGTGATAATTGAGGGGTGTGTTTGTCTGTCCATGTTTATTTGTTTTTTGTTGTCGGGCGATGTTGTTAACAGGTTGTAATCATAGCTCGCCGTGTGCTGATCAATCCCGACTATTCCTGATTCAATACTGAAAATTTCTCTGAAGCTGCCATGTTTTCAAAATCTCGCCGTACGGTACTGGCCGCAGTTGCTTGTTCCATTCTGCTTTCTGCCTGTTCCACCTTGCCACCCAAAGGGATCGAACCTGTTGCGCAATTCGATATTCAGCGTTACTTGGGGCAGTGGTATGAAATTGCACGTCTCGACCATTCCTTTGAAAGGGGTCTGACCGATGTTAAGGCAACCTATTCCCTTGCGCCCAATGGCAGCATCCAGGTGATCAACGAAGGCTACAACACGCAGCGTCAACAGTGGAAAAAAGCCGTTGGGCGAGGGCTTTTCAATGGAGATCCGACCATTGGGTCATTGAAGGTTTCGTTCTTTGGCCCCTTCTACGGTGGTTACCACATCATGGCACTCGATAAAGATTATCAATGGGTACTGGTAGCCGGTGATAGCCGTGACTACCTTTGGATGCTGGCCCGCGATAAAACTTTGTCAGGTGAAATTAAAGATGCGCTGATTGCCAAGGCCCAGGAAGAGGGCTTTCAGACGGATAAACTGATCTGGGTTGATCAGACGCGTACCGATGCGCCCTGAGCAGGTTGCTGACCTGCACCAGTCACGTATTATTGCCGTGGGACGTACGCAAAAAACAGAGAATCAAGGTCGTGTAACCACCGCTGCTTTTCTGTGGCGGGTGCAAACGATGCCACCAGGCTATTTCGTGCCAGAGTGTAGGCATGGCCCATGCCAAGGTCGTGTGCCTTGAAGGTCTGCAGGTAATTTTCCAGCAGGTAGCCGCCAAAATACGCGGGGTCGTCAGAGTTCAAGGTGACGCACAGGCCGGCCTCAAGCATCCGGGCAATCGGGTGATCAGCAAGTGTTTTGAAAACGCACAGCTTTATGTTAGAAAGCGGGCAGACGGTTAGAGGCACTTGTTGATTCACCAGTCGCTGCATCAATCCCGGCGCCTGTATGGCCTGAACGCCGTGATCAATACGTTCCGCACCCAAAAGGTTTAAAGCAGACTCAATGTACTCGGGTGGCCCTTCTTCGCCGGCGTGGGCCACGATACGCAGGCCCAGTTCACGGCAGCGTGCGAATACCCGCGCAAATTTTTCGGGAGGATGCCCTTTTTCACTGGAGTCGAGCCCCACGCCAATGAAATCGTCACGAAAGGGCAGGGCCTGTTCCAGCGTGGCAAAAGCTTCTTCTTCAGAAAGGTGGCGCAGAAAACAAAGGATCAGATCGGAACTGATGCCAAGTTCCTGCCGGGCACGACTGCACGCGGCTTTCAGGCCAGCAACGACCACCGCCATGGGAATGCCCCGTGCAATGTGCGTTTGCGGGTCAAAAAAGAGTTCGGCACGCACTATGCCATCGGCCTTGGCCCGTTTGAAGTAGGCCCAGGCCATGTCTTCGAAGTCCTGGCGGGTACACAACACGCTGGCGCCCGCGTAGTAAATGTCCAGAAAACTTTGCAGATCAGTGAACGCGTAGGCTGCCCTGAGTGAGTCGACATCGGGGTAGCCGAGTTGGATGTGGTTACGTTCGGCCAGCGCAAACATCAGTTCCGGCTCAAGCGAACCTTCGATGTGAATGTGCAGTTCTGCCTTGGGCATGGTGCGCAGCAGGTGTTCGAGTGTGTTGCCGGAGTCGGATAAAGAGCTTGTCATGTTTGTTCCAGGAAATGGCCCATTTAGGTGGGCTGACGCACAAGAAGTGACTCAATCAAAGGCCAGTCGGAACTGTTTTGGTAGCCTTGGGCGATCAACGTATCACAATTAGCCAACTGAAAATCTTCAAACAGGAATCCTGGCCCAACAACACAACTTACAAAGCAGTAGCTGTTATCGTCAACAGGCTTGGCTGCAAACCAGTTTCCCGCCGCAATGGTGGTTTCGTAGCGCCCAACCCCAGGGCCTAGCGTGACAACGTTAACGCTGGGTGCAGTGCAATGGTTATGTCCCGTGGGGGGCGTCAGGGTGTAAATTTGCAGATCACAACCGGTGTGGAAGAACCAGCTTTCGTCCGATGCCACTCTGTGCCATGCAGAATAGTGGCCATTTGCCAGAAGAAAGTGAATACTGGTGAAGGCGGGGCGCAGCCCTGCGTGCACGGGTGACTGCACCTGCAGAGGCGCACGGTAGGTTTCACGGTAAAAGCCCCCTTCGGGGTGTGCGATCAGGCTGAATTGCTGGATCAGAGCGGCTGCGTGTGGGTTCATGGCGATTGCATCACTGGAAATAGCTTTCGGGTTCATCGTACTTCTCCTGGTGACTACACGCAATTTCTTTGGCGGTTTTCAGACAGTCAGTATTCCCCCGGTTCTTTTTTGCTGCGGCGCAATATAAGTGTCAAGCCAACGTCATTACCACGTCATTTCATCCCCGTAAGGTATGTCCATCACGTATGAAAGGGGATACACATGACAACGACGGCATTTTCCTGGAATGATGATCTGGTGGCCGCTGCACAGGCGGCCACACAGCGTCAGCTGGAACACATTGAACGTGCCGCACAGGAGCGCCGCAGCCATGCCGAGACGCTGAGCGATCTTTCGTTGTCGCAAGCCGGTCGTCTGCATCTCAGTATGCTGGAGAAGTCCCGGGATCTGGGGCAAAGCATGCATACTGTTGCAAATCGGCAATTCAATGTGTTGTCGGCCAATCCGATGTCCTGGTGGACCGATTATCAGGCCTACCTGCACGATGCTGCCCAAAGAGTCACACTGACTATCGATGCCATGCGTCAGCGTGGCAATATGTCAGGCAGTCACGAGGACGCAGGTATTGCGCCGGTGCTGGGTTTTGAGTATGAGGTCGTGATCAAGGGCGAAACCCTCGAGCGTCCGGTCAACTATACCCTCCTCAGAATCCTGCCCCTGGCCGGTCAGCCGACACGGCAGGATCGTGCGCCGATGCTGATTATCGATCCGCGCGCCGGTCACGGTGCGGGTATCGGGGGGTTCAAGCCCGAAAGTCAGGTCGGCGAGGGGCTGGCGGATGGTCATCCCGTATACTTTGCCGCCTTCAGCCCCGAACCCGTGCCAGGTCAGACGCTGGCTGATGTGCGTGATGCCGAGGTTGTGTTTCTTGCGGAAATCCGCGCACTGCACGCGCAGGCCCCCAAGCCAATTCTCATTGGCAATTGCCAGGGGGGCTGGGCCAGCATGATTGTTGCCGCCACTGCGCCCGAGCTGGTTGGGCCGATCATTATTAACGGTGCGCCCATGTCGTATTGGGCAGGCAAGCGCGGCGCGAATCCAATGCGCTATCTGGGCGGTATTGCCGGCGGCGCGCTTCCCGCGGTGATGATGGCCGACATGGGAGATGGCGTATTCGATGGTGCGGCGCTGGTGTCCAACTTTGAACACCTGAATCCGGCCAATTCGCTGTTCAGCAAGTACTACCACCTTTATTCCAATATTGATACCGAAGTACCTCGCTTCCTGGAATTCGAACGCTGGTGGGGTGGTTTCTACCTGATGAACGAAGAAGAAATTCGCTGGATTGTCGAGAACCTGTTCATCGGCAACAAACTGGCACGCGGTGACGCGGTGTTGGGTGGTGAAACAATTGATCTGCGTCGCATTGAGTCACCGGTAATCGTGTTTGCTTCGCATGGAGACAACATTACGCCACCCCAGCAGGCGCTTTACTGGATTATTGATACTTACGGCAGCCTTGATCTTCTGAAGGTGATGGGCAAACGCATTGTTTACATGCTGCACGAGTCCATCGGGCACCTGGGAATTTTTGTATCCAGTAAAGTGGCTGGTCACGAGCACCATGCCATGACCGAGACCATGCGCGCGATTGAAGCACTTGGGCCCGGGCTTTACGAGATGAAGCTGGACGAGGGCGCAGACCGTGTGCATATACGGTTCGAGCATCGTACCTTCGACGATATTCTGCAGCTCGGTGAAGGCCGTGGCGACGAAGCCTTGTTCGAGACGGTTGCGGGGTTGTCGCAAGAGAATCTTGAGTTGTATGAACGCACCATGCGACCCTTGATAAAGGTAAGCACCACACCACAGACGGCCGAATGGATGCGCCATTCCCAGCCTTTAAGGCTTCAACGCTCCCTTGTGTCGGATCGAAACCCGGTCATGCAGGCGGTCAAGGGTCTGGCTGACAATGTGCGTGATGTTCGTGTGCCAGTCAGTACGGATAACCTTTTTATGGCCATGGAGCGAGCCGGTGCACGCGTTGTCGAGACAACTCTCGATCTGTATCGTGAGTGGCGCGATGCGCTTATGGAAACGGCTTTTTTCTACACCTACACGTCGCCCCTGGTCAAGGCAGCGTTCCGGCGTACAGAGCAATCGACGGCTGAACGGCAGTCCGTGGATGTTCTCCAGATGCCCGAAGTGCAGGCCGCGCTGGCACAAATCAACGAAGGCGGACTGGCAGCCGGCGCAATTCGCATGATGTTGATGATGAACCGCGCCCGTGGCTATATCCGTCGCAGTCGTCTGGAGAAGGCGTTCGAGATCATCAAGCGTGTGGAGCCCTTTCAAAGTATGGCGCCCGACGAGGTGGCCTGTTTGGTACGGTGTCAGACGCTGATTGCCGACCTTGAGCCTGAATTGGCGCTGGCGTCGCTGCCCCAGGTGCTGCGAACCGCCGAAGAACGCCACAAGGCGCTCGATCTTGTGATGCAGGTTGCCGGACCCCGAGAGACAATGTCTCTGCCTGCGTTGATGCAATACATGCGCTATGAGGCACTGCTTGCCGGCATGGTGCCTGCGGTGGGCAGCCAGGCGCCAGGATAAGGTCATTGAAAAATCAGGCACGTATGCGTTTCTTGATGTGTTTATGTGTTTTTGTAATAGAATTTCAAGCCTTTATCCGTTAAGGTTGTATTCTTTCTTTCAGAACGCACAACTCTGCAACGCCCAACATGAAACTCAGAAACCGCACCCTGGTCTGCATGGCCCTTGTCCTGGCCTGTTGCTCGCTTGCGCTGGGCCTTGCCCTGGCGGGTATGCAAAGCGCCAAAAATCGTTTTGTGGCCTTTGTCGATATTGATCAGCAGGTGTTGCAGAACGCCACCATGCTGTATGCACAAGGTCTGCAAACAGGGCAGGCCATACGTAATATTGTGCTTGACCCCACAGATGATCAGGCTGTCAAGAATCTGGATGCCTCCATCACCGCGTTCAACCAGGTGCTCGATCGCAGTCGTGCGCTGATTGAATCGGTGCCCGGCTTGGCCGACAGCTTGACGAAGATTGCCGATTTACAGGTAAAACGTGAGCCGGTCCTCAGGCAGATCACTGCCATGGCCAGGCAAGATGCCAATGCGGCTGCCGAGTACCTGAAGCAGAACGACGCACCCGTATGGCGCGAAATTCGCACCACAGTACAAACACTGATCCAGCAAAGAACCGCACAGGTCGAAGCGACCCGAAACGATGTGATCGAATTCACCGACACTATGTTTTTCTGGAGTCTTGTTGCTGCCGTGTGTGCTGTCTTGCTAGGTGTACTGATTGCCTTGTATCTTACCCGAAGCATCATGCGGCAACTGGGGGCGGAACCGGCGTTGGCCGTCGATGTCACGCATCGCATTGCAGACGGTGATCTGGCGGTCGTCATTCCCGATGAATCCCGCCATCCGGGCAGCCTCATTCAGGCCATCGGTTCCATGCAGCGGCACTTGTCTGATGTTGTGGTTCAAGTGCGTTCCGGTGCCCACGCCATTGCAGCGGCCACGGGCCAGATTGCCGCAGGTAATCGGGATTTGTCTGCCCGTACCGATGAGCAAGCCAGTTCCTTGCAGGAAACGGCTGCGTCCATGGAGCAACTGACCTCCACGGTACAGCAAAACAGTGGCAATGCCCGTCATGCCAATGAATTGGCCACAACGGCGTCGCAGGTGGCCGAGCGTGGCGGGGCTGTCGTTCAGGAAGTAGTCGACATGATGAGCACCATTAATCAGTCGGCGTCAAAAATTGGTGAAATCATTGGCGTTATCGACAGCATTGCATTCCAGACCAATATTCTGGCCCTCAATGCCGCCGTTGAGGCGGCCCGTGCGGGCGAGCAAGGCCGGGGGTTTGCCGTTGTAGCCAGCGAGGTTCGCGCACTGGCACAGCGATCAGCCACAGCTGCCAGGGAAATCAAGGCCTTGATCAGTGAGTCGGTGGATCAGGCTGGTGCCGGTGCCAGTCTTGCAACCGAGGCAGGCAAGACCATGCATGAAGTGGTTGACAGTGTGAAGCGCGTGGCTGCCATTATCAGTGAAATTTCCCTTGCCAGTCACGAACAAACCACTGGAATCGAGCAGGTGAATACCGCGATCCTGCAAATGGATTCCGTGACTCAGCAAAACGCGGCTCTGGTTGAGCAAGCCGCTGCAGCGTCTGCAGCCTTGCAGCAGCAGGCGGCGGAACTGGTTCGCATTGTGGCCAGGTTCCATCTGGATAACAGCGCGCCTGCCCATGCCGTGGGGCGACGTGATCCTGTTTTGCAACTGACCGCACATTAACCGAGCCCGCTTGGTCGGGCAGTCGTGTGCCGTTCATGTGTCTGGCGTCCCGGCAGGTTTCACGTGCGCCTTAATGGCCCACGTGTGTTTTATTTCTGAAAGTTATAAACAAATTACTTGAAATCGAATACACTGCGTGGGGTCGCCCCCGATGGGGCGCTTTTGTGTTTTTGCCCGCTGACATCATGACACCCGATTCTCCTCGCTTGCTGAACCGAAACCTGCTGTTGCTCATTCTGTGTCAGGGGCTTTTCCTGACAAATAATGTCACCTTCATTGCCGTCAATGGCCTGGTCGGCTTCAGCCTGACACCGGTGCCCTGGATGGCCACCTTGCCGGTCATGGGGTATGTGGTGGGCGGGGCGTTATCTACGGCCATTGTGGCGCGCACCCAAAGCCGTTATGGTCGCAAGCGTTCGTTTCAGCTGGGGTTGATGGTTGCGTTATTTTCAGCGCTATTGTGTGCCACGGCGGTCTGGGTGCAAAGTTTCTGGTTGCTGGTTCTTGCCACATTCATTGCAGGTTATTACAGCGCCAATGGGCAGTTGTACCGTTTTGCGGCGGCTGAACTGGTGAACGCGAGCCTGAAGGAAAAGGCCATTTCGCTGGTGCTTGCCGGCGGCTTGATCGGCGCCATCATTGGTCCCAACCTGGCCAAACACACCAAAGACTCTGCCCAGTATCCCTTTATGGGCGCCTACCTGGCGTTGGCGGTGGTGGCCCTGGTTGCGCTGCTGGTCATGGCTTTTATCCGTTTTCCCGATGACGCCCGTTCCAGTGCCCCCAAAGACAGCGGGCGTCCTTTGGGTCAGATTCTGCGTCAACCGGTCTTTATTGTGGCCGCTCTGGGTGCCGCGCTGGGTTACGGCATCATGAACCTGCTCATGGCGGCCACACCACTGGCCATGCAGGTGGCAGGCTTTGAATTCGCCAGCACAGCCACGGTGTTGCAATGGCACGTGATCGGCATGTTTGCGCCCGGGTTCATCACCGGGTCGCTGATCCGGCGTTTTGGTGTGCTTGAAGTCATGACAGCCGGTCTGGTGCTGAATTTCGTGTGCATTTTTGTGGCACTTGCGGGTACCACATTTGAATACTTCCTGATTTCGCTGTTTGTGCTGGGCGTGGGCTGGAACTTTCTGTTCACAGGCGCCACGGCACTGGCCACCCAGGCCCATACACCTCAAGAACGTGACAAAGCCCAGGGCGCCATCAACTTTTTTGTTTTCCTGGTCATGGCGTTGTCATCGTTCAGTTCAGGTGCTCTGGTTACAACCCAGGGGTGGTACTGGTTGAATGTCGGTTCACTGGTACCGGCCGTTATTGTCGGTGTGGGCTTGCTGGCCATGTTCATTCATCGCGGCCGCAAAGCAGCACAGCCTGCACACGTCAGCTCCTGAACACGTGCCGGGTCACAAAGGCATTGATGCGCGTTTCGTTTTTTTGCCAGAGGATACCCAGATACACAATACCCAGCCCAATGAATGTCAGGGCCACCGGGAACAGCACACTGTCGCTGAATACTGTGTAAGCCAGGTGGCTCAGGTAGGCGGCAATGCCCAGGCCGCCGAATACAGCAAAAACACGGCGTGTGACCAGCGTGCCAGTCATTAAAAGAAGAAGGTTGGCGCACAGATAAAGGAAACGACCCAGTTCGGTTTCGGGATCGAGCAGGGTCAGGCCCAACCAGAAAGCCGCAACACCCAGCACGTACAGCCAGAATGCGTAGTCGTGTTCTGGCCGGGTTTTCAGGTCGATCCAGAAGGCACTCAGGATCATGATCAGACCCGATACAATCGAAACCAGAGCCTGTTCTTGCCAGCCGCTGACGGTATTGGCGTAAAAGAATGGTGCCAGATCAACGGACATGATCCAGAACGCGACGGCAGCCGGCATGACCAGAAAGGGCAGCCGGAAGCTGCGCAGCATGACCAGTGCACACAGCATGGTCAGCAATTCGGCAGGCACCCATCGTGTATCGTCGTGCACCACGAATCGTGGTGGCAGTGGTAGTCCGTTTTCCCACCAGCCTATCGCCGTTTGCAAGCCATACACCGCCACCGGGGTCATGGCCACCACAAAAGTGGCACTGATGCCGGCCGGTATCCGCAGGGCGTTCTTGTACAGAAAATGCCGGGTGAGCCCGAGTCCGGCGAGCATATACATCACTGCGAGCGTAAAGAGTCCCCAGCCTCCAAAAACCTCGTGGCTCAAGTCCAGCAGCAGGACCATGGCACTCAGAGCAATCAGCCCGCCCAGGTAGTACAGTACATGGGTTGTTTTGAAGCCGGGAGCTTCGTTGCTGTGAGTCTTCAGGAAAGCCCACAGTTGCCCGGCCTGGTGTTCAGTGATCAACCCCTGACGGGCAGCTTCATCGAGATGACGGCGGTCAAGTTCCACGAACAGCTCCATTTTAAATGCCCCATGATGGTGCAGGTAGAGAATGTGTCCACAACCGTGCTGGTTTGTGGAACGGATTATGCACTGATACAGGGCGCAGCGGGCACCATGTGCTGGCATGGCTTTTGCTTTCATGTCTTTATTGCATTTCAGCGGAGCACTCCATGCCATTCAAGAACAACACGTCCGGTGCCGAGACGTTTCTGCCTTTCATCCATGATATTGATCGCTACCGACGTTCATTGAATGAACTGGGTCTGATGTGGCGGATGATCGAGGCCAGTGCCCGAATGAACTGTCCGTTCGACAGTGATCGCATCCTTCCCACCATAGCATCGGCCCGCAGCCATTTTGATGCCCTGGAACACGATCTGGTTCACCGCCTCGTGGCAGAGAAAGTGGCCGGTGTCGTGCGTGAAATCGGTACCAAAGCGCATTATGTAATTGATATTGTTGTGCGCAATTTGTATGAACGCACGGCCGATGTCGGGTTTCTTGCCACAGATCGTACGCTGTGCGCTTTCATGGAGCAAGGTGGGCATGATCCGGATCGAGTACTGGCCCGACTGGATTCCTACCGGAACAAATACACCGTCTATGACAGTCTGTTGCTGGTTGCCCCTGATGGCACTGTACTTGCCGCCACGGGTTACGGCCCTTTGCCGGAGCATAGCCCTGATCCCCTGGTGACACAGGCGCTGCAGCATGATGGGTATCTGGAGGCTTTCCGGTATTCCACGTTGCAACCTGGCAAGTCTCAGTCCCTTATCTACGTGCATCGCATGCTCGGCCCTGAAAGTGGGGAGCCTGTCGGGGTTTTGTGTCTTTCTTTCAATCTTGATGAGGAAATGCAGGGTATTTTTGCCTCGCACCGTGATGTCGAGGACCGATACAACATGCTGTTGCTGGATGCCGCCGGATCCTGTATTGCCTCGGCCGACCCGGCCTGGGTTGTTCCGGGCCAGAAAGTGCCGATGAATCTGGATGGCCAGGTCAGGATGCAGATGTTCGGGGGACGACATTACCTGGTCGCGACCCATGCGGCTGCCGGCTATCAGGGTTACATGGGACCACCCGGGTGGTACGGGCAGGTCATGATTCCCCTGGACATTGCGTTTGCACACACCGAGTCAACGGATTTTTCCCTGCCGGCTGATCGTGCTGCTGGCTTGTTGCAGCACGCTGACGCCGTTTGTCCACCTTTGCGGGGCATCATGGTGGCGGCAGAAACAATCCGTCGGGTGGTATGGAACGGTCAGGTGATTGCTTTGGGGCAGGGTGAGGAGGCTGTACGCATGCAGGCCGTACTCGGGCAGGTGCGTGACACCGGGGAACGCAGTAACGCCTTGTTCCAGAACTCGATTCACAACCTGTACGAAACCACATTGGCATCGGATGTGCATGAGGCCCGGCGCGTGGCCACTTTGATGGTTGATTTGCTGGACAGGAATTTGTACGAACGGGCCAACGATTGTCGTTGGTGGGCTCAGGATACAGCATTGCAGCAGGCACT
>JAAYGT010000082.1 GCA_012727555.1 Alcaligenaceae bacterium | reverse complement strand
GCACGCTTGATTTCGGGCATTTTGAAAAGCGATGCGCCGAAGTGCGGCGTGATCTTCAGTTTGCCGTTGGTGGCGGCTTCGACATCCTTCACGAACTGTTCGTTGTTCTTGGAATGGAAGTTGAAAGCCGGATACGCCGTGGCGAAATCCCACTTTGTTTGGGCGATGGCTGCGCCAGTGAAGGCAATGCCGGCAACCAAGGTGGCTGCAGCGCAAAAGAGTCGACGTTTCATGATGGCTCCTGGTATGGAAGGGATGCCCGGAACGAGCGGGCTTTACTGATCGTCACGCTATGTGATCGAATTAGCATGACGAAATTACCACTTTAGCCCGCTCAAATCTATAAGGGATTTCAACAATTATAATATTTGGTTGGTATAGTAACTTCTCATTGTAGAAAACAATAAGCCAGATTGTTCAACCAAATACCGAATACCAGCCTGCGGGCAGGCCGGCACAAGGAATTCTTCTGAAAAGGCAGCTAAACATGGCGCGCATAGACAGCCAGCAGCATCCGTTCGGATTGAACGAGATAGCCCTCGAGCTCCCGTGCTGCGGCAACAGTCTGGCCATCCATGACCATCTGCAGCAAGCGGCTGTTCTGCTCAACAAAAGGCGCATGCAGGTATTCAGCGTCGTCCAGCATGCCGAAGGCCAGGCGCAGCTCGGCCGCAATATCCTCGAACATGATCGAAAGGCGCTCACTGTCGCTAAGGGCAACAATGGCCGCATGAAAGGCCATATTCGCAGACCCCACTCGAATCCAGTCACGCGCCTCACGCGCCTGTATGGCGTCTTTGATCGCCTGCTGCATGCGTTTGTGCGCCGGATGCAGAGGCCAGGCCTTTTCAAGGGACTGGCACTCGACCAGCCGGCGGACACGGTAGATATCAATGATGTCTGCAATGGAAGGCACCACGACCGACACACCTCGGTTGGGTTCATGCAGCAACAAGCCTTCTTTGATGAGAATGCGGAACACCTCTCGCAGGGTATTGCGCGAGATATCAAGCTGCTGGCTCAGGGCCGCCTCGGAAAGATGCTGCCCGGCGCGAAGCTGGCCGTTGATGAGCTGCTGTCTGATGGTGGTGGCCACCGTGTCGGCCAAACTGGTTGGGGCCTTACGGGCTACGAAAGGCGGAGGCTGCATAACGTTGGGCTCCTGAACAAAGGTTTAGTTTTTGTTGAACGATCAATACTAGTCTTTTTAGTGACAAGGACACAACATGGATATCAATAGCGATTTGGGCGAGAGCTTTGGCCCCTGGCGCATGGGTGATGACGCCGCCATGCTCGACGTTGTAACCAGCGCCAACGTGGCCTGCGGCTTTCATGCAGGTGACCCGGCCGGCATTCTGCAAACCTTGCGCGATGCAGCACAACGGGGCGTGGTCATCGGAGCACACGTTGGCTACCCCGACCTGGTTGGGTTCGGTCGGCGCAACATGGATCCCACCAGCAGGGAACTGATCGCAGATGTCATCTACCAGATCGGCGCGCTGCAAGGTCTGGCCCGCGCAGCCGGTACCCAGGTGCGCTATGTGAAACCGCACGGCGCGCTCTACAACACCATCGCGCACGATGCCCGCCAGGCAGCGGACGTCATCACGGCCATACTGCACATCGACCCGCAACTGACATTGATGGCCCTGGCCGGATCCCCCCTGATCGATTGGGCACGCGAGCGCGGATTACGGGTGGTGGCTGAAGCCTTTGCCGACCGCGCCTACAACGAGGACGGCTCGCTTGTGTCACGGCAGATGGCAGGGTCCGTATTGCACGACCCGGAACAGATCGCCCAACGCATGCTGCACCTTGTTCGCACTGGCGAACTGGTATCGCGCAACGGAACAACGATTCGCCTGCAAGCCGATTCCATCTGCGTGCACGGCGACAGCCCGGGGGCAGTCGACATGGCGCGCATCCTGCGTCAGCGCTTCGACGAAGCCGGCGTAACGCTGCGCCCCTTCGTGAACCTGGAGCGCTGACCCATGCGTTTCCTGCCCGCGAGCGATACAGCGCTGCTGGTCGAACTCGACGACCTGGCGCAAACGACCGCCCTCTACCGCACACTGATGGAACGACCCATCAACGGTGTGCAAGACATGGTGCCAGCCGCCCGGACCCTTCTGGTGCACTACCGGCAAACCGTGCTGCCGGTTCAGGCCTTGATCACCGCATTGCGCAACCGGTACGCGCAGGCGATTGCTGCCGGGTACGAGGGCAACACCGCCACTGGCCGCCTGGTTGAAATACCCGTGCGTTATATCGGCGAAGACCTTGCCGACGTCGCCGAGATGCTGGGTGTGTCGACACAGGAAGTGATTGCCCGGCATACGGGGCAACCTTACCTGGCGGCGTTTGCAGGTTTTGCGCCCGGCTTCATGTATCTGGCCGGGGGGCACCCCGACTTCCATATTCCTCGACGCAAATCACCCCGCAAGCGTGTGCCTGCCGGGTCGGTGGCGCTCGGCGGTGACTTCAGTGCAGTCTATCCGACCGACAGCCCCGGCGGCTGGCAGCTCATCGGCGTCGCCGATATCGCCATGTGGGACCTGAACCGTGCCGAACCCGCCTATGTGCAACCGGGCTTTCGCGTGCAGTTCATCGACGCGGCCAAGGCACCCATGCACGTCAGCTTGCCACCGCTGCGGTCTCCCGAAGCACAGAACACCCTTCCGACTGAAGGCCATGACGCACCGCCCACTCTGCCTCAGGCCGGAAACGCAAGCATCGAAGTCCTGCAAACTGGCCTGCAAACGCTTTTTCAAGACGCGGGGCGCTACGGCATGTCAAGCCTTGGCATTTCACCTTCCGGCGCCCTTGACGCCACCAGCCTGCGAGAAGCCAACCGGCTCGTGGGAAACCCGGTTGGCGCAGCCGTGCTTGAAAATGTACTGGGGGAACTCCGCCTGCGCAGCCATGGTCGGGTGGTACTGGCCGTGACCGGTGCCGATGCAGCGCTCTCTCTGAAAACGGCAGGCGGTCTTGAACGGGCAATACCCGCCAACCAGCCTGTGGGACTGAACGAGGGTGACACGCTTATCGTAGGCCGGTGCACGGCAGGTGTACGCTGCTACGTTGCAGCGCGCGGCGGCTGGGATGTAGAGCCGGTTCTGGGCAGCTGCGCGACAGACACGCTGGCCCGCATCGGCCCGCCCGCCTTGTTCAAGGGCCAGCGCCTGGGTGTGGGCAACAGCGTGCCGCCGGCGCAGCTGCAGGCAGTTCACACACCCGAGCCAAATACGCCCGGTCGCCCTCTTCCGCGCCCCGGCGATCTGGTCACCCTCGATGTCGTGCTGGGCCCACGCACCGACTGGTTCACCCCGGAAGCCATCGCAACGTTCAGCAGCCAGACATGGCGGGTCACACAAGAGTCCAACCGGGTCGGCATTCGTCTTGAAGGCGCTCAGCCGCTGAGCCGTCAACGCCACGACGAACTGCCCAGCGAGGGTACCGTCACCGGGGCGATCCAGGTTCCGATCAACGGCCAACCCGTGTTGTTTCTTGCCGATCATCCGCTGACCGGCGGGTATCCCGTCATAGCCGCGGTGGCCAGTCACCATCTTTACCTGGCCGCACAGCTGCCGGTTGATAGCCGCGTGCGCTTCAACATCATTACTCCTTTTTTCGACCAAGGCTGAGACCGGCATTGCACGGTTCCACCGATATGAGTTCGCGACCATGATTACTAAAGTTCTGATTGCAAATCGAGGCGAGATCGCTGTCCGGATTGCGCGCGCCTGCCGAGACTACGGTGTGCGGTCCGTTGCCGTCTATGCCGACCCGGATGCCGACGCGCTCCATGTGCGAGCGGCTGATGAGGCGTGGGCACTGCAAGGCTCACGCCCTGCAGAGACCTATCTGGACATCGCCAAACTCATCGGTCTGGCCCACGCAAGCGGTGCCGATGCCGTCCATCCGGGCTACGGGTTTCTGTCGGAACGCGCCGAATTCGCGCGCGCTGTCCAGGATGCAGGGCTGACGTGGATTGGCCCGGACCCCGCCACGATCGAAGCTCTGGGCGACAAGGTCGCCGCGCGCAAGATCGCCTTGCAGGTGGGCGCACCGCTGGTCGTGGGAACGGCAGAGCCCGTCAAGAGCAGTGCCGAAGTGCTTGCCTTTGCAGAGGAACACGGCCTGCCCATCGCCATCAAGGCCGCTCACGGCGGCGGCGGTCGCGGACTGAAAGTGGCCTGGCGAAGCGAGGAAGTCGCCGAGCTGTATGAGTCTGCTGTGCGCGAGGCGACAGCGGCCTTCGGCCGCGGCGAGTGCTTTCTGGAGCAATTTCTCGATCGCCCGCGCCACATCGAAGCACAAGTGCTGGCCGACCGCCACGGCAACGTGGTCGTGGTGGGTACACGCGATTGTTCATTGCAACGGCGCAACCAGAAACTGGTGGAGGAAGCCCCCGCGCCATTCCTCAGCGATGAGCAGCGCGCCCGGATTCATCAATCAGCGCGCGACATCTGCGCAGCAGCCGGCTATGTGGGTGCCGGCACCGTTGAATTCCTGCTTAGCCGTGACGGTCAAATCTCCTTCCTGGAAGTCAACACGCGGCTTCAAGTGGAACACCCCGTAACGGAAGAGACGGCGGGTATAGACCTGGTGATAGAACAACTGCGCATCGCCGACGGCCTGCCCCTTTCATTCACCGAAACGCCCCCCGTCAGAGGCCATAGCTTCGAGTTCCGCATCAACGCAGAAGACCCGGGTCGTGGCTACCTGCCCACGCCGGGCCTGATCACGCGCTTCGAAGCCCCCAGCGGCCCAGGTGTACGCGTCGACACGGGTGTTACCGGCGGGTCAATGGTACCGGGGAGCTTCGATTCCTTGATGGCCAAGCTCATCGTCACGGGCGCTACGCGGCAACAGGCGCTGGCACGGGCACGACGCGCACTGCAGGAATTCACCATCGAGGGTGTTGCAAGTGTTCTGCCTTTCCACCGCGCCGTGGTGAACGACCCCGCTTTTCATGGCGAAGAGGGGCTGGGTGTGCATACGCGCTGGATCGAAACCGAGATGAGCACGCACTTTGAAGCCGTTGATCGGCCTGACACCTCGGAAAACATGACGCTTCTGCGAACCTTTATCGAAATCGATGGCAAACGTGTCCGTCTGGGTCTTCCGTCCAACCTCGCACTCCAGCACGCCGGAGCAAACCCGGGTGCGCCTGCTGCGCCCGAGCCCGTGGCCATCGCCGCCCCAGGCGATGTGCCTGCGCCCTTGAGCGGCAGCCTGGTCGCCTGGAAGAAAGCCGACGGGGACACGGTCGCCGCCGGTGAAATCATCGCAGTGATGGAAGCCATGAAAATGGAGACCTCTGTCCATGCACCTTATGCAGGAACGCTTGAGTGCCTGGCAAAGGCCGGCGAGACAGTCGCTTCCGGACAGCTGGTTGGAAGAATCCGGGCAGCCTGACCCGATACTGAGGCTAAGTAATGCGGCGCTGACCAAAGCATCAGATAACTCATGATGATGCTTCTGGTCCGTCCAGAAGTTTGTGATATTGAGGCAGCCAGCCGTAGCCTTCAGCGGCGGTACGGGCAGGGCGATACTCGGCACCCACATGGCCCTGGAAACCAATGTCCCGCAGTCGCAACAGTGCGGCGCGCACGCCGGGATCGGTCAGGTCAGGTTCATGCCGGCCAACGGGATGGGCAAACTGCACGTGGCGGATCCAGTCGGCGCAGGCGTTGATCTCAGCCAGCACATCGAGCCCTTCTTTCTGGGTGTGGTAGAAATCGAACTGCAACCCCAGTTGCGGGCTGCCCAACTCCTGCAGAATGTTCAGCACCTGGCGCGGCTGCCAGTAGAAATAACCTGGTATGTCGTCACGGTTCAGGGCTTCCAGAGTCAGTACCACCCCGGCGTCTCGCGCCAGCGGTACGGCATGCGCCAGGTTCTGCAAAAGGGTGTCCAGCGCGGCTTCACGCTGGTCGGCAGCAGGTTGCCCGGCCATCACGTGCACGAGTCGGCAGCCCGTGGCACGGCAGACATCCAGGGCGCGTTCCAGGGCGCGCAAGAAATCATCTTCACACCCTGGAATCGCCGCAAGACCTTTCTCACCGTTTGGACCCAGCGGTGTGTTCACCAACACCAACTGCAAGCGGTGATAGGCTAGTAGAATCGCCAGCGCATCAGGTGTGACCGCATAAGGAAAAAGAACTTCCACAGCCTCGAAACCGTGCTTTTTGGCCTCGCGCATGGCAGTTTCAAGAATCTCGTCCGCATACAGCAAGGACAGGTTAGCGCTGAGTTTCATGAAGTTGTCTTCGGGCCTTGGACCCTATTGGAACGTGTTGCGATGTTGGTGAACTGGCTGGACTATCAGAGATTTTTTCACTTTTTTGAGCTTTGATTTTTAATTTTTGACCAAATTATTCCGTTGCGTTTACCTATCGTCCATCAGGGATATCCCTCTGCAGTGACTGAAATGACCACTACATCTACCCGGGATATCGGCGGCGGGCAGCGCAGGTCATGCGGCACAGTATTGATGCCCCGGGGCAGCGCAGCAAAAGAAGCTGATTTTCAGTTACAGACTAAATTTTTCGGGATAAACTGAAAAGGCCTTGAGGCCGCGCATTAGGCAACGGGAGCAAGGTACTCGGCAGGGCGGGCAGCACGGGAACTGGATCAGGCGCCAGGCTTCCGGGAACCCCTTCCAGGATTCTGCACATGAAAACGCCTGCCCTTACAAACCTGCTATAGCGATCAACAACGGAGGAAGCGGGAACAAGCGTGCCTACCGGCTACGTTATCCCGCCCCGGCCTGTATGCCAGGGTTTCCCGCACAAAGTCATGAAAAACGTAACACGCAAAATTCTGCCAGGCCTTTGCCTGGCTTTTTTAGGATGGGTCTCGAATGGAAACCTCTCCGCGCCCCTTGAAATGAGCCTCGTGGCAACGGCGCAGGCTGACGTCGGCGCGCCAGCCACACCCGACAGTGTTGCGGGCGCCGTCCGGCGTGCCACGCCTGGCGTGGGTGCTCCTGGCGTGGGCGTGGCTCCCGGCGTAGGTGTTGGTGCGCCCGGCCCGGGTGTCAGGCCCGGTGTGGGCGTTGGCGCACCCGGCCCTGGTGTGGCACCCGGTGTAGGTGTTGGCGCACCCGGCCCTGGCGTCATGCCTGGTGTAGGTGTTGGTGCACCCGGCGCTGGTGTAGCGCCCGGTGTAGGCGTGGGCGCACCTGGCCCAGGTGTAGAACCTGCCAACCGCGGCGGCCCTGTCAACAGAATCGGCGTGCGTTAAGGCATAGAACAGCACAAACGTATTCAGTGGTACGCACGCCCTGATCCAC
Source organism: Alcaligenaceae bacterium (assembly GCA_012727555.1). Taxonomy (GTDB): domain Bacteria; phylum Pseudomonadota; class Gammaproteobacteria; order Burkholderiales; family Burkholderiaceae_B; genus JAAYGT01. The sequence goes on along the minus strand of JAAYGT010000082.1, from coordinate 12,562 downwards.
CAGGCGGCGTGCAGACTCGTTGCCTGTTGCATAGGCAACGCCGGTTAATAGCGTTGTTGCAAAAAAAGCCAGCTTCACCGTTTCCCAAGTTCCCCTATGCTATAGCCTGCCACTAACCTCAGGAGCCCTCCGTGTCCACACTCAGCAATCGTCAGGTTATCCTCAAATCCCGGCCAGTCGGCATTCCGCAGGCGGAACACTTTGAATTGCGCACAGCCACCGTACCCGAACTGGAAGACGGGCAGTTTCTGGTCAAGAATCACTACCTGTCCGTTGACCCGGCCATGCGGGGCTGGGTGAATGCCGTTGCCAACTATTCCAAACCCGTACAAGTGGGTGAGGTGATGCGCGCATTCACTGCAGGGCGTGTGGTGCAATCGCGCCATCCGGACTACCCGGAAGGCACTCTGGTCATGGGCCTGCTGGGGTGGCAGGAATACGCCGTGACCAACGGCAAGACCATTCGCCGCACAGTCAAGGAAACCGACCTGCCGCTGTCGCTGTCACTGGGGGTGCTGGGGCTGAACGGCATCACGGCCTACTTCGGCCTGATGGCAGTCGGCGAACCGCAACCGGGTGAAACCGTGGTGGTATCCACAGCGGCCGGCGCGGTCGGTTCGCTGGTCGGGCAACTGGCACGCAATCTGGGTTGCCGTGCCGTGGGCATTGCGGGGGGTGAAACCAAACGGCAGCTGTGCCTGGACGCCTTCGGTTTCGATGCCGCCATCGATTACCGGCAGCCAGACCTTGAATCAGCCTTGCAACAGGCCTGCCCCAACGGGGTAGACGTCTACTTCGACAATACCTCGGGCACCATCAGCGATACCGTCATTCGGCACATCAACCGCCAGGCCCGCATCGTCATTTGCGGCACAGCGTCCATTCCCAACTGGGATCCCTGGCCAACGGGTCCGCGTGTCGATCGCCATCTGCTGAACAAATCAGCCCGAATGGCCGGTTTCCTGGCGTTCGACTACGAAAAACGCTATGAAGAGGCCATCGACTATCTGGTGCCGCTGGTACGTAACGGCACACTGCAATACCGCGAAGAGATCCTGGACGGGCTGGAAGCGGCGCCAGGCTCGATTGCCGATCTGTATGCAGGCCGGAATCTGGGCAAACGGATCATCCGGCTGACAGCCGACTGATCAATCGCCGGCCTGCGTCTTCAGGCCACCCTGATCTGAAAACGCAGGCCGGCACGATGACAAAACCAACGGCGGCAACCCTGGGCTCAAGTCCCCGTGCGCGACCACGTCATCATCAACTGGTCCAGAGCATTGCCAAAAGCGCGCCGATCAGACGGGCTGAACGCGGAAGGCCCGCCCGTATCGATACCCATGCCGCGCAATTCGTCCATCATGTCGCGCAGGGCGAGCCGTTCGCCAATGGTATCGAGCGTATAGCGCTCGCCGCGCGGGTTGAGCACCAGTGCGCCCTTGGCCAGTACCAGGCTGGCCAGAGGAATATCGCCGGTGATCACCAGATGACCGGCAGCCGCATGTTGCACAATGTAGTCATCGGCCACATCGAAGCCACGCGGTACCTGAACCGCGCGAATGAACGGTGACGGCGGCGTACGCAGCATCTGGTTGGCCACCAGCGTCAACGATCGCTGCCAGCGTTGGGACGCCCGATACAGAATGTCCTTGATCACCACCGGACACGCATCTGCATCGACCCATATCTGCATGGGTCAGCCCTTCAAGGCGTCAGCCAGCAAGGTGTTGATCAGGTCATTGACCTGAACGCCCTGGGCCTCGGCCTTGGCGCGCAAGGCCGTGATGGTTGCTTCGTGCAGTTTGACGGGGAACGAAACAAGGCCGGCAGCCTGATCCAGGCGGCGTTGCTCGCGTCGGTCGGGTGCGGCAGCACCACCGGCAAAACGCCCGGGTGGAAGGCTGGCGTTAAGCTTGCCCATGAGTTTCAGGGCTTTGTTTTTTTCGAGGTCGGTTTTTTTCATGAAGGGTCCAGTAACGCGCCCTGCCAACGGCAGGGCGACAGGCTGCATTCTAGCCTGCTACAACCCCAGTTTCAGCAACCGGCCGTTCGAGCCGTCGGTGAGCACATACACATAGCCATCCGGCCCCACCCGCACATCGCGAATACGCTCGTTCAGCGATTCCAACTGATGTACTACGGCGAACAGCGCACCGTGCAGTATCAATCCATTCCCGTGGCGGTTCAAACCAGTGCGGCCAACCGCCAGCATCCCGGCGAAGTTATGTTTCAGCCGGGCGCGGTTTTGAAACACCCACAATCAATGAACTGTCATACCGCCCTGACGGTTCACCCGGCGTGAATTTTGCGTTGCAACCATCCACAAACACGACGGTGGAAACGGTTTTGAAGGCCCGTGTGGGCCGCCATGAACTGACAGCGGCTATGTACCGGACACGCGGCAACAATGAAATCGTCTCGGCTGACAGCATTCAAGGACGCAGCACCTTCCAGAATGCCGGACGCACCAAGCTACTTCACGGCTTCAGCCAGCACAGGCTATGTGTTGGAAGCCGGCCCGTGGGTATTGAGCAGCTACGCCCGTATCGACAACCTGTTCAACCGACGCCATGCCAGATCAGTGATTGTGAACGAGGGTAACGCACGTTACTACGAACCCGCCTCCGGTCGAAACTGGAGCGCAGGGTTGAATGCGAGTTATGTGTTCTGACATATACATACACATTAAGACCTAAAATCAATGCGATTCCGCGTTTCTCGATGGCCCACCCATGAACACTTTCCTTGATTTCATCGACACCTATTCCTGGGCGATGATGCTGTCCATCCTTCTGGTTCTGGGCGCTTCAGCGTTTCTGGGCAGGTTCACCTGGGCACGACACGCCCAACGCGATGCAGTCCTGGACGACGAACTCAAGATCGTACTGGGTGCCACCCTGTCACTGTTCGGCTTGTTGATGGGGTTCATTCTGTCGATTGCCATCAGCGGTTACAACACACGCATTGCTGCCGAGGAAAATGAAGCAATTGCCATCGGCAACGCCTTCCAGCGTACCACCTTGCTGCTGAGCGATGCACACAAGGCACATGCGGAAAAACTCCTGCACGATTACCTGAACCTGCGCATCCGTTTCTTCGAAACAGCCAATGAAGACATACGGGCCAGGATCCGAATGGAATCGATCCAGACCCAGACACACATGTGGACACTGATCAGCAACATCGCCAAACAAAACCCGAATCCGGTTATGGCAAGCGCACTAAACGCCTGTAACGATCTGTACACCGCCCAGCAAAAGACCATGGCCAGCTGGCGCCACCAGATCCCGGGCGCAGCCTGGGTGATCCTGATACTGTTCGGTATGTGCTCAAACTTTCTGATCGGTTACAACATGCACAGCAAAACGGGCAGCAGCAGCCTGCTTCTGGTGGTGCCGGCAATCACCTCGCTTGCTTTGTTCATGATCTCGGAAATCGACATACCGGGCAAAGGCATGATTCACGTGACACCCCACAACCTTGAAGCCGTGAAGGTCACCATCGGGGAAGGGGGGCTGGCACCTTCGAAGGTGCCCTTTTAATAATTGAACCCAACAACCCTGCCAACCAGTGGGGGTTCAACATGCAATTGCCTGAATACGCACAGCATCTGGGCAAACTCTACAACCTGTCGATGCGACACGGTACGCTTACGCCCGAAGACCGCTTTAAAATCAACAATCCTATTGTGTAAACGCACGTGATGCTGGCCAGGCTGACACTGCGCTTCAGAACAGGTAGCTCAGGCGGGCAGCCGACAGGGCAATCGCCCCGCTGGCTCACACGCCTGAACAAGAATAAAGCGAGCCATTAAAGCCAGGTTAATCCAACCGAAATGATGATACCCGAGACAAACAACTGAATCAGGCAAAAGCCCATGATGTCTTTGGCTTTGAGGCCGGCAATCGCCAGAACAGGCAATGCCCAGAATGGTTGCAGCATGTTGGTCCAGGAATCGCCCCAGGCGACCGCCATTGCCACCCGTGGAATATCAGCGCCAAGAGCCTGGGCAGCCGAAATGACGACAGGACTCTGCACGGCCCATTGCCCACCCCCCGAGGGTACGAAAATATTAACCAGGCCTGCACTGATGAAGCTCCAGAACGGCAAGGTTGCTGCGGTAGAAAATGACACAAACCACTCGGACAGACTGGCGGCCAGACCAGAATCAATCATGATCGCCATGATGCCTGCATAAAACGGAAACTGAATCACGATACCTGCACCGCCTTTGATCGCTTCATCCAGACTTTGCAACAAACGACGCGGGGTGCCATGCAAAATGGTCGCCAGGATCAGGAACGAAAAGTTGATCACATTCAGATTCAGACTTGCGCCACGCACTACATAGTAATCAAACATGTAAGCCAGCCCGGCAACACCAATCAACCAGGCAATCAAACGACTGTTTTCCAGTTTGTCGGCCGGGCGATCTTGGGTCAGTGCAGAGTCTTCCACGTTATCACCCAACAGTTTCGGATCAACATAAATGCTGTCGGCCTCAGAAGGCAGCATCAGACGATTGATCAGAGGAACAGCAACGAAAAGTGCAATCACAATTGCCAGATTGAACACGGAAAAAATAGTTTCCGATGTTGGAATGATCCCGATCTTGTCAGCAGCAAAGTGGCCGTTGGTTGCAATGGTCAGCGGAATGGAGCCGGCCAGACCACTGTGCCAGACCAAAAAGCCTGAGTAGGCACTGGCCACCAGCAAACGATAATCAACCCGGACCTGGCGCGCCAGTTCCTTGGCAAACAAGGCCCCTACAACCAGCCCAAAACCCCAGTTGATCCAGCTGGCGGTCAGTGACACGAGTGTGACCAGGATGATGGCCCCACCGGCACTCTTGGCCAATGAAGCAAGACGCCCGAGCCATCGTTTGACCACCGGTGTACTGGCAAGCATATGCCCGGTCAGCAGCACGAGCAACATTTGCATCGCAAATGTCAATAAACTCCAGAAACCATTCCCCCACCAACGCACCACCTCCATGGGTGTTCGCTGCTCGCCCAACACAGCCGCCAACCCGGCAAGAAAAGTCAGTAACAACACAAAAATATAGGGATCAGGAAGGTAGCGCTCAACCAGTCGAACGGAACCACGTGTAAGCAACTTGAACATATGACAACATCTCCATACAGCTTGGAAAAAATGCAGGTCCGATTAACCCACATTGATTTGAGCAAGTCACCTACAGACCACATTTGTAACGTGATGTACATGACTGTCAGGCGAGAATTGTAGGCGATGTCATGAGACAAAATCCGGCAGATGTTACAAATCACTGATCCCCAACAGAAAAAAACACGAACTGAACCGCCCTGTTTGAACTTCATGGCCCGGCACCTTACTATGGTGCGGCCAGCACCTTCCGAATCTCCGAAGCAGGAACCCCGCAATGGAAAACTTCCCGAACGGCCACACCGCCTTTCACCTGATCATTCTTGCAACCGTCGTCTGTACCCTGCTGGGCATTGCCTGGCACCCCGAATGGTATCTGGTCGCCCTGGCCTGCCTGGGGCTGTCCGTTCTGGGCCTCTACGACCTGAAGCAAACCCGCCATGCGGTCCGGCGCAACTATCCCGTCATCGGTAATTTGCGGTTTTTCTTTGAATCCATACGCCCCGAATTGCGCCAGTACTTCTTCGAGGATGACACCAGCGCCACGCCGTTTTCACGTGCTGCACGCTCGCTGGTGTACCAGCGCGCCAAACAGGAAGTCGACAAACGCCCCTTCGGCACGCAGCAAGATGTCTACGAAAATGCCTACGAATGGATCAACCACTCCATGGCGCCTGCCCATGTAGCCAACACCAATTTCCGGGTGCAGGTGGGTGGGCCTGACTGCACCCAACCCTACTCACTCTCGACCCTGAACATTTCCGCCATGAGCTTCGGCGCACTATCGGCCAATGCCATCCTGGCCCTCAACAAGGGCGCCGCCCTGGGGCAGTTTGCCCACGACACCGGTGAAGGCGGTGTCAGCCGGTACCACCTTGAACCCGGCGGCGATCTGATCTGGAATATCGGATCCGGCTATTTTGGCTGCAACGATGGCAAAGGCAATTTTTCCGAAACTGAATTCAGTCAGCGGGCCTGCCACCCGGCGGTGAAAATGATCGAGCTGAAATTGTCACAAGGCGCCAAACCCGGACACGGTGGCATTCTGCCGGGTGCCAAGGTCACTGCGGAAATCGCCGAAGCCCGTGGCGTGCCGGTCGGGCAAGACTGCAACTCTCCACCCAGCCACAGCGCTTTTTCCACACCGATTGAACTGATGCACTTCATTGCGCGCCTGCGCGAACTGTCGGGCGGCAAACCCGTTGGCTTCAAATTGTGCATCGGCCACCCGTGGGAATGGTTCGCCATCGCCAAGGCCATGCGTGCAACCGGCATCACACCTGATTTCATCGTCATTGACGGTGCCGAAGGCGGTACCGGTGCCGCCCCGGTCGAATTCGTTGACCATGTCGGTACACCGCTGCGCGAAGGCTTGCGCCTGGTACACAACACGCTGGTAGGGATCGGCCTGCGCGAACACGTGAAACTGGGCGCTTCGGGCAAGATCATCAGCGCCTTCGACATGGCCCGCATCATGGCGCTGGGCGCCGACTGGTGCAACAGCGCGCGCGGCTTCATGTTTGCCGTGGGCTGCATTCAGGCGCAGGCCTGCCATACCGGCAAATGCCCAACCGGGGTTACCACGCAAGACCCCAAACGTCAGGCGGCCCTGGTGGTCAGCGACAAATCGGAACGTGTTCACCACTTCCATAAAAATACACTGAAGGCGCTGGGCGAATTGCTGGCGGCAGCCGGGCTGAACCACCCGGGAGAATTACGACCTCATCACATTGCGCGGCGCATTCCGAACGGCGAAATACGGGTATTGTCGGCTGTATTCCCCGACATTGAAAAAGGCGCCTTGCTGAAGGAAATTTACCCGAACACCATTTTCCGTACCGCCTGGCCTATGGCGCAGGCTGAATCGTTCGAACCCTTGTACAGCCTCAGTGAGGCACTGTCGGGCCAGGGCTGGAAGCCTGAAGCGCAGTTGAGTCAGGCAGATGCCTGATAACGCAGCGCACACTGCCAGCCAAGATCGGCCAGCGGCTGCGCCTTGGCACCGGTTTCTTTTGCATCGGGTGCATTCGCGGTGCCATCATGCGCACGCTGGGCAATGCCATGCAAAATGGCCGCCATGCGGAACAGGTTATACGCCATGTAGAAATCCCAGTGATCGATACGATCACGGCCCGTGGCTTGTGCATACTGCTGAACATATGCAGCTTCGGTGGGCAAACCTAAAGCGGCAAAATCAAGACCGGCAATCCCGCGCCACAATGATGGCGGAATATGCCAGCTCATGCAGTGGTATGAAAGATCGGCCAGCGGGTGACCCAGTGTGGAAAGCTCCCAGTCGAGAATACCGATGACCCTTGGCTCGGTGGCATGAAACACCAGGTTGTCCATACGGTAATCGCCATGAACAATCGAGGTTTCATCGCCTTCAGGAATGTGCACGGGCAGCCAGTCCATCAGGCGCTGCATCGAGTCCCCCAGCGGCAGGGTCGATGCACGGCACTGTTTTGACCAGCGGTCGATCTGGCGCCCGAAATAATTAGCCGGTTTGCCAAACGTTTCCAGCCCGATCTGGCGGTAATCAACGCAATGCAAGGCGGCCAGTACCCGGTTCATTTCAGCGTAGATGGCGCCGCGTTCGGCGGGTGTCATGCCGGGCAGAGCCTGATCCATCAGCACACGGCCCGCCAGGAATTCCATCACGTAAAAGGGTGTACCCAGCACGCTGCGATCCTCACAATAGTGAAGCATGCGCGGCACCGGAACACCGGTGCCTGCCAGCGCTTTCATGACCCGATACTCACGATCAACCGCATGTGCGCCCGGTAACAAGGAACCTTCCGGCTGTTTTCTGATGACAAACTCAAAGGAACCTGACCGCACGCGGTAGGTAGGATTCGACTGCCCCCCCGACAATACACGGATGTCCAGCGGGGCGGAACCACACAGCGCCTGTTGCTGAAGGTAAGCCTGCAGAGCAGGCACATGAAAGGAAAGGCTCATGCCACTTCTCCGGTGGGCCGCGTCATGCCTTGACGCTGTCATTAAAGCGAACTGACCAGATGCCCGGCATCGACCTCGACCGTTGCACCCGACATGGCGGAACCGGCATCGGATGCCAGCAACAGCAAGGGCCCGTCAAGATCCGGCAGTTCGCTGAAGCGCCGACCGGGAATGCGTGAACGCAGTTTGTCGCCTGCATCGCTGGTCAGGAATTCACGGTTCAGATCGGTGACCACATAACCGGGCACCAAGGCGTTAACGCGAATCGCGTAACGGGCCAGTTCAAGCGCCAGGGCCTTGGTGGTCTGGATGACTCCGGCCTTGGAAATGGCATACGGCGCAACCTGCCCGGCCACACGTTCACCGAGAATGGACGCCACATTGACAATCGCCCCACCTTGGCCAGCGTCTCGCATGCGACGCGCCCCTTCCGTTGCCACCAGCCAGCAGCCCTTCAGATTGGTATCGAGGACCTGATCGTAGTCGTCGGGCGTTTGCTCAAGCGCCGGTTTGGTCACCGTGACGCCGGCATTGTTGATGATGACATCGGGCACCTGCGCCCAGGCGGCAATCTGGTCAAACGCTGCAGACACGCTACGGGGATCGGTGACGTCCATGGCGAAGGCAGCGGCCTGACCGCCACGCGCTTGAATGTCCTGAACGAGCAACTGAGGTTTATCGACACGCCGTGCCGCCAGCGCAACACGGGCACCCGCCATGGCCAGTACCGTAGCAAAATGGCTGCCGAGCCCGCTTGATGCACCCGTGACCACCACAACCTTGCCCTTCAGACTGAACAATGACGTAATAAACGGGTTGGCGCTCATGCTTGATCCCTGGAAAACGCGTGAACGATCTTGCGGGCCATACTCCAGCGGTGTACTTCGCTGGGACCATCGTAAATACGGAATGCACGCATGTCGGTGAAGATCTGCATGACTTCTTTTTCGCCGGTGACACCCTGCCCGCCCAGAATCTGGACGCAGCGGTCAACCACACGCCATTCGGCTTCGGAACAGACAACCTTGGCCCGGCTGCTTTCAAAATTGCACTTATTGCCCTGGTCAAGCAGCCAGGCCGTGTGCCAGATGTGCAAACGTGATGTCTGGATGTCCATGTCGTTGTCGGCCAGCATGTAACCGACCCCTTCATGGCTGGCCAGTGGCTGGCCAAACGCCTGGCGGCGGCTTGCGTACTCGGTGGCGATATCGTGGGCACGCCGCGCCTGCCCCAGCCAACGCATGCAATGGGTCAGGCGGGCGGGCGCCAGCCTGACCTGGGCGTAACGGAAACCCTTGCCAACCTCGCCCAGCACATCGGTTGCAGGAATACGCAGATTTTCGAATCGCAACACGCCATGCCCGCCGGTGAAACAGCGGTCCATGGCCTCCATGCTGCGTTCCAGCACAATGCCTTCGCGGTTCATGTCGCTGAGAAACATGGTGGCCGAACCGTCTTCCATGCGTGCCATGATGATGACGTACGACGCACCATCGGCACCCGTAATGAACCATTTGCGCCCGTTGATGATGTAATCGCTGCCATCGCGCACCGCCGTGGTGTTGAGCATGGAGGGATCGGCCCCGGCCCCGGGGGCCGGTTCGGTCATGGCAAAACAGGAGCGGATCAGCCCCTGCACCTGGGGCCGCAACCAGCGCTCTTTCTGGTCAGGCGTGGCCACCTCTTCCATAAGATGGATGTTGCCTTCATCAGGCGCATGAATGTTCAGCGCTGTGGGCCCCAACCAGGAATAACCGGCTTCCTCGAAGACCACGGCTTTTTGAACATGGCTCAGGCCAAGCCCCCCCATCTCGGGCGAGGCATGCGGCGTGAGCAAGCCGGCATCGCGTGCCAGGCCGACCAGTTCCTGGCGCAATGACTCGTCAGGACCATGGGAGGACTGGCGTGCATCTTTTTCCAGAGGAATGATTTTTTCTGCAATGAAACGACGGGTACGTTGTTGCAGTTCAAGAAGTTCCGGAGAGAGTGAGAAGTCCATGGTATTCCTGTCGAAATGTTACGAGCCGCGCCGGTTGGACTTCACTGTAGCAGATCAGACAGGCTCGGCACAGGGTGAAAATGTACCTGTTTCAGGATCACGCACAAACAACACCCCCGTGGCCACACCAAAATACGCACCGTGCAACTTAAGCCGGCCTTGCTGTACCGCTTCGCGGACCACGGGAAAGGTCATGAGATTGGTCAGGCTGTGTTCGACCACCGCCCATTCAACCCGGCGGATCCAGCCTGTGGGTTCATCATCAGTGCGGGGGCCGACCCGATCGAGAACGGGCGCGATCTGTGACATCCATTTTCCGATGAAATCGCGCTTGGACAAGGGTGCTGCCTTGTTCGCGAACGCAGCCACACCACCGCAACGGGCATGCCCGAGAATGACAATGTGCTTGACCTGCAACGCATTGACGGCAAATTCGATGGCAGCACTGGTGCCGTGAAATGAGCGATCAGTATCGTCTTCACAGGGTGGGACCAGGTTGGCAATGTTGCGGATCACGAAGATCTCGCCCGGACCGGCATCGAAAATGGCTTCAGGAGCGACACGGGAATCGCCACAGCCGATCACCATGATCTCGGGACTCTGCCCCTCACGGGCCAGTTTTTCATAGCGTTCGCGCTCATGTTCCAGACGACCATGAAGGAACGAGTGATAACCTGCGGCAAGCCGTTGCGGGAACATGGGAAATCTCCGGAAAACTAAAGGGAGTCCATTTTATCGTCCGGATTCCGGCGCATCCATGACATGCATCACTCTGTTACGCACTGGCTGACCCGGCCGCGCCCATGTGTCAAACGCTGCGGCTACCAGAGTTCAGCCAGGCCGACACCGCACGCCCCACCCACACGCCCTGGGCCAGACAGGCTGTCAGAAGATACCCGCCTGTCGGCGCCTCCCAATCGAGCATTTCACCTGCGGCAAACACCCCCGGCAGGCGCTTGAGCATCCATGCATCATCCAGCTCATCAAAGGCAATCCCCCCGGCACTGCTGATGGCTTCGGACAATGGACGTACCGCTGCCACGGTAATCGGCAATGCCTTGATTGCCCTGGCCAGCCTGACGGGATCCTCGAAGGCCGATTTATCAAGCACCTCGTGCAATAACGCAACCTTGATGCCCTTGAGCCCCAGACGACTTTGCAAATGACTGGACAAAGAACGGGCGCCACGCGGCCGGCGCAGTTCCTGAAGTACGCTTTCCGGATCGCGCTCCGGCAAAAGATCCAGCCGGAATGTGGCGCCGCCCTGGGCATTCACCATGGAACGAAGCCGCCGGGAAAACGCATAGACCAGACTGCCTTCAACGCCATACCCGGCCACCAGCAGCTCGCCACGCCGGGTCTCGGTATGCCCATCCAGATCGGTGAAGGTCAATGCCACAGCCTTGAGCTGAGCGCCATGAAATTTCTGCCGGATATGGTCGCTCCAGTTCACATTGAACCCGCAGTTGGCACTTTCCAGTGGCGCCACAACCACGCCGTGTTCCTGCAACCAGGGCACCCAGGCGCCATCCGAGCCCAACTGGGGCCAACTGCCACCCCCCAGGGCCAGCACAGTCGCTTGCGGTGTGACCACTGCAGTGCCCGAAGGCGTCTCGAAAACCAAGGCGCCGTTAGCCTGCCAACCGACCCAGCGATGACGCAAGCAAAACTGCACGCCCAGATCGCGCAGGCGGTGTACCCAGGCGCGCAGCAAAGGGGCCGCCTTCATACCGACAGGAAACACCTTGCCCGACGAGCCTTCAAAGGTCTCGATACCGAGCCCGGCTGCCCAGGCACGGACAGCCTGCGGGGGGAACTGATCGAGCAACGGCTGCAAACGAGCCTGATCCGGGCCAAAGCGGCCACAAAATCGTTCAAAGGCTTCACTGTGGGTCAGGTTCAGGCCACCAATACCCGCTCGCAGGAACTTCCGGCCCAGAGAGGGTTTCGCTTCGAACACGGTCACGGAAAATCCGGCATTGGCCAGCGTTTCAGCGGCCATCAGGCCGGCAGGCCCACCGCCCACAATGGCAACCGTGGGCGGGTTACACACACCCGATGACGGGTCGCGCAAGGAAAAATCGGTGGACGTATCAGACGGCATGGGCGGTGGTGTGACCTGACAGAAGGACTGCATGAGAAGGTATTTGCACGGAATGTTAATTCATCACTACCATAGCCACCATTGTGTCATTCACCATGCCGAGGCCCCTGTATGGCGACAAATGGTTTTGCTCAAATCAGGATGCAGGCTTTGCCATGGTGTTTACGCGCAGCGAAACGGCAGAGGGGCTGGCAGGCGTGTCACTGTTCCTGCTGCCCAAAACTCTGAACGATCACGATGTGACAACCCGCCACGGGCCTGCACAAGGCACACAGCCCCTACTGAAAATACGGACTGTGCCGCTGTGTAGTCCCCACAAACCCGCGCCGGACGTTATGATGCTGGAATCGGCATCATTGAAACATGAGTTCATG
>JAAYGT010000081.1 GCA_012727555.1 Alcaligenaceae bacterium | reverse complement strand
CTGTCACGCCGGGGGTCGCGGGTTCGAGCCCCGTCCGCTCCGCCACCAACATTTATGCGGGAATAGCTCAGTTGGTAGAGCGCAACCTTGCCAAGGTTGAGGTCGCGAGTTCGAGACTCGTTTCCCGCTCCAGAATTTTCATCAGTGATTATTATTCATTGATGATTGAAAAAAGCCGAAAACTTCGTGTTTCGGCTTTTTTTTCGTCCATCAACTTCTTAACCAGTCTGTCAAGACATACCGATCCCAACAACTGCAATACGACTGGCAAAATTAATTCGCAACTGCTATCTTGACTGAAGACTTGGGCACGCACGGCCACTGTCGTGGCAACGGCCATACAAGGCCATACAAGCCCTTGCACACTGCACGCCAAACACACACCCACAGAGCACGCTATGGTCTTCGCCACCACCTCCCCGAATGCCCAGTTCCAAACACTGAAACCTGCGCTGGCCACCCTGGCCATGATCCTGCTTTTGGGGGTTACCAGCGCCCCCCAGGCCGCCAGCTTCGACTGTGCCAAAGCGCGCACGGCCCTTGAGAAATTGATCTGCGGCACCCCGGCACTGGATGCCGCCGACACACGTATGGGCGCGGCTTATCGCCAGGCGGCCAAAGACTTCCCCTTACCCGGTTTTGTGCAAGCCACCCAGCGTGTTTTTGTAGCCGGCTACCCGAACTGCCTGCTGAACGAACAAGGCGCAACGGCCACTGCACCCCTGGCCGTCAAGCAGTGTATTGCCGTCGTTGAACAGCGCATTCAGGAACTGAACACGCTTGAACAGGCCCGGGTCTATTCCGATGCTACCGGGCAATTCACCCCTGAAAACCTGGCCATTCTGGTGTTCGCCACCCAACAACCAGCCTCGATTCAATTCTGGGGCAACTGGATGCCAGACGCCTACCGTCCCAAACCGTTTCCCCAGGGCCACCTGTGCAACCTGCAGGCCGAATTGCAACCCGATGGCACCGCATTTGTTACCGAAGAAACCGGCACCAGCCGGATCACGCTCGGTGATCAGGCCATCACACTCAGCGAGCCCATCAGTTGCACGCCGCGCACCGGCATTGCCGAAGGCCGCTACGCCCGGAAATGAATGCTCCCTACTATTGGGGGGTTACTTGGCCAGCGAACAATGCCCGCCACTGGCGGCCTGACCTGAACCGGCGGCGATCAGCGGCGGCTCCTGACGCAGGTTGACGGGTTCAGAGGCATGCCAATCCCAGCCCAGAAAAGCCACCAGAACGACCCAGAAAACGCCTTGGAGTTGTTTTGTTGTCATGATGCGTCTGCCTTAAAAACCGTAACGACGGCGCACACGCACGCCGATCAAGGTGCCCGCAAACGCCAGCGGCACCCACAGCCAGCCATGCAGGCTGCCTGTGGAAATACCGCTGAGCATGGCGCCGATATTGCAACCGAACGCCAGACGTGAACTGTAGCCCATCACGAAACCCGCCACCAAGCCGATGGCCCACTGTTTGCCAGTCAGGGGTTTACTGTTGGTGGACGCGCGCGCTGAAATCCAGAGGGCACCGGCCAGAATACCGATATTGGTAATGGACGTCACATCCATGAACACCGTTTGAACCAGACGCTGGGCATTGCCCGGCTGACTCCAGAACATATTGGTAGCGGGATCAAACAGGCCCAGCGCAACCGCCCCCTTGGCCGCCCACAAACCAAAGCCATAGACCACCCCCCAAGGCTGACCGGCAAAAACCAGATTGAGCGATGCCAGCACCGCCAGCGCCACGGCGCCCCACAGCCAGCGCGTGCCCAACCACGACCGCCCGGCCCCCACCCACAGACGCACGGCAAGCAACACCAGCGCCAGCAAAACACCCGTCAGAATCAGCGCATTCAGCGTACCGTAATTGACGGCCAGGCTGACAGGTTCTATCTGCCCCAACGACAACCAGGTATCAAGGTGGGCCGAACCCAGAAAACTGCCCAGCGCAAACAGGGGCAGAATCCCCATGTTCAAAGGCACCCCCAGGCCCGCCTTGTACAAGGTACCAGAACCGCACCCATCAGCAATCTGCATGGTCAGACCAAAAACGAAGGCGCCTAGCAACAGACTGATACTGGGCGGGCCAAGCGCCGCTTGCAGTTCAGGGAATACGCCCAGCAAGGGCAAGGCCACCAGCGTGGCAAGGGCCAGCAGCACAACCTGACCCACCACACCCTGCGGGTCGCGCTGCTCGATCAACTGACGCCACCCCGTGGTGAATCCGAAACGGGCACCGGCCAGGGCCGCCCCCATGCCGGTACCGACCAGAAACAGCACAGCCTGACGGATCGAAACCGACAAAGCCAGAAAAGCAAAAAAGGCTGCAATGACAGCCGCCAGGGGAAGACGTTTCATGATTGATCGTTTATGTGAATTTGTGTTTTAAGCGCAGCGTCCAGATACACGCCGTGCCAGGCCTTCAATGCCGGGTTTCACCCGGCTGCCGGCATAGACCATTTATTCACGCGTGTTTTCAAGCCACTTAATTAAAGGTACGGTTCGCCCACATTTTGGCATCAATCAGCAACTGATCAACCCGGCTGGGCACATTGGCCATGGGCAACGCGTTGGGATCCTGGCTCCACTCGGCCATGGAACCCGGATACAGCTTCACATTTGGCTGGCCAAGCACTTCAGAAAGCGCAAACCAGTTCGTAGCAGCCCAATGCCCGGTATTGCAGAAAGAAACGGTTTCTTTGGATGGGTCGACTGGCTGCGATGCAGCAATCTGGCGCGCCTGATCAGGCGACACAAACACCCCGCTGCCTTTGTTGAACCAGGTGTCATGCTGCACATTCACGGCTCCGGGCAAGGTACCAGGCACTGTGGCCGTCGGCGCACGGGTTTCACCGTTGAAGAAATTGGCCGGACGCGCATCGATGAGCAAAGAACTGCCTTGCTTGACATGCTGCACCACCTGATCCTTGGTGGCCAGCAGCGTGGTATCGAACACCGGCTGCCAGGTGGTGGGCGTTACAGCCACCGTTGCGGTGTCTTGCGGCAAACCCGCCTGCGCCCACGACTGCACACCCCCATTGAGCAAGGAAAGCTCTTTCAGACCCAGCAGCTTCAGTGTCCAGTACACGCGGGCTGCCGCACCAAAATCCGTCGCATCCGTTCCTTTGGAAACGACCACAGCATGCACCGAAGGGTCCAGACCCAGCGCCTGCACCAGCTCAGCCAGCTTTGTCAGGGGCGGCAGTTCGCCCGGGCTGCTGGCCGGCCCACGCCATTGTCCGTAAGGCGCATTCACCGCACCCGGAATATGGTTCTGGGCATACGACTGAGGATCGCGAATATCAATCACACGCACCTGAGCATTGGGCAGAATGGATTGCAATTGCTGGGGCGTGAGCAAAGGCTCCGCCGCATGTGCCGCAGCAGAAACAGCCAGGCCGGCAAAAAGTGCGATAAAAGCTTTCATATCAGGTGCTTCCTGTAACAGATCCAGAATGGGGCCTATTGTGCCCCGCACACCTTAATAACCAAACTATAGTTTTATTTATTGTTTATAACCAAAAGAAATTAAAAGCCTGACCTACCGGCAAAACATCACCCCACTACCCTGTCAGGACCTGTCAGCAAAGGGACCTG
>JAAYGT010000080.1 GCA_012727555.1 Alcaligenaceae bacterium | reverse complement strand
GACCACAACCGCACGTTGCTGCATATTGTGCAGAATATGCTGCAGCATCGTGACAGGAAAACGCACCCTTTGATCATTTGCCGTGAGAACAGCATCGGCTGCATCCGCATAGAACGCGGCATGATCCATACGTTCCGGAAGGAAACTCAGGGTAACGGGACAAGGCTCGGGTGGTTCATTCGTGACCGTGCCAAACGACTGGGGCGTAAGACAAGAAACCGCCAGGTTTTTGACGTCTGACAGAAGATCAAGCCAGGCGGGCAGATTGTTGGGCTGAAACACCTGGGAAAACGGCAAGCCCCCCTGGGCCTGAACAGCGGCACTGAGCTGAAATGACGCTTCAAACGGAATGCAGACAGGCGTACTGGGGCACACACCAGCAAGAGTGACCATCAGCTGCACAAGCTCCTTTGGCAGGAAATCATGGCGTAACATGCCAAAAACCTGCCGTGCTTCGTTCAGGAAATCGTCTGCAGGCCAAGGCTGCTGCAAGGCATCAAAACTGGACGCCAGAAGCGATTGAATACGCTGAATGGAACGCGTATGCAGGTCGTGCAGTACCAGATCGGTTTCTGTGAAAACCAGACTGGCCTTTTGAAGCGCGCCACGTTCGTGAATCTGTTGAAACACGGAGGCAATGCGACCGCCGCGTTCCAGACCAAGGGCAGGATCAAATGCCAGATTGGCCGGCAACCGTCCCAACCGTGAAGCACGCGCCCAGGCAATGAGTTGCAGAGCAGTTGTTTCCTTGACTGGTGTACGGCGGAATGAAACGGATGGTATCAGGCTTGTAAGTTCCTGGAACAAGCGGATCATTTCACCACTTCCATCAATCTCTGAAAGCTGTCCACCACTTCGTACTTTACGTTTTCCGGCGCGAAGCGGCGGTTCATTTCATCGAAGAACTTGCGAGCACACTGGATCTTGGTTTTTTCGATCTCACGCAGGTTCATTGACGACATCGAGCCTTTCGTTTCGGCCACAAAATAAATGTGTTTCACCGAGCCTTCCCTGAAAGAAATTGCCCAGTCAGGGTTGTAGTCTCCAACCGGGGTCGGGATCAGGAAACCACGCGGCAGTTTGGCGTACACAACAACGTCATTATCTGCTTCCAACGCCTCTGCAAATTCACGCTCCGGCTTCGACCCAGAGTCCGGCAACACGAAATCGTAGATGTGGTGTTTGCGTGTTTCGACTGCATGGCTGAAGTCCTGTTTGGTTTGCCCTGCAGTGAAGATATCCAGATCGTACTTATCCTCGACTGGATCGTAGGCAAGGTGCTCGATGACGACCGTGGCTTTTTGCTCGTTGATCAAGCGTATCGCCTCGGCAATGAAGCGCTCCGGGTTGGTCTTGAACTGCGCGAACACCTCGTCGTTCAATCCTTTCAGAATATCGACAACTGTACGCCGCGTCAGTTGGGTACCTTCGACCAGTTTGCCGACCAGGTCGTACTTGACCGTTGAGTAAGCCGAGATGTCGTAGGCCTCTGTCACGGTACTAATCACTTCAAAAGTTTGGCCGTCACTAATTCCATCGAAAGTCACAACTCTGGCCTGGCTGCCCATCTCGATCGTAATTAACAAAGGGGGAACCCAGAGCCCTGCATCTTTATCGTTCAATGCCTTGACCGCCTTTTGCACCAACTCATTGGAGTCGAAGGTGACGCTGTACGCCGCCTTGCGATTGATCCGATTCCAGAGGTCCTTGAACGCCTGCTTCTCAAAGTTGGCGTTCAACGGGTTCTTCTTGGGTTTGCGGTCGTCACCAATTTCGGGCAACTGACTCTCGCTGAAGACGCTGTCAATCAGTTTGAACACCTGCTCGGCATGTGGTTCCAACTCGGAGGGCAGCGCAGCCAGCTCGCCGTCCTTTTTGGCCTCGTGGTAAACGCTGGTGATGCGATCTGCGTCATCGGTGTAGTCGTTCTTTACCAGGTACCTGTAGATCTGCTTGGCGAGTTGCGGTGTGACCTCGACATCACCAGTCGCCGTCTTCAGCACTTTACCGGTAAAGTAAGCCTCGTTCGCTACCCGAGGACGCGCCGACAGTGAGTCGCTGATGTCCTTCTGCAACGCCGCGACAAAGTCCTTATAGCTCTCACTGGCCACCACGGTCAGCACGTTCACATCATGCACTGTGGCCGGGTGGTCCATCCTTTCACCATTTTGGTTGACGGACAACCGCAAACCACGCCCCACCTCCTGGCGGCGGGATATCGTGTTGTCACTGTGCTTGAGCGCGCAGATCACAAACACGTTCGGATTGTCCCAACCTTCGCGCAGGGCTGAGTGCGAAAAGATGAAACGCACCGGCTCGTTCAACGACAACAAGCGCTCCTTGTGCTTAAGGATCAGATCGTAGGCGTCCACGTCGTCAGAAAGGCCTGCGTTTTCCCCTCGGGTCGAGACTCTAGGATCAGCCAGTCGATTGCTTCTCCTATCAATGGAAAAGTAGCCGCTGTGGGTCTTTTCAGCAGGGATACCTTGTAGATACTCGATGTATGACGTGTCACCCTGCTTCAGCACCTCATCGCGATAAAGCTGGTATTCTTCCTCGAAAATGCGGGCGTACTCGCCTTTCTCATCAGGCTGCGAATAGTCGCGGTACTTGACCACTTCGTCGATGAAGTAGAGCGTGAGCACCTTGACACCCTGCCTGTAAAGCGCCTGTTCTTTGTCGAAATGCGCCTTGATAGCCTCGCGGATCTGGATTCGGCGCAGCGTAGCCTCGGACACATCCCCCGTTGCATCCCCAACAGTCAACTCGACACCATTGGTGAAGCACAAGGTGTCGGAATTGGCATTGATGTCGGCCACAACAAAACCATCGCGGTACTGATCCAGCCCGTTCGACAAATCAAACAGATTGTCGCCTTTGGCGAGCTTCCTGACCACCCGCTTGATGTTTCCAGCCGCAAGCTTTTGCTCGAACTCAACGCGAGCTTCTGGTGGTTTCTTGGTTGATATCTCGATGGACTGCAAGTAAAGGTAACCCGCCGTACCCGCCAGCCCTTTCACCGAGATGCCACGCACAGCAATTTTTTTCACCAGCCTCTGGTTGTAGGCATCCAGCGCATCAAGGCGGTGAATCTTGTTGTGCGTAGTCCTGTGGGTAGCCGAGTAACGCAGGACCATCAACGCCTTGAACTTCTCCAGCGACTGCAATGTAGCTGCACCCTCCATCTTCTGTGGCTCATCCATAATCAGAATAGGTCGGTTGGCGCTGATAACATCAATCGGTTTACGGGACTGGAAATCATCCAGCACATCGTAAATGCGGCGGTTGTCGGCACCCCGCGCGGCGAAGGCCTGTACGTTAATCACCATTACGTTGATGCCAGCATCGGAAGAAAAGCTCTCCAGATGGTGCAACTGCTTGGAGTTGTATATAAAAAAACGTGCCTTCTTCTGGTATGACTCCAAAAAATGCTCGGCAGTGATTTCCAACGACTTGGCCACACCCTCACGGATAGCGATGCTGGGCACAACGATGATGAACTTGCTCCAGCCGTATTGCTTGTTCAGCTCAAAGATCGTCTTGATGTAGCAATAGGTCTTGCCGGTGCCCGTTTCCATCTCGATATCGAGATTGACCTTGGCCACACTGGTCTTAACCAGTGCGTCCGACACAGGCAGGTTCTGAGCGTGCTGCACAGCTCGGATGTTATCGAGCAACGCTTCATCCGACAACGTGTAGTCGGCGTTGCGAAACGCAGCTTCTGTAGAGGCAGCTTCCAGCGCGAGCGCCCGTTGCGGGCTCGCTAGGGCACTTTCCTGGCTGCCGGGATCGAGCCGATAGCGAACGCCGCCATGATGTGGAGCCTGCCCCTTAAAGCAATCCACCACTGCCTGCACGGCCGCCGTCTGGTAGGCCTGCGTCTTGAATTTAAGCTTCATCACAGCCTCCTCAGATGCACTTCACTTCGGTGGCAGGCGACAAAAGCTTGAAGATCTGCTCCACATTGATCTTGACGGAGCTGTCCTTGAAGCCTGCATCTCGGAACACAACTCGCAGCGGCTGGCGCTTGGCCAGTTCATTGACGAAGGCTTCGTCAATGCCGCTGTGGGCGTCAAAGCAGGCGGCCAGTGCGTTGTCATCGACAAAGAACACGTCTCTGCCCTGAATGGTTTCTTTCGAGATCGGCAGCGCAAGGTCAACGCCCCAATCCAGCATCACTTGGAACAGCAAGTCTTCCGGAGTGCGGTCTGGTTTGATGTTGTCGACGAAAAGGTCAAGATTCGCTTTATCCAGCGCATCGGGAGCGTAGTAAACATCAGCCATGTTGGATGTATCGATTTTGAGAACACGGAAGCCAATGTCCTTGCTCCAATTTTCATGGCACTGTCCATCTAATGCCCGCTTGCCGACGCGGCGAATGCGTTCCCTGCTGATGTCTGCAATGGTCCTGTGCCCGGCCTTGAACGCTTCAGAATCCTCAGGGCAGGGTTCGGGCAGTTGCACCATGATGAAACGACGATTGCCTCCGTCCTCAGCGTTAAGACGCAAGACGGCATCTGCAGTTGATCCAGAGCCAGCGAAGAAGTCCAAAACAATTGCGTCATGTGTGCTGCCAACAGCAGCAACTGTCTTGAGTAGTTTCGTAGGTTTCGGGTTGTCGAAAAAATCGCCGCCGAGAATGTCTCTGGCTTCGGTGCTTCCGGTGCGTGTGCGACCAAATCGTTCATCAACGAAAAGTGAGCGAGGCTTTCCGCCCGCTCTCTCGTAGTTTTTGGTATAAACGTGCCCATCCTTGAAGACAAGCAGATTCATGTTATTAGCGACCCTGTCTTTCGACCAACGCCAGATGGCATTTGGCCGACTTGGATCACGATGTTGGAGCTTGTAAATCACACCATCCGGGCCAACAAGGTCGTAGTCCATGGAACTGGAATACTGCAGATTCTGCTTATCGAGGCGCTCAAGCGAATAGCGGCCATGTTCGTCTTGATTGCTGTAAGAAGTGGTTGCTACTGCGTCCGGATCGAGACCGAGAGCACTATCGACTTGCTGACGAGAAAAACATACGATGTACTCATGGTCAACGGCCACGTCTCCGCTGTCATTCGCACCGCCGGATTTGCTCTTCCAGATGAATGTAGCAACGTGATTGGACTCGCCAAAGACTTCATTGCAGGCTGCAATGAGGTTGTTAACTTCGCTATCGTCGATCGAAATGAAGATAACGCCGTCTGTTGTTAATAGATTTCTCGCTAGACGCAGCCGAGAATAAATCATGCTCAACCAGTCGGAGTGAAAGCGCCCGTTTGCAGGTGTGTTCTGAACCAGTCGGTTGTTATCGCTGTCGCGTTGATTTGTTCTGCGCCTGTAGGATTCAACGTCTTCTGCGAAATAATCCTTGTAAATGAAGTCCTTGCCCGTGTTGTAGGGTGGATCGATGTAGATCATCTTGACCTTACCCAGATATGTTTCCTGCAACAGCTTCAACGCGTCGAGGTTGTCGCCTTCGATAAACAGGTTTTTAGTGTTATCAAAGTCCACGCTCTCATCACGGCAAGGGCGCAGCGTCTTGGCAATAGGCGCATTGGCTGTCAGCAAAGCCTCACGCTTGCCCGGCCAATTAAGGTGGTAGCGTTCCTGCGGCCCCTCAACAATCGAAGCGGACAACTCCTGTCGAAGCTGGTCGAAATCCACCGCCAGCTTCACGTTGCCGTCTTCACCCTTGGCTTCCGTCACGCAACCCGGAAACAGATCGCGAATGCGGGCGATGTTTTCTTGCGTGAGATTGGGTGAATGCATTTTTAGTTTTTCCATGTTCTTTTCCTCTGGTCGCTGCGCTTCCGATATCGGGGTTCAGCGGGTCAAGTTTTCAAGTTCAGATTTCAGTTGCCGCAGGGTCGCGTTGATCTCGACCTTACGGTTAAATTGCTTTTCCTTAGCCAGTCTCGCCTTGGTCTTCTCAACTTCGCGGCGCTTGGCAGCCGCCAGTTCGATACGCGCAATCCAGTCGTGCAAGGCCTCCTGTGGACGTACTGGCAGCGGCATTAAGCTTTGCAGCAGAACGGAGTACAGGTGAGCCATGTCGAGGGCCAGCGGCATGGCCGTGCGGGCAGTTGACGCAGGCATCCAGTCGCTGGTGAAGTAGCTGGACAGCACCCAGCGACTGGCATCGGCTTCGCTTGGTCGCTTGTACGCCGCGACCACCTGCGTTTTCGTCTGATCGCCCTGCCCTTGATTCAGTTCAAACAAGATTGGGAACTGTACCGCGCCATCAATACAACGGAGGACGTCTTCGTGTAGAACGGCGGACTTGAGCTGGATGCTGAAGACCTGAATTTCCGGCACACCGGGCCGCGCAGGCAGGTTGATCGTCTCCGGGGCGAGCTTGTACTGCCAGACGATCTGCTCGACCTGTTCAACGAACAGATCCTTCAGTCGGGTATTGGCCCCGCTATGTTCGTAGATTTTGTTCTTGGGCAGAACGCGCCCGAAGGCGGCCTGCTTCGGGTAGGCAATCAGGGCAGACTGTTTTGTGGCCATTTCCGGGCTCATCCAGCCTCCTGAATCACGAGAAAGCTGATCAGTTCGAAGTCGTCCAGACCGGAGATGGTGTCTGTCAGTGCTGTGGTCTTGCCACCGCTGAACAGGCTGTCCAAATCCTTTTCTTCTTTTACCTCGATCATCGACCGAATGCTTTTGCCCAGCAGGTCAGAATACGCCTTCATCTTGCGACCATCGGCTGTTTCCTGATTAAAGTGCTGGCACACATCGACAATGGGCTTGTCTTGGCCTTTGCAGCAGGTTCGTACAAGATCAAGCAGGCGCTTGACTTCGGTGTGGTCATGAATGACCTCGCCCTCACGGTTGATGTAGACGAGGTAATAGGGGTGCAGGCGATTGTGTTGGTTGAGGCTGATTCCGGCATTGCGATTGCGCAGCGTGAAGATGGCTCCCGGCCACAGGCCCATCTCGGGTCTTGCGGGAACAACGGCGTGCATGCCATTGGGTACATTGCTCAGTTCGCCGTGGGCTTTGACGTAGTTGAGCAAATCCATGCGAAAGTCGTTGAGTCCCAAGTCAGTGATGGAGACACCGGTCTTCAAATCCTCAAGCTCGATAACCTCTTCCTGCAAGCGACGCAGTTGCTCCTTGCGGTACGAGACGTCGTTGGCCTGCGCAGACAGCACGTTGTCGTCCCCCGTCGCGGTCACATCGGCAATCATCATGCGGCTCTCAACACGCTCTTTAAGGTTGATGTACTCGTCGAGCGAAATATCGGGCCAATAGTTGACCAGTTGAATGCTGCTATTGGGCGATCCAATACGATCGACCCGGCCAAAGCGCTGGATGATGCGTACAGGGTTCCAGTGGATGTCGTAGTTGATCAAATAATCGCAGTCCTGCAGGTTCTGGCCTTCGGAAATGCAGTCGGTGCCGATCAACAGATCCACCTCGTTCGGTTCCTCCGGCAAAACCACTGCCTTTTCTTTGGAGCGGGGTGAAAATAAAGTGAGCAGCTCCTGGAAGTCGTAGCTCCGTTTCTGCGTACTGCTCTTGATCGTGGATTGAGGCGCGCCCTTTCCCGTAACCTTGGCCGTATGAATGTCAAGTTTTGCGAGCAGCTCCGGAGCAAGGTTGGAATACAGGTAATCGGCAGTATCAGCAAAGGCCGTAAAGATCAGCACTTTCCGATTACCCGGGTTGATCGGTTTGGCGATCTTTTCCAGTACGTGTGCCTTAAGATGCTGAAGCTTGACGTCATCCTTCGGCGTAATTTTGCTCATGGAAGCCAGCAGGGCATCAATGATCTGCAAATCTGCCTTGAGCTCGTGCTCCCAAGACGGCAAATCCATGTCGGCAAGACTAACCTTGATTTTCCCACCAATCTCGCTGCCGTCGTCACCCGGCATTGGCAGGTCGTCGTCCTCGGCATCCAGCACTTCCAGTAGTTCCGTAAGATCACCTACCGAAGCGGCGCTGCCGGATTGTTTGAAGGCAGCAATCTTGGCGAGGGTGGTTTCGTTATTGCCTCGCAGCGATTGCAGTGTGAGCCTGAACGAGTGCACCGAGCTTTCGAGTCGTTTGAGCAAGTTGATAGTCATAAGAGCCTGAAGGCTCTTTTCGCGATCGGCTTGGCGTAGTGTGCCTGTACTGCCGAGTTTGGTATCGTAAATGTCCGCGTATTTCTTTAAACGACTGGGCAGAACATAACTGATGGGCGCATAAACGGCCAGCTTGAGCAGGGACAGTTGTTCGAAAATCTCGTTGAAATCCAGAACGTCTGACCGATCAGTCAAGGGGCAGCGAAACGTCAAGGGTTTACGACGCTCCGGAAACTGGCCGATGTCCGTGGTGTCGTAAAAAGTCTGGATGTGCTTGCGCGAACGCGCGATGGTGACGCTATCGAGCAACTCGAAGAAGTCGAAGTCCAGTGAGTCAAGAATCGTCCGTGCGGTGCGTTGTTCCGGAGGTAACTTTGACCACACATTGAAAGCGGCTTGCGCGCTTCGAAATATCTCCTCAACACTTCTGTCTGTCTTGAGCTTCTTGCTCAGGTTTTCCGAGTCGCCTTCGTAGGCCAGGGCCAGCTGGTTGCGCAGGTCGTTAAAGCGGTTGTTCACGGGCGTTGCCGACAACATCAGCACCTTGGTTTTCACGCCTTCCTGAATCACCTTACGCATCAATTTCTGGTAGCGCGTTTCTTTGTCTTTGTAGGCATCGTTGTTACGAAAGTTGTGCGATTCATCGATCACAACCAGATCATAGTTACCCCAGTTGATACGGTTCAGTGGCGTGCCGAAGGACTCACCACTGGTACGGGATAGATCCGTGTGGCAAAGGACGTCGTAGTTGAAGCGATCACGGGCAAAGATGTTGGTCTTGAGATTGCGGTTGTAATTGAGCCAGTTGTCAGCCAGCTTTTTAGGGCAAAGCACCAGAACAGACTTGTTGCGCAGCTCGTAGTACTTGACCACAGCCAGCGCCGTGAAGGTTTTGCCCAGCCCCACGCTGTCGGCCAGAATGCAGCCGCTGTAGGTTTCCAGCTTGTTGATAATGCCAGTGGCCGCATCCTTCTGGTAGTTGAACAGCTTGTTCCAGATCAGGGTGTCTTGGTAACCCGTGCGGTCGTTGGGCAGAACATCTTCATCGATGTCATCAAGGAATTCGTTAAAAATGTTGTAGAGCATCAGGAAGTAGATGCTCTCGGGTGAATTCTCCTGATAAACCGAAGCAATGTATTCGCAAATCTGCGCTGTCACATCCTCCAGTTTCTCGGGGTCGTTCCAGATCTGATCGAACAGATTAAGGTAGGTAGCAGCAAAAACGGGCTCATCCATCTTATTAACAAGGTTGGATACCGCATTGCCCTGCTGGTAACCCAAATCCACCGCTGTGAAACCATGCAGGGGCATGTAGGCGGTATCAATGCCGTTCGCCTGCACACAGGCGAACGGCTGCATCGGTGCCTTGGTGCGATTGCTCTTGAACTTGGCTTTGCGCCGTATCCAGTCAGCACACTCCTTGGCGACCGCACGCTGTGTCAGCTTGTTGCGTAACTGGATTTCAAACTCGCTTCCGTAGAGGCTGCGCTCGCGGTCGAGCTTGGGAATGTGAAATTCCTTGCGCTCTTTACGAATTTTGTCAGTGACCTCGCTTGCCGTGAAGGTAGGCGAGGTGAAGATGAAGCGGAGTTCATCGATTTTTTCAAACTCGACTTTAAGCGCTTCGAATGCGTACATAGAGAAGCAAGAGGCAGCGATCTTGACGCGCGCTTTCGGCCTAATGGTCTGTTTGAGGTCATCGCCCAGTAAGCGACTGATGTTGTCGATCAGTTCCATTTCTTGATTCCTGCGAATTTCACGGGCAACGGTGCGACGAGCTAACCACTTGAAAATATTCAGTCTTTCAGTCTTAAGTTACTGGTTTCCCAATTCAAGACCAAGGCATTTATTCGATCCCCTCATTATCCCATTTTTACTTATTGTCCGCACTGTTTCAATGAATTACATTATGGCATCAAGTTCCCAGTATGCCCCGGCTACGCGACACCGACTGTCGCACCCCACAGATACGATCTTTCTCAACGCCAAATCACGGAGAATGATCATGTCATGGGAACACCCAAAAGTAACGCATTCACGCCGCATTACTCTGTTCAATCAAGCCACGTGTTCCTTCCAGCAGGCAAATGTTGATCTGCTCATGGTTTACACCGGCAAGAGCCGTGTTTTCAAGGAATACCGGGTTGATGTCTCGATACATGGCGACGTATTCTCGGGCAGTTGCAGCCACGGTTTCAAGTCAGCCCTGGTCCATTGTGCCAAAAACCTGGAATCCAGCCATTTACTGATGTCAACAGCGGGTTGCATGGAGGGCTTTTCGGAATCCGGGCTAAGCTACAACTCGGGTTATGGGTATTTGAATAACAGTCTGGTGCATATGCTCTGCCAGGGGACCACACTGGCCAGCCACCCATTCGATCACCCCGTACAACCTGAAAGCCACGAAATGCTTTTTTTCAGCTACGGGCTGGACATGGATGCAAGCAGGATGACAAACCATGTACCAACCGCCAGATTGCTTGGTAAAACAGCATTGATCGGCTTCGATGTTTTTGTCAACGTGGCAGGTACGCTTTCGTTGAACTACAAACACAATTCACTGGTGTACGGCCTGTTGTGGGGGATACCTTCTGAATCCCGCTGGCTGAGCGATCATCAAGACAACAGGCAAGAACTTGACCGTACCCTGTGCCTGACAATACAAAACAAACCTGTGCCCTCCAGCCGCAGCCGGCAAACCTTGCCTGATCATGCATTTGACGATCTTGAACTTATTACTTACGTAGGCAAGAACTTTGAGCAAGGCCACATTGCAACAAGCCATCGTGAAAAAATTGTAAATCTGGCGCAGCAATACGGCTTTGATCCGGCCTACATTAAAACCCTTGAAACCTTGCACTAGACGATCATGAACAGCATTCCGAATGAAAACATCAAGCTCGATACGTATCATTTCCGCGAAGCCCTGCTGGATCGCTTGCCTGTTGCATCAGAAAATAACTCCGGAATCAATGTAGGCGAACTGATCAGCAAATTGCACGACCATTTTGATGATCACCAATCTGTCCAGGCGAAAAAACGCAAGGTTCAACGTGCGCTTAAAGTTCTGATCCAAGAGGAAAAAGCAGCACGAAAATCGAAAGGCAAAAATGATCATGAATACTTCCGGGTTCAAGAAGACCAGGAAGAAAGTATTGATCCTCATTATTGGGGGTATTTGATGAAAAGCTTCAGGCAAAACCTTGCCGACGTCTTGCCTGCAAAACGTCTTACAGCCGCCATGGAAAAACTTCAAGACCGTGATCAGGGCATCAGCCTGAACGAAAATATCTTCCAGGTGGCTCCTGATGTTCTTTCACTGTTACCAGCCGACTTCGACCCGGTTCATCTTTCTCTGATTCTTCGCGCTTTGGTTGAATCGAAAAAAATCGAAGTCACCTACCTGCACAGTAACGGAGACCGGAAAACCTTTGCCCTTCACCCTCAAGGGGCTGTACAAAGCGGCCCCAGGCTGTTCCTGTTTGCGTCAAGAAACAATGAAAACCATGTTGATACGTTTGCATTGCACCGGTTTATAAAAATAACCATGACCGATGAACCCGCACGAAAAGCAAACAATTTCAACCTGCATAAAGCCATTGAAGGGCGGGACCCGAATGCAAACGACACTCAAAAGATCAAGCTTGTTCTGCTGACCAGGGGCTTTGTAACGAACCTGCTGCATGACTGCCGTCTGAGCGAAGATCAAGTCATTGTCGATGAAGACCGCTACCCAGGTTTCAACGCCTGCGTTACAGCAACGGTTATGGATTCACTGAATCTTG
>JAAYGT010000079.1 GCA_012727555.1 Alcaligenaceae bacterium | reverse complement strand
GACAGAATCTTGGGTGTCTTAATTGTAGTTGTACGGACGTTGTCCTGACAATGTGTTTCTGGTCTTGACCATCATCCAAGTACTTATTTCCGCGCTGCAATGTGTCGGTAGTGATCGATAACTACCAACCAAAAGCGCCCCCATTTATACCCATTCGGGCCGGGCGCCCCTGGAGGCAATGCAACTGCATTGCCAAGATAATGCAACTGCATTACCGTTCAAGCATCAACCTAGTCCGCAGGAGACCGCCATGGCCGCGACCCCCGAAGTCGAATCCAGTCGTGCAGTGAGCAGTTCTGGTCGGTCACTTCACTCGCCTTCGACCCTTGCAAATCGGCGCAGCCAGGGATCAATGTGGGCGATATCAAAGGTGCCCGAATCGAACATCTGCATCATCTCGACATAGATCTGCATCGGCGTACGCTGCACTCGCCAGCCATTGATGCGCAGGAATACGTCGGCCGCCGCAAAGGCGATGCGCTTGTTCCCGTCCACAAAAGGGTGGTTAATTGCGAGGCTTTCCAGCAGGGCTGCAGCCTCAGCCACAATATCATCGTAATAGCCGGTCTGAGGGCGGAACAGTGCGGCCTCCAGCGCCCCCGGGTCACGCACGCCCGGCGCACCGCCATAACGCTGCATCAGCACCGTGTGCATGCCCAGTACATCGGCCACGGTCAGGTAATCGTGAGCCACGGTTTACTTGGCCAGTTCGCGGTACAGGCTGTCGAACTCATCCAGACTGGATGCGAAAGAAGCCATCACGTGGCGGCGGGGGCGCTCCTTCTGATGCCGGTCGATGTAATCGCGCAGGGCGTCATCGA
This sequence comes from Alcaligenaceae bacterium, assembly GCA_012727555.1. GTDB lineage: Bacteria > Pseudomonadota > Gammaproteobacteria > Burkholderiales > Burkholderiaceae_B > JAAYGT01. The sequence goes on along the minus strand of JAAYGT010000079.1, from coordinate 53,488 downwards.
GCACCGCCTGGAACTGGCGGCCTTGGCTTTCTGCGATCTGGCGCAGCGCCGCCAGCACATCAGGCGCGGCCTGGGAGGAAAACTTTTCGCGGACAGCAGTCGTCATGGCCATCTCCATCATGATTCATCTTGACGTTTCATGATAGGGCAAGAAGGGAACGTTTGCTACCCCTTGAGTCGCGTTCGATGCCTGACACAAGGGCCATCCTTCACACCTGGATGCTGACATTTCCCAACGAGGAAACCGGCCCAGAAATCGCAGCGACTACCCCATTTGCATCGTATAAGCAGCCTGTATCCAACGGCATGCGCTGCTCGTCGAGGTCTTGAATGGCCCGCGCCAGTTCTGTTGCTATCCTCTGGCCTTCCTTGTCTTCTTTTAGGGCTTTTCAGCAACTCCAGCGCGGCGCGCAATTCCTTGCTGGCTTCCGCGTGCGTCAATGCCTGTGAACCGCCTTCCAGGCGGTGTACTCAGACGGGCGTAAACCATAGCGCGCCAGCACCCCCTCGTGCAGCCTGCGGAGTTCTTCGACAGTCAGTGCCTGTACGCCCGCTTGTTCACCCTCAGGAACGTGCTCTGTCACGGCTCGCTGAATACAGGTCAGCGGTTCAAGTTCCGGCTGTGTGATGATTTCGCGGATGGTTTGCCTGATGAAATCACGCCACGCCAGGCGAAGGGGGTCAGGCTCCGCCATGTCTTGTTTGATCGCCAGATATTCCTGCGTAGAGCGCTCGTAGGCCCAGACATAAAGGTCACGCAGCAGCTCCACGCGGGTCATCTCGTACACGCCGAGGGTGGCCCGGCTATAGGCCTGCTCTGGCACATCAAGAAAAGTCAGAGGACAAAAATTTGCACGAAACAGTGGCAAATTTGCGGCCAATCGTGATGTGCGCTTGTTGATGTCGGCAAAAGGCTGAAGGTAGGGCAAATGCACCATCATGAAGAAGGATTGCTCAAACGGGTCTTCAATCTGGTTGGCTTTATCCAGAAGCACTTCCAGTGTGTCTTCGATTTGCTGGGGCGTCGAGAGCGGGCGATAAACGCTTTTGCCAATATCTACGGCGTGCTGGCGGATTCGTCCCTCATCGGCTGGATTGGGCAACAAGTTTTCCGCTAAAGCGCTGTGCAGATTCATCAGCGTGTAGCGGTTGAACTCTGCACTGTCGATGTTTTCGACCAGCAGTTCAATCGCTGTCTTATGGTTCAGGATCATCTGTGTTTCGATGGTTGCCTTACCCCGAGCGGCCTTGCCATGCTCGATCAGCTCACGGATGCCTGGATGCTGTTCAGTAAGTCTGTGCTGGATGACATCGTGTCTGGCGCTGTTCGAAGTGCATTTGGCGCGATTATGGCGCAGTTTAATAAACTGCGCCATAATTGGTTCGGGAAGTGGCGCAGTTCATAACCATCCGCGCCATATCGTCAGTGCGCGCCGCCTGTAACTTGAACGCCGGGTCAAAGGTTCGGCGACTCTTGGTTGTTTCAGTTGTCTTGTCGGTCATCTCTTCCTGTTGCTTGTCGGGGAGAAAGCACCCGATCAACGTGTCCATTTAAATTTGACTACAACACACTGTACTGGCTACCCGTCGGCACCCGCACCTGTGGTAAGGGGCGTGCCGCGTATTGACAACGGCTACACATAGAGCCACAATCCGTGTATCTGTTGTGTATGCGTGAACAGGAGAAACCAATGCGTGACGCCGCCATCAATCTGCGGGCTCTGCCCGAACAGCGTGACTTGATCGATCACGCCGCCAGCCTGCTTGGCAAGAACCGCTCGGACTTCATGCTCGAAGCGGCCTGTGATCGCGCGCAGTCCGTGGTGCTGGATCAGGTCTTTTTCAGTCTGGACGCCGACAAGTTCAAGCAGTTCACCGCGCTGCTCGACGCACCTCCCGGCTCCAACCCCGGGCTTGAACGTCTTATGGCCGTCAAGGCACCCTGGAGCACTGGCTCGGCATGAGCTTACAACTGAGGGCACCGATTCCGCTCGCAGTCACCCACATCCTCGACGATTTCGCTTGCGGTGAAGCCAGTCTCGATGAATGGCTCAAGCGCCGGGCGCTGACCAACCAATTGAGCGGTGCCAGCCGCACCTTCGTCGTCACCGATCAGGAAGGCCGTGTCTACGGCTACTACGCGATGGCCGCAGGAGCGGTTTCGCATCAGGCGGCAACGAGCATCGTAAGACGCAACATGCCCGATCCCGTTCCAGTGATGGTTCTGGCCCGGCTGGCCGTCGACCATCGGGCGCAAGGCATCAAGCTTGGAGCATCCCTGCTGCAGGACGCAGTCGGTCGAGCTGTGATCGTTTCGCAGAATGTCGGTGTGCGGGCGCTGCTCGTCCACGCCCTCCACGACCGCGCCAAGCAGTTCTACGAGCACTACGGCTTCCAGGAGTCACCGCAGCATCCGATGACGCTGATGCTGCGCTTGAATAGCGTCAAGGCTTGAGAGATGTCGGTCAGCATGAATATCCACAAGATTCGTACGGAGGCAGAGTACCGGGCCGCCCTTAAGGAAGCCTCCGCGCTCGTGGATTCAGACTTGGTTCAATTTAGGGTATTAAACTGTTTTTATGTACAGATGCGTGCGATTCCAACTTCGAGCCAAGCCGTTACAAGAAAGCGAGAAGGATGTCAATCATCTCAGCATTTCACGATAGAGCAAGATGGGAACGTTTGCCACCCCTTGAATCGCGTTCGATGCCTAACTGGCGACCTTGGTTGATGATGAAATGGCGCGCGTAAGTTGTTGATTTTGTTTGATCAGCATTTGCCACTATCGCACAGTGGTATTACTATGAAATCGATTGTAAGACACAGGAGGCCGTATGTCGACCACGCTCACCATCAAGGGGCAAGTCACCATCCCCAAGCAGATCCGCGATGCCCTGGGCCTGCGCCCTGGCATGCCGGTGGATTTTGCCGTCAACCAGGACGGCGAAGTGGTGATCCACAAGGCCGACGGTTCGGCCAAGCGCAAGCCTGATCGTTTCGAAGCCGCCCGCGGCAAGGCTGACGTCAAGTGGCGCACGCAAGACCTGATGGCGCTGCTGCGTGGCGAGGCCTGATGCTGGTCGATACCAATGTTCTGGTCGATGTCCTGGAAAACGACCCGGACTGGGCCGACTGGTCCATTGCGCAGCTGCAGGCGCAGTCCAAGGTCTACCGGCTAGCCATCAACCCCATCATCTACGCCGAGCTGTCGCTGACGTTTTCTACTGTCGAAGCACTGGACCAAGTGCTCGACAGCATGGAACTGCGCATGCTGGAAATACCCAAGCCGGCCCTGTTCCTCGCGGGCAAAGCCTTTGTGCAGTACCGCCGCAGCGGGGGCGTAAAAAACAATGTGCTCGGGGATTTTTTTATCGGGGCCCACGCCGCTGTCAGCGGCTTGCCGGTATTAACCCGAGATACTCGACGTTATAAGAATTATTTTCCGAGCGTCAGATTGGTGACGCCTGAGTGAAAGAGTACGGTCGTTTGGAGCCGGCGCTGGAGAGTTACGTCGCTGAGCAGGTAAATTTTTACGCCGTCTATCCAGGTGATTCGCCTAACCGCAGGGTAGCGGCACTGATTGAGTTTTTGGCTTCAAGGTTGTCAGATCTCGGTCGCCGCCGACAGGCGATATCAAAGGTACCCGAATCGAACATCTGCATCATCTCGACATAGATCCGCATCGGCGTACGCTGCACTCGCCAGCCATTGATGCGCAGGAATACGTTGGCCGCCGCAAAGGTGATGCGCTTGTTCCCGTCCACAAAAGGGTGGTTAATTGCGAGGCTTTCCAGCAGGGCTGCAGCCTCAGCCACAATGTCATCGAGCACCGCCTGGAACTGGCGGCCATGGTTGATGAAAATGACGAGCGTAAGTTGTTGATTTTGTTCGATCAGAATCTGCGACTACCCGCAGGCCAAACGGCGAATAGAGACGGCTCTGCCACAGGACATGGTTGAATTCGGGTGTTGCAGCGGGTGGCCATTCGAAATAGGGGCGACCGAAACCCCCCGCAAGAACCAGGGCCATCCTTCACGCCTGGATACTAATATTCCCCAACGAGGAAACCGGCCCAGAAATCGTAGCGACAGCCCCATTTGCATCGTATAAGCCGCCTGTATCCAACGGCATGCGCTGCTCGTCGAGGTCTTGAATGGCCTGCGCTAGTTCTGTTGCTATCCTCTGGCCTTCCTTGTCTTCTTTTAGACGGCTTTTCAGCAACTCCAGCGCGGCACGCAATTCCTTGCTGGCTTCCTTCAGCAATTCACGCAGATGCTTCCTGTCGCCGTTGGCTGTTATTTCTCTTGATTCAGCGGCATCGTTGGAGCGGGTGAGGTGATCGTCGCCAGTGGTCGATACTTTATCCAAAGCCGCTTGCGCTGCTACGGCCCCAGCTTGCGCGGTGCTTGTTGAATTGGAGGAATCGGCGGTGACGTCTGTGCTGGTATCGACTTTTGCTTGTCTGTCAGCATCAGCGCCTGCCACGGAGCGGGAAGAAAGCGCAGCAGCCAGAGCCTGGGCTGAATTGAATACGTCCGTCGCAGTGTCTGTTCCGCTTGCCGATCCCGTGGCAACCCCGGCGTTTCGAGCGGCCTCTGAGAGCGCACCGGCAATCTGTTTGAGTTCGCGGGCATAGGCCTTTGCCTGCTCAGGCGTCATGAACATCAGATTCACACGAATCTCTTCCAGGCGACGCTTGAGCATTTCCACTTTCTCAGCAGCCATTTGAACGCTGTTACGCAAGGGCATGGCGCGCAAACGCTCCAGGGCTTCGCCGGTTTCACGCAAGCGCTTTTCCATAAAACTTTCCTGACGCGCTTCGGCGTCTGCCCCGCTGCGCGGACGTATGGTCTCGTCCTTTACGTATGGATTTACCCGCAAATGAATTGGGGAAATGCTCACAGTAGCTCTCCGGTTGGGCTTGAAGGAAAAATTGGTTGCCTGTAATGATTAACAGCTCGGCTTACAAAGCGTCTTAAACAGCGGACCGAACCATTGGATGAATTGCGCTCCCTCGGTCTTGTCATTATCTTGCACGGTCCTGTCCTTATATCTAACCGTGCCATACTATTATTGAGTGTAACTCCGGTCGCCCCATCCATGCAGTGACCAACCACTATCCTTCAGCCCCAAACCCCTATAAAACCTGGCCTTACGCTCGCGAGCCCAGTAGAGAAAAATTATGAGCACTTCTGCGGGCTGCTGGAGCCCGCCATCATCCAGAGCATTCTGACCGGGTTACGCGCCCTCGATCACCCGTGCCACATTACCGTGGCATTCGGCGCACTTGCCCACCAGCAGTAAGTCGCCGCCCTTGATGGTGCCGCTGAAATTGGTAATCGTTGTCTCAAAACGGCAGTGGCCACACCAGACGCTGGACAGCAGTCGCTGGCGGATGTCGGCGGGGATCGACTCCCAGCGTTCACGGGCGGGCGTGGTGAAAGTGGGCAGTGATTCGATGGGCATGGTTCAGCGGCCCCAGCGACGAGCGTCTTTCAAGAGCAGCAGCAATTGCTGTTCGCGCAGCGGTGACGCGATGAACCCGAACCGGGTGTAGAACTTCGCTGCTTCTTCATCGATGGGGTGGGTCAGCATCGCCCGGATACCGGCCTGCTCAGCAATCAGCATCGTGCGGCGAATCGCGTCCTGCAGGAGGCCAAAACCAATGCCTCGCCCCTGATCGTGAATGGATACAGCCAGTCTCGCCAGGATCACCACCGGTAACGGGTACTGCCCCATCCCCTTGCGAATGCGCTCCGGCGCCTCCAGAGTGTCGACCTGCCCCACGGTCAGGCTGAAGTAGCCCGCCACGCGGCCATCGTCCTCGGCAACGACGAAGGTCTTGGCCGAGCCACTGCCTTGAGCCTGGCGGGCGTGGCGCAACAGCCAGTCATTCAGCGCGGGCTTGCCGCAATCAAAACCCTCCAGCCGATGCTGCGCGACCAGAGGCTCCGGTGCGCGCAACGTCACTTCGTGTCCCAGGGCGCCTTGCGGGCAAACAGATCGCGTAACCCCTCGTTGGCCTGTTCGGGGCGCTCCAGCAGATCCATCAGGGCCTGGTACTGGCTGCCCGAGACCATGAACAATCGTTGGTCCAGCAGCGTCTGCTCGGCGGCCAGGCAAGCGCTGTCGAGGATGAAGTCGGTCAACGACTTGTGGGCCACCTCGGCGGCACGGCGCAGCACCACCTCCTGTTCGGGGGTGGCGCGCAGTCCAAGTCGGGCAGACCGGGCGGAAGGCGACGATGCAACGGCAGTCATGGCAGCACCTCATTTGTTAGATCAACTGCCGCAATGTTAGTACAAGTGACGTACATTGTCTAGTTGCACCGGTGACCGCTGGCCTTGGTTGACGATGAACCGCCGCGCGTAAGTTGTTGATTTTTCGTAATTCAAAACTGCGCCTACCCGCAGGCCAAACGGAGAACACAGACGGCTCTGGCCGAGAAAGTGGCCGATTTCGGGCGTTTCGGCTGATGGCCACCCGCAGCACAGATAGCCGGAACCCCGTGTGGCGCGGGGATTTCAGGCAAGAAAAAGGGCCCGGAGATTATCCGAGCCCTTGTGGATGGTGGAGTCGGCGGGAATTGAACCCGCGTCCGCAAGCCCTCTGCAGGCAGTTCTACATGTTTAGTCAGGCTACTTTGAGATTTAACCGCGGATCATGCCGACTGACAGGCCCTTCCTTGGCGATTCACTTGGATTTAAGATTTGGCTGAGTGACCCAGACAGATCCGATTCTTTGTAAATGACGCTGCTGTAGGTTTCCCTACCTGACCCAAAGACAAATCAGTGCAGCGGCTCACCGCTTAAGCGGCCAGAGCGAAACGCTCGTCGTTGGCGTTTGTAGTGTTCCAGTGGATTTACGAGCTTACTGGTGCTCGACATGCCCTACTCTGTTTCGTGACCCACGTCGAAGCCGGATCGACCCCATGGACAGCATTATAGCCACTTACCGTTTTTTTTCATAGTGTGAAAAAAGGGGGGCTGGTTCAGCCATGTTTCAGTCGGTTTCACCACCTGTGCGCTTGCCTGACTGTACGGTACCGGCAAGCCTGCTTTCAAACCCCGGCCCAGCGCTGTATGAGCGGCCAGAGGTCGGGCACGTTTTCCGCAATGCCGTCTGCTTCCCAGGTAGGGTAGGGGGCATTCACGGTGCCGTAGCCATACGCGGCGACCAGTGTGGCCATGCCGGCGGCCTTGCCGGCCAGGATATCGCGCTGGTCGTCGCCAATGTAAATGCATTGGCCTGGATGAAAACCTGCCTGATTGGCCGCATGCAGCAGCGGGGCGGGGTGCGGTTTGGCGTGAGGTGTGGTGTCGCCACCCACCACAACGGCCGTGCCGGTGGCAAGGCCCAGGTGCTCCACGACCGGTCGCGCCAGGTATTCCAGTTTGTTGGTCACGATGCCCCAGCGAAAACCATGGCTCTGGATGCGGTCGAGCAGTTCATGAACACCCTCGAAAAGTGTGGTCAGTTCGCCCATGCGTTGTTCGTAATCATTCAGGAACTGCTGGCGCAAATCGTTGTATTCAGGGTGACCCGGCTCGATGTTCAGGCCGGCTTTCAATAACCCGCGGGCACCCTGGGTGGAATAGGGGCGCAGTTCCAGGTAGGGCAGGGGTGGCAGGCCACGCCGTTCCCGCGCCAGGTTGGCTGTGGCCGCCAGATCGGGGGCGGAATCGGCCAGCGTGCCGTCAAGATCGAAAAGAACCAGCTTGCTCATGAACGACCTTCAGGCTTCGCGGCGGCAAGCCACCAGATAATTGACCGACGTGTCGGGCGACAGTTTGTAGACATCGACCAAGGGGTTGTACTGCATGCCCATCAGCTCGTGTACAGCCAGGCCGGCGCGGCGGGCAGCGGCCGTCAGTTCGCTGGGCTTGATGAAACTTTCGTAGCTGTGCGTACCTTTGGGCAGCATGCGCAAGATATATTCAGCGCCCACAATGGCAAACAGGAAGGATTTCGGGTTGCGGTTCAGTGTGGAAAAAAAGACCCAGCCGCCGGGCTTGACCAAGGTGGCGCAAGCCTGGATGATTGATCCGGGGTCGGGTACGTGTTCCAGCATTTCCATGCAGGTTACAACATCGAAGCCTGCAGGCTCGCGCGCGGCAAGGTCTTCGGCGCTTACCGCCTGGTAATCAACCTTCACGCCCGATTCCAGGCCGTGCAAACGAGCCACTGTAAGTGATTTTTCGGCAAGATCGATGCCGGTGACCTGTGCCCCGTTACGGGCCATGCTTTCGGCCAGAATGCCGCCGCCGCAGCCAACATCAACAATGCGCTTGCCTTCCAGGGTGCCCACAAGATCAGTGATCCAGCCCAGACGCAAAGGGTTGATGGCGTGCAGGGGTTTGAATTCGCTTTCGGGATCCCACCACCGTGATGCCAATGCACTGAATTTTTCAAGTTCGGCAGGGTCGACATTCGGGCGAATGGTGTTTTCTTGAGCTGTTGTCATGTTGAGCGCCACAAAAAATAAAGGCTCCGCGAGCGGAGCCTTTATTGTAGCGTTTAACCGTTAAGCCAAACGCCTGATGCAGCGGGACAACAAGAATTACTTGCGTGTACCGACGATTTCGATCTCGACGCGACGGTTCTTTGCGCGACCTTCGCGAGTTGCGTTGGAAGCGATCGGGTTCGATTCGCCTTTGCCTTCTGCGTAGATGCGGTCGGCAGGAATGCCCTTGCTGACCAGGTAGTTCTTCACAGTGTTGGCACGACGCTGGGACAGGCCCATGTTGTACTGTTCTGTACCGATCGAGTCGGTGTGACCCACAGCGATCAGTGTTTCCAGGTTCAGGCTGGAAGCCTGAGCTGCGACTTGGTCCAGAACCTGACGGCCGGCGGGCTTCAGGGTGGCCTTGTCGAAATCGAAGAACGTGTCAGCGTTCAAAACGACTTTGGCAGACTGGGGAGCTACAACGGGAGACTGAGCGACAGGAACGCCATCGCAACCGGGGATGCCGGTAGCAGGTGTCCAGAAGTTGTCGCGCCAGCACAGTTCGTTGGTGCCGTTTTTCCAAACGTCGCCAAACGGATTGCGCCAGTTGTCGACGGTTTGCGCAGAGACTGCACCGGAAGCCATAACGGCCGCAGTAGCAAGTGCGAGAGCGATTTTGGAGGGTTTGTTCATGTTTCTCCTCGTTGAGCTTAATGCTGGTAAGTGACCGCAGCGAACCCCCGCCGCATATCAAGAAAACGGAGCCAGTATAGCAACGCTGTGACGAATCACGGTATTGCGCTGGGTTTCATGCGTGTTAGGCCGAATCTTACGGCATTTCCGGTGGGTTGGCTAAGCCCCTGCGGTATATATCGGAAAGTTCACGCTAATTCGTGGGAATCTGCTGTTTTGTTGTTGGTTTTAGGCAACAAGGGGTTCCCGTGTGTTGCGTTCCGTTTTTTGCTTGCCACCGATTTCACGGTGGATTGTTTGGTTGTGACAAATCAGGCCCGATACTCGGCGCAACGCCAGGGCGATGAAGGGTGTGACAGGGTGAAAGTGCTAGAATTTCCCATTCGCCCTTATCAGGCCCAGTCATTCGTTTTTACGGTTTCAAAACAACGCTATGGACTCCTTCGCCAAGGAAACGCTACCGATCTCGCTCGAAGAAGAGATGCGTCGCAGTTATCTCGATTACGCCATGAGCGTGATTGTTGGTCGTGCTTTGCCCGATGTCCGTGATGGCCTCAAGCCCGTTCATCGTCGCGTGCTCTTTGCAATGCACGAATTGAACAACGACTGGAACAGGGCCTACAAGAAGTCGGCGCGCATTGTGGGTGATGTCATCGGTAAATATCACCCCCACGGTGATTCCGCCGTTTACGACACCATTGTGCGTATGGCACAAGATTTTTCGTTGCGCTACATGCTCGTCGATGGCCAGGGTAACTTTGGCTCCATCGATGGCGACAGCCCGGCGGCCATGCGTTATACCGAAATCCGCCTGTCGAAAATTGCCCACGAACTGCTGGCCGATATCGATCAGGAAACCGTCGATTTCGGCCCCAACTACGATGGCAGCGAACAGGAACCCCTGCTGTTGCCATCGCGTTTGCCCAACCTGCTGGTCAATGGCAGCTCGGGTATTGCGGTGGGCATGGCCACCAATATTCCGCCGCACAACCTGGCGGAAGTGGTTGACGGCTGCCTGTACTGCCTGCGTAACCCTGATTGCTCGGTCGACGACCTCATCGAAATCATTCCCGCCCCCGATTTCCCCACCGGTGGCATCATTTACGGCATTGCCGGGGTACGTGAGGGCTACCGTACCGGCCGTGGCCGCGTCATCATGCGGGCCAAAACCCACTTTGAAGACATGGAAAAAGGCAATCGCCAGGCCATTGTGGTCGATGCCCTGCCATACCAGGTCAACAAGAAAACCTTGCAGGAAAAGATCGCCGACCTTGTCAATGAAAAGAAGATCGAAGGCATTTCCGATATCCGCGACGAGTCCGACAAAGACGGCATGCGTCTTGTCATCGAGCTCAAGCGCGGCGAAGTGCCTGAAGTTGTCCTGAACAATCTATATAAAAATACCCAACTGCAAGACACCTTTGGCATCAACATGGTGGCACTGGTCGATGGTCAGCCACGCCTGTTGAATCTGAAGCAGTTGGTTGAATACTTCCTGTTTCATCGGCGCGAAGTGGTCACGCGCCGTACCGTGTATCAGTTGCGCAAGGCGCGCGAACGCGGGCATGTGCTGGAAGGTCTTGCCGTTGCACTGGCCAACATCGACGACTTCATCGCCATCATCAAGGCCGCTCCAACGCCCCCCGTTGCCCGCCAGGAACTCATGGCGCGCAGCTGGGACTCCTCGCTGGTGCGCGACATGTTGTCGCGTGCCGATCAGGGCGACACCCCCGGTGGGCGTGTTGCCTACCGGCCCGAATCGTTGGCGCCGGGCTTTGGTTTGCAATCCGACGGCCTGTATCGTCTCAGCGATGTCCAGGCCCAGGAAATCCTGAACATGCGTCTGCAGCGCCTGACGGGGCTTGAGCAAGACAAGATCGTTGGCGAATACAAAGACATCATGTCCACCATTGCCGACCTGCTCGATATTCTCGCGCGTCCGGAACGCATCACCACCATCATCTCCGATGAGCTTCTGGCCATCAAGGCCGAATTCAGCACGGGTGCCAATGATCAGCGTCGCTCCGAAGTCGAGCACAACGCGACCGAGCTCGACACCGAAGATCTCATCACGCCCATGGATATGGTGGTCACGCTGTCGCAAAGCGGCTACATCAAGAGCCAGCCGTTGTCTGAATACCGTTCACAGCGTCGGGGCGGGCGGGGCAAGCAGGCCACCACCATGAAGGAAAACGACTGGATCGACCAGCTTTTCATTGCCAATACCCACGATTTCCTGTTGTGTTTCTCCGACCGTGGTCGCGTGTACTGGCTCAAGGTCTGGGAAGTACCGCAAGGTTCGCGCACATCGCGTGGCAGGCCGATTGTCAATATGTTCCCTCTGGTCGAGGGTGAAAAAATCACGGCGGTGTTGCCGGTCAAGGAATTCAGCGACGACCACTACATATTCATGGCTACCTCGCGTGGTACGGTCAAGAAAACACCGTTGTCCGATTTCTCCAACCCCCGCAAGGCCGGCATCATTGCTGCGGTGCTCGATGAAGGTGATTACCTGATCGGTGCCGATCTCACCGATGGCCAGCACGATGTCATGCTGTTCTCCGATGCCGGCAAGGCCGTGCGTTTCGATGAAAACGATGTCCGTCCCATGGGCCGTGCCGCACGCGGTGTGCGCGGCATGATGCTCGAAGAGGGGCAGTCCGTGATTGCCATGCTGGTGGCCGGCGATGAATCGCAAACCGTGCTCACCGCAACCGAGCATGGTTATGGCAAGCGTACGCCCATTACGGAATACACCCGTCATGGGCGTGGTACCAAGGGCATGATCGCCATCCAGACTTCAACGCGTAACGGCAAAGTGGTCAGTGCCGTGCTGGTGCAGCCTACCGACGAAATCATGCTCATCACCAATTCAGGTGTGCTGGTTCGCACACGCGTGCTTGAAATCCGTGAAATGGGGCGTGCCACTCAGGGTGTCACACTGATCAACCTCGACGATAACAGTGCGTTGTCCGGGGTGCGTCGTGTTGCTGAAACCGATGCCGATGCCGACGACGAAGCCGGCGATACAGCCATCGCAACGGGTGGCGAAGTGGCTGCGCCCGACACAATGCCCGACGTTGCAGGAAACGACCAGCAACCTGGCACTGAGCCTGACTCTCCAAAGGAAAACTGATGCGTCCATGGAATTTTTCTGCCGGTCCGTCGGCGTTGCCCTTGCCCGTGCTTGAACAGGCGGCGGCTGAAATGACCGATTGGCATGGCAGCGGCATGTCGGTCATGGAAATGAGCCATCGGGGCAAGCAGTTCACGCAAATCTGTGCGGAAGCGATTGCCGATCTGCGCGAACTGCTGGCGATTCCCGACAATTTTCATGTGTTGTTCATGCAGGGCGGGGCCACGGCTGAAAATGCCATTGTTCCCATGAACCTCATGGGTCGCAATGGGGCAGGCAAGGCCGATTACGTTTTGTCTGGCATCTGGTCGGGAAAATCGTTCAAGGAAGCCGGGCGTTACGGCGATGCCGCTGTAGCGGCCAGCAGTGAAACGTCGTTGTCCACACCGGAAGGCTTGTTTGATCCCTGGACCTGGTTTCCCGGGGTGTCTGAGTGGGTGTTGCGCCCCGATGCTGCGTACGTGCATGTGTGTACCAACGAAACCATCGGTGGGGTCGAGTTTGCCGACTGGGCTGCCTTGTCGGCCTTGCCGCAATCCGATGTACCTTTGGTGCTCGACATGTCATCTCACTTCCTGTCGCGGCCCATCGATTTTTCCCGCGTGGGTGTCGTGTACGCAGGGGCACAGAAGAATGCGGGCCCGGCCGGTGTCACCATGGTGATCATTCGCGATGATCTCCTTGATCACGCCCTGCCCATTTGTCCGTCCGCTTTCAACTACGGTGCTGTGGCGCGTGCCGACTCCATGCTGAATACCCCGCCCACCTATGCCATCTATATTGCGGGTCTGGTATTCAAGTGGCTCAAACAGCAGGGCGGTGTTGCAGGTATTCAGGCCGTCAACGAAGAAAAAGCCCGTCTGCTGTACAGCTACATTGATACCTCCGCCTTGTATGTATCGAAGGTGCATCCGTCCGTGCGTTCACGTATGAATGCGCCCTTTTTCCTGCGCAACGAAACCTTGAATGCCGCTTTTTTGCAGGAAGCCGAATCTGCCGGTCTCATGCAGCTCAAGGGGCATAAAAGTGTAGGCGGCATGCGTGCGTCCATTTATAACGCTGTGCCGTTGCAGGCGGTGCAGGCCCTTGTTTCCTTCATGCAGGATTTCGAACGTCGTCATGGCTGATACCCTCGAAAACCGTTTGCTGCCTTTGCGTCAGCGCATCGATTCCATCGATGAACAGATTCTTGATCTTTTGAACCAGCGGGCTCGTACAGCCCAGCAGGTGGGCGATGTCAAGCACGAATTCGATGTCGATGGTCCGGTGCTCAAGCCCGAGCGCGAAGCCATGATCATTCGTCGTCTGCAGGGGTTGAATCAGGGGCCGTTCACCGATCAGGCGGTCGAGGCGGTCTGGTCGCAGATCATTTCCACTTGCCGGGGCCTTGAACGTGTGCTCAATGTGGCTTACCTGGGCCCGCAAGGTTCTTTTTCCGAGCAGGCCGCGCTTGAGCACTTTGGTCACGCCGTCACCCGTATTCTGTGCGACTCCTTCGACGAAGTCTTCAGGGCTGTTGAAGCCGGGCAGGCCGATGTCGGCATCGTACCCGTGGAAAACTCCACGGAAGGTGCGGTCAATCGCACGCTCGATCTTCTGCTGGGCTCGCCCCTGAAGGTTTTGGGCGAGCGCTCCATCCGGATCCACCATAATCTGTTGACGCAGTCGGGTACGCTCGATGGCGTCACGCGGGTCATGGCACACCCCCAGGCGCTGGCCCAGTGCCAGGGCTGGCTCACGCGGCACCACCCTGAGCTGATCCGTGATGCCGCTTCCAGCAACGCCGAAGCGGCGCGCATTGCTGCGTCTGATCCCACCGTGGCCGCCATTGCGGGTTCCACGGCCGCCATTGCCTGGAATCTGCAGACAGTGGCCTCAGGCATCCAGGATGACCCCCAGAACCGTACCCGTTTCCTGGCCGTGGGCCAGATCGAAACCCTGCCTACCGGCAACGACAAAACCAGCATCATTCTGGCCGTTCCGAACCGTTCCGGGGCTGTCTACGACATGCTGGCGCCGTTGGCCCAGAACGGGGTCTCCATGACACGCCTGGAATCCCGTCCGGCCCGCACCGGGCAATGGGAATACTATTTTTATGTTGATCTGCTTGGGCATCGCAACGATCCAGCCGTCGCGCAGGCGTTGCAGGATCTCAAAAAGCAGGTGGCCTTTTTCAAGGTGCTGGGCTCGTACCCCCGCCAATAGGAAGCAAAAATGAGCACGACAGAAGTTCGTCAGGCGGTGCAACCTGACGTTGGCCCTGCCTATATACGGGCGATTGCGCCTTATCAGGCCGGCAAGCCCATCGAAGAGCTCGCCCGCGAGTTCGGGCTTGATCCCGCAACGATCGTCAAGCTGGCATCGAACGAAAACCCCCTGGGTATGCCGGTTTCGGCACAGGCCGCCATCGGCAAGGCTGTTGCGGGTTTGGGGCGTTATCCCGATCCCAATGGTTTTGACCTGAAAGCTGCGCTTTCGTCACGTTATGGTGTGCCGGCTGACTGGATCACGCTGGGTAATGGGTCCAACGATCTGCTCGAGCTGGCTTCGCTGGCCCTGTTGTCGCCTGGTGCGTCCAGTGTCTATTCCCGGTATGCGTTCATGGTGTATCGGCTGGCCACGCAGGCGCGTGGGGCCCGGCACATTGTGGTGCCGGCGGCTGATTACGGTCACGACCTCGATGCCATGTTCAATGCCATCGATGCCGACACCCGACTCGTTTTCATTGCCAATCCGAACAATCCTACCGGTACGTTCCTGGCGGCAGACCAGATCGCCCGTTTTCTTGAGCGCGTTCACGTGCAGTACGGCGACCGTGTTGTCGTCATGCTCGATGAAGCCTACAACGAATACCTGGATCCCGAATTGCGTTTCGACAGTGCACGCTGGGTTGAGCAGTACCCGAACCTGATCGTCAGTCGCACTTTTTCCAAGGCTTATGGTCTGGCGGGTCTGCGTGTCGGGTATGCCTTGGCTCAGCCTGCGCTCACCGATTTGCTCAATCGGGTCCGTCAGCCTTTCAATGTAAATACCCTGGCCCAGGTGGCGGCCATTGCTGCCCTGGCCGACCAGCCATTCCTTGAGCAGTCGTACCAGTTGAATCGTGCCGGCAAGCAGCAACTGGTGCAGGCCTTCAATGATCTTGGCCTGCGTTACGTGCCCAGCTATGCCAATTTTGTGCTGGTGCATGTTGGCGATGCTGCGCGAATCAACCTGGCCTTGTTGCGCAAGGGTGTCATCGTGCGCCCTGTGGCCGGCGATGGTTTGCCGGAATGGCTGCGGGTTTCCATCGGTCTGGAGTCTGAAAACCAGCGTTTCATCCAGGCGTTGCAGCAGGTATTGGCCGGCGAATGAGCGGTACCAGAATGTCGACGGACAGGGGGGGCGTCAGCGGTGCGGTCAAGCCCCTGGTTCCCGTGCTTGCGATTGCCGGCGTGGGTCTCATCGGCGGGTCGTTCGCGGCGGCCCTGAGGCAGCGCGGCCTGGTCGGTGAAGTGCTTGGGGCAGGGCGCAGCCCTTCTTCGCTGGCGCTGGCTCGTGAGCTGGGCCTGGTGGATCGCGTGGTCAGTTATGCCGAGGCAGCAGAGCAGGCGGATCTCGTTATTCTGGCAGCGCCGGTCGGTGCGACTGAGCCCATTTTGCAGGCCATGCGTCCTTACCTGCGCGATCAAACCTTGATCACCGATGCGGGTAGCACCAAAGTGAATGTGGTGCAGGCGGCCCGCAGGGCGCTTGATGACCGGATTGCCCAGTTCGTGCCCGGGCATCCCATTGCCGGCGCAGAAAAAACCGGTCCGGAAGCTGCGGATGCCGATCTTTATCAAGGTCGTGTCACGGTACTGACGCCACTTGAGGAAAACACGCCTGCCGCGCGCCAGTTCGTCACGCGTGTGTGGGAAGCGGTCGGTGCCCGGGTGCTTTCCATGGAGCCCGATATTCACGACAGAGCGCTGGCCTCGGTCAGTCACGTGCCGCATTTCCTCTCGTCCGTCTTCATGTGGCAGGTGGCTACGTCGCCCGACTCCGACCTGCGGCTGGCGCTGGCAGGCAGCGGTTTTCGCGATTTCACTCGCATTTCCGCGGGTTCGGCCGAGGTCTGGCGCGATATTTTCCTGAGCAACCGCGAGGCGGTGCTTGCCGAGCTGACCGAGGTCAGGGCGGCGCTTGACCAGGCTCAAGCCTTCCTTCAGGGGGCGCAGGGCAGGGAACTTGAAGATTTCCTGGAACGGGCCGCCCTGGCGCGCCGTTTCTGGGGTAGCCGGAGTGGTTTGAAATGACGTCCATCCATGCATTGCCTTTGGCACCGGTCAGTCAGGCCCGGGGAACAGTTGATTTGCCTGGTTCAAAAAGTATTTCGAACCGTGTGTTGCTGCTGGCTGCCCTGGCCCAGGGCCAGACCCGGCTCGACGGGTTGCTTGATTCTGATGATACGCGTGTCATGTTGCAGGGTTTGCGGCAGTTGGGCGTGTCCATCGAAGCGTTGGGGGAGCAGTCGGTTCTTGTGACCGGTGCCTGCCCGTTCCCTGTTCTGCAGGGCGATCTTTTCCTTGGTAATGCCGGAACGGCATTCAGGCCGCTGACTGCCGCCCTTGCCTTGATCGGAGGTGATTTTCGTCTGTCGGGCGTACCCCGCATGCATGAGCGTCCCATTGGTGATCTGGTCGATGCCTTGCGCGCGCTCGGTGCCGACATCACGTATCAGGGTAATGCCGGCTATCCGCCTTTGCATATTCGCAAGGGCAGCTTCGAAACCACCGAGCCTGTCAGTATCCGGGGTTCAGTGTCAAGCCAGTTTCTGACGGCTTTGCTCATGGCAGCACCGCTCTGGGTTGCGCGTACCGGCCGTGATCTGGTCATCCAGGTGGAGGGTGACCTCATTTCCAAGCCGTACATTCTGATCACGCTGAATCTGATGGCGCAATTTGGTGTGCTGGTCGAGCGCGAGGGTTGGTCGAAGTTCATCGTCCCGGCAGAGGCGCGGTACACGTCGCCCGGAACCGTTGCGATTGAAGGCGATGCCTCGTCGGCATCGTATTTCATGGCGCTGGGTGCCATTGGTGGTGGTCCGGTGCGCATCCAGGGTGCGGGCTCCAGCAGTATTCAGGGCGATATCGCGTTTGCCGATCTGGTCGAAGCCATGGGTGCCCGCGTAGAACGAGAGCCTCACGCCGTCGTGGTCAGTGGTGTGCAGGTGGCCCGTGGTGAGCGTCTCAAAGCCTTCAATCAGGATTTCAACCTTATTCCCGATGCTGCCATGACAGCGGCTGCGCTGGCGTTGTTTGCCGATGGCCCGTGTTTGTTGCGCAATATCGGCAGCTGGCGTGTCAAGGAAACCGACCGCATTCATGCCATGCACACTGAACTGACCAAACTGGGTGCCCGGGTTGAGTCGGGTGACGACTGGCTGAAAGTGTATCCGGTCGAATCCGGGCGCTGGCAGGCCGCGTCCATTGAAACCTACGATGATCATCGCATGGCCATGTGTTTTTCCCTGGCGGCATTTGGTCCGGCAATCGTCACCATTCTCGATCCCGATTGCGTACGCAAGACATTTCCCGATTACTTTGCTGTGTTCAACCGTCTGGTGTCTGCATGACCCTCCCTGATTCTGTTCGTTCCCATGCCTCGGGTGTCATGCCGGCGCCGGTCATTGCCATTGATGGCCCCACTGCATCCGGCAAGGGTACGGTGGCGCATCGTGTGGCTGCCCGGCTGGGGTGGTCTGTGCTCGACAGCGGGGCGTTGTACCGACTGACGGCGCTGGCTGTCATGCGGGCCGGTATCGACCCCGACAACGTGTCGGCCGTTGCGCATCAGGCCGAGTGTCTCGATGTTGTTTTCGAGACAGGCCGTACCCTGCTTGCCGGCGCCGATGTTTCAGCCGATATCCGGCAGGAAGTCATCGGTAATCTGGCCTCACGCATTGCCCCTCATGCGCCTGTGCGTCAGGCCCTGCTTGAGCGGCAGCGGGCTTTCCGCCTGTGGCCCGGCCTGGTTGCCGATGGTCGCGACATGGGTACCGTGGTCTTTCCGGATGCCCCGCTCAAAGTCTTTCTGGTGGCCGATGTTCAGGCGCGTGCCGAAAGGCGGTGTAAACAGTTGAAGGAAAAGGGCTTTTCTGCTAATCTAGAGAGCTTGATGGAAGACATGCGTGTGCGCGATGAGCGCGACCGCAGTCGGGCGGTGGCTCCGCTGGTGCCTGCGCCCGATGCCCTGACCATCGATTCATCGAATCTGGGTATCGATGAAACCGTAGATGCAGTGCTCGACCTGTGGTCGAAAAGAAGGTTCCCGTAGTCTGTCTTGTTGCATTTCCACCGTGTGTGGGTGCCTGCCGGGCGCGGGTTTTGTTCACTCCGCTGGGGTGTTTTTTGCCTCGGCGTGTATTTTTAACAGCCAATTCTGGCGAATGGATTCAATTTAATGTCCACCATTTCAACCGATGCCGCCTTCGGCGGTGAAAGCTTTGCCGATCTTTTTGCTGAAAGTGTCAAGAACCAGGACATGAAGTCCGGTGAGGTCATTTCTGCAGAAGTCGTGCGTATTGATCACAACTTTGTCGTTGTCAACGCCGGCCTGAAATCTGAAGCGCTGATCCCCCTGGAAGAATTTCTGAACGATCAGGGCGAGCTCGAAGTCGAAGCCGGAGACTTCGTCTCCGTGGCCATCGATTCGCTCGAAAACGGCTACGGCGACACCATCCTCTCGCGCGATCGCGCCAAGCGTCTGTCGGCCTGGCTGCAACTCGAACAGGCTCTGGAATCGGGTGAAATGGTTACCGGTACCATCACAGGCAAGGTCAAGGGCGGTCTTACTGTCATGACCAACGGCATTCGTGCCTTCCTGCCCGGTTCGCTGGTCGATCTGCGTCCTGTCAAAGACACCACACCTTACGAAGGCAAAACGCTCGAGTTCAAGGTCATCAAGCTCGACCGCAAGCGCAACAACGTTGTTCTGTCACGCCGTGCCGTTCTTGAAGCCAGCATGGGTGAAGAGCGCGAAAAGCTGCTCGAAACACTGGCCGAAGGCGCGATCGTCAAAGGCGTGGTCAAGAACATCACCGATTACGGTGCGTTCATCGACCTCGGTGGCATCGACGGCCTGCTGCACATCACCGACATGGCATGGCGCCGTGTTCGTCACCCCTCCGAAGTTCTTCAGGTGGGCCAGGAAGTCGAAGCCAAGGTCCTCAAGTTCGATCAGGAAAAGAGCCGTGTTTCGCTGGGTGTCAAACAGCTGGGCGAAGATCCCTGGGTCGGTCTGGCACGTCGCTACCCGCAAGGTACACGTCTGTTCGGCAAAGTCACCAACCTTACCGATTACGGTGCGTTTGTTGAAGTCGAAGCCGGTATCGAAGGTCTGGTTCACGTGTCCGAAATGGACTGGACCAACAAAAACGTCGATCCTCGTAAAGTGGTCACGCTGGGTGAAGAAGTTGAAGTCATGGTTCTCGAAATCGACGAAGACCGTCGCCGTATTTCGCTGGGCATGAAGCAGTGCCGTCCCAATCCCTGGGAAGAATTCTCCATCAACTTCAAGCGTGGCGACAAGGTCCGCGGTGCCATCAAGTCCATCACTGACTTCGGTGTGTTCGTGGGTCTGCCTGGCGGCATCGACGGCCTGGTTCATCTGTCCGACCTCTCCTGGGCAGAAACCGGTGAAGAAGCGGTTCGCAACTTCAAGAAAGGCGATGAAATCGACGCCGTGGTTCTGGGTATCGACACCGAGAAAGAGCGTATTTCCCTGGGTATCAAGCAACTGGAAGGTGACCCCTTCAACAACTTCGTTGCCACCTACGACAAGGGTGCCGTTGTTCCTGGCGTGGTCAAGTCCGTTGAGCCCAAAGGCGCGGTCATCACCTTGTCCGTCGATGTCGAAGGCTACCTGCGCGCTTCCGAGATTTCTGTCGGTCGTGTCGAAGACGCCACCACAGCCATCAATGTCGGCGACAACGTCGAAGCCATGATCATCAACATCGATCGCAAGGCGCGTTCCATCCAGCTGTCCATCAAGGCGCGCGATACTGCCGAAACCGCAGAAACCATTCAGCGCATGTCTGAAGCCAGTGCTTCGTCGGGCACAACCAACCTGGGCGCCCTGCTCAAGGCCAAGCTCGACCAGGCTCGCGACGACGGTTAATCGGCGTGACCAAATCGGAACTCATCGCGATTCTCGCCGGCCGCTATCCGCAGCTGGCGGTTCGCGATACCGATATCGCTGTCAAAACCGTGCTCGATGCCATGACACAGGCGTTGGCCAGTGGCCAACGCATTGAAATCCGTGGTTTTGGCAGCTTTTCCCTGTCGCAGCGTGCGCCCCGCATAGGGCGTAATCCCAAGTCAGGCGAAAAAGTCATGGTGCCCGGAAAACAGGTGCCACACTTCAAGCCTGGCAAGGAACTGCGTCAGCGTGTTGATACGGTTTTCGATGAGCAGTCCAAGGCAGGGGCAAACGCCTCGGTGTTTCCTGCCGGCCCCTTCCGGCATGGCTAGCAGGCTGGCCTGCCGCAGCAGGTGTCAGCAGCAGGGTTGAAGCACTTGCTGTCTTGAAAAAAGCACCCTCGGGTGCTTTTTTTGTTGCCTGTTGTTTCATGGTTTACCCGTTGCCTGCGCAATGCGTCTTACAATTGACGTCTTTGCATCGATTGGAGAAGTTCCCATGCGTTATCTGGTCTGGATACTGCGGCTCGTTGTGTTTGTGGTGGTCCTGATGTTCGCCCTTAAAAATACGGGGCCGGTCGATGTCAACTTTTTTGCTGATCACGTTGCAACCGGTGTTCCGCTCATCATCGTGATGCTGGTGGTTTTCATTCTTGGCGTTGTGTTTGGCTTTCTTGTGGTCATGCCAGCCATTGTCCGCAAGCGCCGTGAAGCGGCCCGCTTACGCCGCGACATCGCGCGTCTTGAAGAGCAGTTGCGCCTGCCCCGCAACCCTACCGAAATGTCCACTGCCGAAACCGCCACGCCTCTGGCACCCCTGTAACCCCTTTCGTATGGGTCCATTGTGAATTTTGAAACCTGGTGGCTGATCTTCGTGCCGCTGCTCTTCGCTCTGGGCTGGATCGCAGCCCGGGTCGATATCCGGCAGATGCTCTCTGAAACCCGTACATTGCCGAAGTCCTACTTCAAAGGGTTGAATTTTCTTCTCAACGAACAACCCGACCGGGCGATTGATGCCTTTGTCGAGGTTGCCAAACTTGATCCGGAAACCACCGAACTGCATTTTGCATTGGGCAGTCTGTTTCGCCGGCGCGGTGAAATGGAGCGTGCCATTCGTGTGCACCAAAGCTTGTTGGCCCGTGCAGACCTGCCGGTGGCTGATCGCGAACATGCACAACACGAACTGGCTCAGGATTACCTCAAGGCGGGCATGCTCGACCGTGCTGAACAGGCCTTTGAACTGGTGCTGGATACCCGCTTTGCCGTACCGGCCGTGCGCTCTCTCATACGCATTTATGAATCCGAACACGACTGGGATCGCGCCATCCAGGCTGTCAGGCGCTTGCGTGCACTGGTTGATGAACCTGTACCTCAGTTGGTCCACTACCAGTGCGAGCAGGCAACGGCTGCCCTGGCCGGCAAAAACCCTGATCTCGACAAAGCAAGTGCGGCGCTCGATGCGGCAGGTAAAGCGTTTGGTGAACTGAACGATACCGTTCAAAGTCAGGCATCACGGGCCCGGGTCGCCATAGTGCGGGCCCGGTTGGCTGCTCTTCAGGGCAATCCTGAATTGCAACTGACGTTTCTGGCATCAGTGCTGGATCAGGCCCCTGATTACGCCGGGTTGGTCGCGGCTGACCTCATGGCGTGCTATCAACGGGCAGGGCAACCCGAAGAAGGGTTGCAGGTATTGCTGACGCATTATCAGCGTCATCCTGCCCTTGACGTCTTCAATGTGGTGTTTCGTGAAATGCGTATCCAGTTCGGTTACGATCCCGCCTGGGCTTTTGCCCGTCAGGCACTCCGGCTGCACCCTTCCTTGCTGGGGCTTGATCGTCTGCTTGAGGCCGAAATTGCCAGCCGTAAACAGGGGGCTGAAGATGCTCCGGTGGCTGCAGTCGCCCCCGCAGCAACCCGCACTGAGGTCACGGCACATGCAGCAGCGGCTGTCCCGGGTTCTGCAGCCCCCCACATCATCAATGCATCCGGGTTCACCCAGGAAACCCCTGTGGCTGATCTCGGTCTGTTGCGCACACTCATTCATAAACATACCCTGCGCCTTGACCGCTATTCCTGCCGGGTTTGCGGTTTCGAGGCCCGTCATTTTTACTGGCAGTGTCCGGGTTGCAATTCGTGGGAAACCTACCAACCCAGACGTCTCGAGGAGCTTTCATGAGTCCATTTCCGTTTCAGCAGGTGCGCAATGTGCGCGTACTGGTCGTTGGCGACCTGATGCTGGATCGCTATTGGTTTGGTGAGGTTGATCGCATCTCGCCCGAGGCGCCCGTGCCCGTGGTGCGGGTCGTGCGCCGGGAAGACCGCCTGGGGGGGGCTGCCAATGTGGCGCGCAACATCGTTGCGCTGGGTGCGCAGGTCACCCTGGCCGGTATTGTCGGCACTGATGAGCCCGGCCGCATTGTGTCCGAACTGGCTGCCGAGGCAGGTATCGAGGCCGTGCTGTTTGCCAATCCCGAAACGCCAACCACACTCAAAATGCGTGTCCTGGGGCGTCAGCAGCAGCTGCTACGAATCGATTTCGAAGATCCCCCGCCTGATCATGCCATCAAGGCATTGCATCAGCGCCTTGATGCCCTGTTGTGCAAGCACGATATCCTTGTGTTGTCCGACTATGCGAAAGGTGTGCTGGCCAATGTGCAGGCTCTCATCGCGCGTGCCCGCGAAGTCGGCATTCCCGTGCTCGTTGATCCCAAAGGCCACGATTATTCCCGGTATCAGGGGGCTACCATCATTACGCCCAATCGTGCGGAAATGCAGGATGCCGTTGGGCGCTGGGGCAACGAAACCGAGCTTGAACAACGTGCCCAGAGCCTCAGAAACCGGTTGGGTTTACAGGCTTTGCTGGTCACGCGTTCCGAGCAGGGCATGACCCTGTTTTCAGATCAGGGTCGTCAGCACACCGAGGCCGATGCACACGAAGTTTTTGACGTATCCGGAGCGGGCGATACGGTTATCGCCACCCTTGCCGTTACCCGGGCTGCCGGCCTTGACTGGTTCGAGGCCGTACGCTGGGCAAATCGTGCGGGCGGAATCGTGGTGGGAAAGCTGGGTACATCCATCGTTACAGCAGGAGAATTGGCATGATCATAGTCACCGGCGGCGCCGGATTTATTGGCAGCAACCTGATCAAGGGGCTGAATCAGCGGGGTATTACCGATATTCTGGTCGTAGACGATCTCACCGAGGGCGACAAATTCGTTAACCTGGTCGACGCCAACATCGCCGATTATCTGCACAAAGACGACTTCCGCCGCCGGGTTCTGGCGAATGATCTGCCTTCGGTCCAGGCCGTGTTTCACCAGGGAGCCTGCTCCGACACGACCGAGCGTAACGGGCATTACATGCTCGACAACAACTACCAGGTAACACTTGAACTCTTCAGGTTTTGTCAGGCACGTCGTGTGCCGTTCATTTATGCGTCTTCTGCTGCCGTGTACGGGGCCGGGCCCGTCTATTCCGAAGATCCGGTCAACGAATCGCCGCTGAATGTCTATGGCTACTCCAAGTTCCTGTTCGATCAGGTGTTGCGTCGCCACCAGAATGAACTGACGGCACAGGTTGTGGGGCTGCGTTACTTCAACGTGTATGGCCCGCGCGAGCAGCACAAGGCGCGTATGGCCTCGGTTGCGTTTCACAACATGAACCAGTTCCTGCAAGACGGTCATGTGCGTTTGTTCGGTGGCTGGGATGGCTATACCGATGGCGGCCAGTCACGCGATTTCATTCATGTCGACGATGTGGTCGCGGTGAATCTGTATTTTCTCGATAACCCTGATCGTTCGGGTGTTTTCAACTGCGGAACAGGGCGGGCACAGCCATTCAACGATGTCGCCATGTCGGTGGTCAATGCCCTGCGCCGTCATCGGCAGCTGCCGGCGCTGCCACTGTCGGCGCAAGTTGAGCAGGGTCTGATCCGCTACACCCCGTTTCCCGATGATCTGAAAGGGCGTTACCAGAGCCACACCCAGGCCGATCTCACCCAGTTGCGTGCTGCAGGTTACAGTGCGCCATTTCTGACCGTTCAACAGGGCGTGGAACGGTATGTCGATGCCCTGGTGGCGTGCGGGCGCTTGCGGCCCTGACTCAATGTGTGTTTTCAGGTAGGCAAAAAGGGCACGGTCGTGCTCTTTTTTCATTGGGGGCAGGGCATCATGGGGGTGTGTCTGATGCACTGAGTATGTGTCATACCACCTGCTTGTTTCCTGTTCTGCCCTTCACCTGACGGAGCCCCGAAAATGAATCCATTCCTGGAGTCCACGCTTGCCCTGCCACATGCCGAACCCTGGCGTACCGCTCAAAGGGAACAGGCGTTTACCGAAGCACAAGCATGTGCCATGGGTCACAGTGCTGCTTGCCGAACCGTTAAAAAGGTTGTTCCTCCGCCTGCAGTGCGCCCTGCATGTGCACAACGTTCAGTCTGGGCTGCTCTGGTGGCCGGTCTTTCTTGCCTGGCTGCGCCTGCAGTGGTGATGGCAATCGATGTCAATGCCGCTTCAGCCTTGCAGCTCGAAGCGGTGCAGGGTATTGGCCCGAAAACAGCGCAGGTCATTGTTCACGAACGCGAGCGTGCCGGGCGTTATGAGTCGCTTCAGGATCTTTCAGATCGCGTCAAGGGCATTGGTCCGAAAAAAATAACGCGCCTGGCTGCTGCGGGTTTGACGGTAGGTGGTGCTATGGTCCAAATGACTTCATCTGACACCGTGCCTCGTGCTTCATCTGCCGGTACGCCTGCAGCCGCCGTTCCAGCGCCGAATGATCAAGCGGATGGCATGCGATCCGAGGCCGAGACTGTTCAGGAGCGCTTGAAAGGTTATTTTCGTCGTTGATCCGGTGCGTGCCCTGAACACCGGTGCCGGGTGGTGCTGTGCTTTTGTGCTGTTCAGTGCCCCGGGCAAAGGTGTATCATTTCCTGCTATGAAAACACTGTACCCAACCATCGAAGACACCATTGGTGCAACCCCGCTCGTGCGTTTGCAGCGCATTCCAGGCGCTGACGCTCTGGCGCGGGGCAATATCGTTCTGGCCAAACTTGAAGGCAATAACCCGGCAGGGTCCGTCAAGGATCGCGCGGCCAGTTCCATGATCCGCCGCGCCGAAGAACGTGGCGAAATCAAGCCGGGTGACACTCTCATCGAGGCGACCAGCGGCAATACAGGCATCGCACTGGCCATGGCGGCAGCCATTCGTGGCTACAAAATGATCCTGATCATGCCCGATAACCTTTCCGTCGAGCGTCGAGCCTCCATGACCGCCTACGGTGCGCAACTGATTCTCACCCCGGCCAGCCAGGGTGGCATGGAATATGCGCGCGATCTGGCCATGCAAATGCAGTCTGAAGGCAAGGGCAAGGTGCTCGACCAGTTCGCAAACCCCGACAATCCCCGGGCTCACTTCGAAACCACAGGGCCTGAACTCTGGCAGCAAACCCACGGGCAAATTACGCATTTTGTCAGTGCCATGGGTACAACCGGCACCATCATGGGGGTGGGCTCCTATTTGCGTACCCGTAATCCTGAAGTCCAGATCATCGGTGCCCAGCCGGCAGAAGGTTCCCAGATTCCCGGAATCCGTAAATGGCCGGAAGCCTATCAACCCAGCATTTACGAGCCTGCTCTGGTCAGTGACTTTGAACTGATCAGCCAGGCTGAAGCGGAAGAGATGGCGCGTCGTATGGCTGCCGAAGAAGGCATTTTTTGCGGAATTTCCGCAGCCGGTGCCCTGGTGGCCGCGTTAAGGGTGGCCCAACGCGTTGAAAATGCCACCATTGCCTTCATTGTGTGCGATCGCGGTGATCGTTATTTGTCAACCGGCGTATTCAACACCTGAAAATTTCCGGGGTTGCGTCTTCTGTGAAACAAACTGCGTATCAAAAGGGGGCCGCCTGCCCCATGCGTTGGGCCAGCTCTCTGGCCAGTTCGGCGACCGATGCAGCATAGAAATAGCTGCGGTTGTAGTGCGTGATGGCGAAGAAGTTCGGTGTGGCCACCCGGTACTCGTTCAGGTTTCTGGGTTCGTCGACCAGATCGATCACCCCCAGTTTGTACTGGGTCCAGCCGGGTGTGCCATACGTTGTAGCCGTCTTGTCGTTTTGGGTGCCTTTGCGCGCGTCAGGCGCTGCCTGCACACCTTTTGCCTGCAGTTCTTCCCATGACCAGGTTGGCTCCAGGCCGCCCGTAACCAGCGCAGCCGGGTTGGCGGGCAGTTGCGCCGGTGCGAATACGGGGAGCCCCGGTACCCAGCCGTGCAGCCTCAGAAAACGGGCAACGGAATTGACGGCATCATCGGTGCTTTCAAGCAGATTGATGCGGCCATCGTTGTCGCCATCAGCGGCATACCGTAGCAGGCTCCCCGGCATGAATTGGGGTAAACCCATGGCACCGGCAAAGGATCCGGTTGCCTCGCGCGCGTTCAGTTTGCCCTGGTAGTCAAGTTGAATCAGGTCGGCCAACTGGTCGCGAAACAACTGGCTGCGTTCCGGACGGCTGGCGTCAGGGTACCGGAAACCCAGGGTTGCCAGCGCATCGAGAACCCTGAAGCTGCCTGTGTAGCGCCCGTAGATCGTTTCGACACCGATGATGGCGACCAGAATGGATGCCGGAACCCCGTAGGTGCTGGCTGCTTTGTCAAGGGCTGTCTTGTTTTCCTGCCAGAAACGGGTGCCGGCCTGGATACGTATGGGCTCGACGAAACGGTTGCGGTAGGTGACCCAACTGCGGCGCAGACGGGTTTTGCCGGGTGACATCAGCCGGTAGGCCTGTTCGTTGAAGCGGATCGTGCCTAACAGGCTTTCAACATGGGTCAGGGGCACTTGCCTGCTGCGGGCGACGTCGTTGGCGTAGTCGCGCAGCGTTGGGGGCAGGGTGCCATCGGGATTGAGCAGGGGGCCGGGTTGAGCCACCGAACTGCCTGCCTGGATGGGCGGTGCGTGCTCAACGGCAGCCATGTCAACCTGAGGCGCCGGTGTGCTCATGTTGCCCGGTGCCAAGGAAGGTACTGGTGCTTTTCCGGTGGTTTGTGGGGTGCTGCTGCCCGTCGCCGGACCCGTATGTTCCGTTTGTGCAGCACGCGAAACCCGGGCTGGATCAAGGGTTGTGGTTGTTGCACAGCCGGAAGTCAGGACAAGCAGAAAAGTCGCTTGCAATACAGGGAGCGGTTTGAACATAATGATCCTTATGGAGACACTATATATTACTCATCCCGCATGTCGCCTGCACGACATGGGGAAGTGGCATCCCGAATGCCCGTCGCGCCTTGACGCCATCAACGACCAGCTTGTGGCCAATGGTCTCATGCCCTTTTTGCGCGAAACCGAAGCCGTCCGTGCGTCCCCCGAAGATATCTTGCGTGTGCACACCCCCGAGCATCTTCAGTATTTGCTCGATCACGCACCGGAATCCGGCCATTTTTCGGTGGATCCCGATACCATCATGGGGCCGCATACCCTCGAAGCCATGTGGCATGCTGCCGGATCAGGCATTGCAGCCGTTGATGCCGTCATGCAGGGTCATACCCACACGGCGTTTTGTGCGGTTCGTCCCCCGGGTCATCATGCCACCCGAAACAAGGTCATGGGTTTCTGTTTCGTCAACAATGTCGCTGTGGCGGCGGCCTATGCCCTTGAGCATTACGGGCTCGAGCGTGTTGCCATCATCGACTTCGATGTCCATCATGGCAACGGCACGGAAGACATCTTCGCCGGCAACGGTCGCGTGCTCATGTGCAGTTTCTTTCAAACAGGCATTTTTCCCGGCTCCGAACACGAGCATCCGGCGGAAAACATGATGAACATCCCCGTCGAGCCCTACACCAAGGGCGATGAACTGCGCATGCTGGTTGCCGATCTCTGGGTGCCCAGGCTGCTGGCATTCCGGCCCGAACTTGTTTTCGTGTCGGCCGGCTTCGATGGCCACCGCGAAGACGACATGGGGCAGCTGGGGCTTGTGGAAGCCGATTACGGCTGGATTACAGACCAGATCATGGGGGTTGCGCGCGAAACGGCTTCTGGCAGGGTGATCAGCTTTCTTGAAGGTGGCTACAGTTTGTCGGCATTGGGGCGTAGCGTTGTTGCACATGTTCGCTCATTGGCCGCGTTGTAGAATGTACTATTGAAGTTTTTGTAGAATAGCTGGTTAGCTGATTGTTTTTTTTAAATCCCCCGGAGGATGTCCGATGAAGGTACTGGTACCTGTCAAGCGCGTCGTTGACTACAACGTCAAGGTTCGCGTGAAGTCTGATCAAAGCGGTGTTGACATCGCGAATGTCAAAATGTCCATGAACCCCTTCGACGAAATCGCCGTCGAAGAGGCCACCCGCCTGAAGGAAAAAGGCGCAGCCACCGAAGTCATCGCCGTGTCCTGCGGTGTGGCGCAAAGCCAGGAAACTCTGCGCACAGCCATGGCCATCGGTGCCGATCGCGGTGTGCTGGTTCAAACCGACGCCGAACTTCAGCCGCTGGCCGTTGCCAAGCTGCTCAAGGCGGTTGTTGAAAAGGAACAGCCCCAGCTGGTCATCCTGGGCAAACAGGCCATCGATGACGATGCCAACCAAACCGGTCAGATGCTGGCTGCGCTGCTCGACTGGCCTCAGGCCACATTCGCCAGCAAAGTCGAAGTTGCCGGTGACTCCGTCACGGTTACTCGTGAGGTCGATGGCGGTCTTGAAACGCTCACGCTCAAGCTGCCGGCCATCATCACAACCGACCTGCGTCTGAACGAGCCGCGCTATGTTACTTTGCCAAACATCATGAAGGCCAAGAAAAAGCAGCTCGATACACTCAGCCCCGAAGAGCTTTCCGTCGATGTCGCCCCCCGCCTCAAGACACTCAAGGTCTCTGAGCCGCCCGCCCGCTCGGCCGGTATCACAGTGCCCGATGTCGCAACCCTGGTCGACAAACTGAAGAACGAAGCGAAGGTGGTTTAAATGACGATTCTCGTAATTGCTGAACACGATAACGCCCAACTCAAGGCAGCTACGCTGAATACCGTGGCTGCGGCCGCAAAAATCGGCGGTGACGTCCACGTACTGGTGGCTGGCAGTGGTGCACAGGCCGTGGCCGATCAGGCAGCCCAGGCAGCCGGTGTTGTCAAAGTCCTGCTGGCCGATGCCCCCGCGCTCGAACAAGGCCTGGCTGAAAATGTAGCGGCCCAGGTGCTGGCCATCGCCCAGAATTACAGCCATATCCTGTTCCCCTCCACGGCTTCCGGCAAAAACGTGGCTCCCCGTGTGGCTGCCAAGCTCGATGTCGCCCAGGTCTCCGACATCATCGGTGTCGATTCCCCCGACACTTTCGCACGCCCCATTTATGCAGGTAACGCCATTGCCACGGTTCAGTCTGCCGATGCCGTCAAGGTCATTACCGTTCGCACCACAGCCTTCGACGCCGTTGCAGCACAGGGCGGCTCGGCCGTTGTTGAATCCGTAAGCGCTGTTGCTGATTCCGGCAAATCCACCTTCGTGTCTCGCGAAGTGGCCAAGAGCGACCGTCCCGAACTGGCGGGTGCCGCCATTGTCGTGTCCGGTGGTCGCGGCATGGGCAGCGCCGAAAACTTCAAGATCCTCGATCCTCTGGCCGACAAACTCGGTGCCGCACTGGGTGCTTCCCGCGCAGCCGTTGATGCCGGTTACGCCCCCAACGACTGGCAAGTCGGTCAAACAGGCAAGATCGTTGCTCCGCAACTGTATGTGGCTGTGGGTATCTCGGGCGCCATTCAGCACCTGGCCGGCATGAAAGACTCCAAAGTCATCGTTGCCATCAACAAAGACGCCGAAGCGCCCATTTTCGGTGTGGCCGATTACGGTCTGGTTGCCGACCTCTTCCAGGCGGTGCCTGAACTGGTTCAGTCGCTGTAATTCGTGCATCTGCTTTGCCGGTTGTTCTGTCTTGAAGGCGGAACACTCCGGTTCAAAACCCGCCTTTCTTCCGACAGGCGGGTTTTTTTACGTCTTGACCGCCGTACTGCACCTGCACAACGCATGCCTTTCGTGCAAGAATTCCCGAATCCAATCCAACAACTCCAAGGAGATGACATGGCCTTCAAGGCTCCCGTCCAGGACATCCGTTTTGTGCTGAAACATCTTGTCGATCTTGAGGGTGTGCTGGCATTGCCGGCATTTCAAGAGCTTGATACCGATATTGTCGATGCTGTCTTGCAGGAAGGCGCCCGACTGGTCGAAGGGGTGATCGCTCCCCTGAACCGTCAGGGCGATACGCATCCTCCGGTATGGTCCGATGGCAATGTGAAAGCTGCCCAAGGTTTTGACAAAGCCTTCAAAGCATTCGCCGAGGGGGGCTGGCAGGCGCTGCAGCACGATTCTCGCTGGGGCGGACAGGGTTTTCCGAAGCTGGTTGGCACCCCGTTCAACGAAGCATTGCATGCCGCAAG
Organism: Alcaligenaceae bacterium; assembly: GCA_012727555.1. Lineage (GTDB taxonomy): Bacteria > Pseudomonadota > Gammaproteobacteria > Burkholderiales > Burkholderiaceae_B > JAAYGT01. Next base: position 22,654 of record JAAYGT010000079.1, on the reverse strand, counting down.
TCTGGGCTTTGCCTTGTGTCCCATGCTCACCGATGGTGTCATCGAGGCCCTGACGGCCGTGGGCAGCCCTGAACAGCAAGACACCTATCTTCCACCCATGCTTCAGGGCCGCTGGACGGGCACCATGAACCTCACCGAGCCTCAGGCCGGGTCCGATCTTGCCTTGCTCACAACGCGTGCAGTACCGCAAAACGATGGCACTTATCGCATTACCGGCCAGAAAATTTTCATTACCTACGGTGAGCACGACCTGGCTGAAAATATTGTGCACCTGGTGCTGGCCCGTACGCCTGATGCACCGCAGGGGGTCAAGGGCATATCCCTGTTTCTGGTGCCCAAATTCATTCCCGATGCTCAAGGTCGGCCGGGCATCCGTAACGATGTCTGGTGTGCTTCAATCGAACACAAACTGGGTATTCACGGCAGCCCTACGGCGGTTCTCATGTTCGGTGCGGGCAAGGGTGAAACACAGGCCGGGGCCGTTGGTTATCTGGTGGGGCAGGAAAACCGGGGGCTGGAACACATGTTCATCATGATGAACGCTGCCCGTTATGCCGTGGGCCTGCAAGGTGTTGCCGTAGCCGAGCGTGCTTTTCAGCTGGCTCGCGATTACGCACTGGACCGTGTGCAAGGTCAAGCGCCAGGAAGGCAGGGCGGGCCGGTTGCCATTGTCCAGCACCCTGATATCCAGCGTATGCTGCTGACCATGTCATCGCTCACCGAAGGGGCCCGGGCCGTGGCCCTGTATGCCGCCATGGCGCACGACAAGGCGCATCACCACCCCGACCCTGATCAGCGTGCTTTGTTCAAGGCGCAGTACGACTATTTCGTACCGATCGTCAAAGGGTTTGCCACGGAAATGTCGCTTGAAGTCACCTCACTGGGGGTTCAGGTGCATGGTGGTATGGGCTTCATCGAGGAAACCGGCGCAGCGCAGCATTACCGCGATGCACGCATCCTGCCCATCTACGAAGGAACAACAGCCATTCAGGCCAACGATTTTGTCGGGCGCAAGATCGTGCGTGATGCCGGTCAGGTCACGCATCAACTGGCAGCCCGCATGCGCGCCACATTAACCGATTTGCGTGAAGGGCAGGTACGTGCCGGTGATCATGCCGATGCGTTTGAGGCCATCGCGGCAGGGCTTGAGCACGCGATTGCCGATTACGAGCGTGTCGTGGCGTTTGTGCTGCAGGTTTCTTCGCAAACGCCCAGGGTGGCCTATCTGGGCAGTGTGCCATTTCTCATGCTGTCAGGTTATGTTCACGCCGGCTGGCTTATGGCACGCGCTGCGCTGGCAGCAGCACAGTGCATCGAACAAGGCGAAACAGACGTTTTTTACAGTCGCAAGCTGTCCACTTGTGTTTTTTATGCAACATCAGTGCTTCCGCGTGTTCAGGGTCTGGCCAACGCAATTTGCCAGGGGCAAATTGCGGAAACCTGGGCCGATGCCTGGGCGCAGAGCCTTGTTTCCTGACGTTCGGCGGCATTTCGTTCTCAGAGTCTGTTGTTCCTCCAGGGCGTTGGTGCATCCTGTTTCCAGGGGCGTGTGGCCTGTTCGGTAACATTTCCGGTCTTGGCATGAATGCTGTTTCTTTGTACAGTTAAATCTGCTGGTTGCTGTATTTTTGAACAGTATTCGTGCCGCTCTTGGTGGCGGTGCGGTTTTGAAAAAGGTGAACGCATCATGCAAAACCAGGATCACGCCCCAAAATCCCGAAAACTCGCTGCCCACGCCCGTTCCTGTCGTCCGTTTGCGCCGCGCCCAACCCGTGGTTCCATGCTGGCCGATGTCGTTCTTGTGGTTTTTTGGGGTATCAGCATCCCAGGCCTCATGTGGCTGGGGGCCGCGGGGGGGTTCTAGCAGGTTTCCGTCCCACTGGTCGGGTTGTGCGGGGGGGGCATACAGGCCGGCTGCTGCCTGGTTCAGTGGGGGTGTATGGAAGCAGCGGGCTTCCAATGCTATAATCAAAAGCTTTCCCAACTTTCATCCTCTGTCAGGCCAAGAAAGTCACTTTCTGAACGGTTTAATGCAGCGCTTGAACAAACGTTCAAGCACGTCATTCAAAGGTTTGGTTAGTTGTTGTAATGCAGTACAGATCCTTGCGGTGCCTTGCAGTGCCCCAAAAGTGTTCATGCTGCTGTAATCAACAGGCCTGTATCAAGATGGCATCCGGAGTTCACTGTGAACCTTATTGAAATTCTTGAACAAGAAGAAATTGCACGCCTTACTGGCGGCAAGGCTGTTACCGAATTCGCACCTGGCGATACGGTTGTTGTAAGCGTGAATGTGGTTGAAGGTAACCGCAAGCGTGTTCAGGCTTACGAAGGTGTTGTTATCGCCAAGCGTAACCGCGGCCTGAATTCTTCGTTCATCGTTCGTAAAATCTCGTCGGGCGAAGCCGTTGAGCGTACTTTCCAACTGTATTCGCCCCAGATCGCAAGCATTGAAGTGAAGCGTCGCGGTGATGTCCGCCGTGCTAAACTGTACTACCTGCGTAGCCGTTCGGGTAAATCTGCCCGTATCAAGGAAAAGCTGGTTCGCAAGTCAGCCGCCTGATCGGCGCTTGTTACGTCCAGTCAAGTACGACAGCAAAAAGGCACCCCGGCAGGGGTGCTTTTTTTTAACCGCAATATGTCAATTTTACGTGCATCCGGGCTTGTAATGCCCCTGAACAGTTCAGCATTTGATCCGCAGCGTCAGCCAACTATTTCCCAGTCACCGCTCAGGGTGCTGTCGCCTGGGTGTTTTCAGCTCGACTTCATTCGCCATGCGTTTGCTCATCCTTTTGCGTGGTCTGTAGAGCCTGTTTGTGAGGCATCGTTTTGTACAACCGCCTTTCAGGAAAAAAGCCTGAAGCCGGCTGCGGTCTTCATGCCTCTGGTCCAGAGGCCTTCCGGCGTCCATGTTCTGTTTACCCGTCGTGCTGCCCATTTGCTGCATCATGCGGGGCAAATCAGTTTTCCGGGCGGGCGCATCGAGCCTACCGATGCCAACATTGCCCAGGCGGCCTTGCGTGAAACCCAGGAAGAGGTCGGGATTGATCCGGTTTTTGTTGACCTGATCGGAACGCATCCCGGTTTCATAACCTCTTCGCGCTATGCCATGACGCCGGTTATTGGTGCCTTGAAACCCGGGTTTTCCGTACAGCCGAACCATAACGAGGTTGCCGAAGTTTTCGAGGTGCCCTTGTCGGTACTGATGGACCCAGCGGTGCATCGCTTGCATCGCAGTGCGCAACCCGATGGACAGGTGCGCTTGTATTTTTCAATGACCTGGCATTCTTATTTCATCTGGGGTGCAACGGCCGCTTTGTTGCGCAATTTTTACAGGTATCTGGCGACTGCGGAAACGGTTTTTTCCGGCTCATCTTCGTCATTGCCCTGACGCCTGGAGCGGTTTCATGATCAAGCCGATGCGTGCGCTTTTTCAGCAAGGAACTGCCTTGATCACCCGGCTGCCGTGTGGGTGGCCGGTGACGTTTCAATAGCGGCTTCGCCCTTCGTTTTCAGCAAGGATGCGCATGTACAGGTCGTGCCTGGCCGTTTGAATTTCACCACGCTGTATGGCACCGAGCACACCGCAGCCGGGTTCGTGCCGGTGTGTGCAATTGTAGAAACGGCACTGCTCGATGGCGTCATGAAATTCTGGAAAGCCCCGTTCAATCTCTGTCTGGCCAAGATGTGACAAACCAAATGCCTGGAATCCGGGAGAGTCGATGAGGGTACCCCGGCAATTGGGCAGATGGTAAAGACGGGTGCTGGTTGTTGTGTGTTTGCCGGTACCTAGTGCCAGCGAATGTTCCTGGGTGTGCGCGTTTGCGTCAGGCACCAGTGCATTGAGCAAGGTGGATTTGCCCATGCCGCTCTGCCCAAGCAAAAGACTGCATTTGCCGGTCAGCAAGGGCTCCAGGTCATGGCGCGCCTGATCCGGTTGTGCTCCCGATGTTTCTACAACACGGGCGCCGGTGGATTGCAATGGGGCAAGGCGTGCACGCACGGCATCAAGGGAATGGGTCAGGTCACATTTGTTCAGCACAATGACAGGGTCAATGCCGGCGCTGGCTGCAGCGACCAGGGCTCGCCCGAGCAGGTCATCGGAATAAACGGGTTCTGGTGCGATCACGACAAGCAGCTGATCAACATTGGCAGCAAACTGTTTGGTGCGGGCATCGTCGGAACGGTACAGCAGGTTACGCCGCTCAAGGATCTGGTCAATGACACCTTCATCAGCACCCTGAAGGGCGATTTCAACGTGATCGCCCACGGCCGGGCCTGTTTTCTTGCCGCGTGTGAAGCAAGTGCGCCGGGACCCGTCAGGCAGTTCGACTATGAAATGACGACCATAAGCGGCTGTGATGAGTCCGCATGCCCTGGTATTGGCGTCTGCGGGTTTGCCGGCGTCAGGCGGGGCCGTGTTGAGCTTGTTCGAGGGGCTTGTGTCATGGCCCGCAGTGCGGGTGGCGTAGCGGGTTTCGCGGGTGTAAGGGCGCACGGGAATATCAGGCCTGCTTGATCTTGAGCTGTTGGATGCGAACGGCGGCCGGAGGATGGCTGTCGTAGTAGGCAGAGTGCAATGGGTCGGGTGTCAGGGTTGCCGCGTTGTCGTCGTACAGTTTGACCAGGGCGGAGACCAGATGATCGGCTGAGCACTGGCTGGCAGCGTAGCGGTCAGCCTGGAATTCGTCGCGGCGCGATAGAAAGGCAACCAGTGGGCCGGCCCAGAATGTGAACACAGGGATCACCATGAAGAACAGAATGAGTGCCAGGGCATCGTTGGGCCTGCCCAGTTGGGGCAGTACGCCAAGGTCGGTGTAAAACCAGATCTGGGTGGAAAGCCAGGCCAGCAGGTGGAAGAACACCAGCGCCATGCCGAATGTGATGACCATGCGTTTGATGATGTGTTTGTGGCTGAAGTGGCCGAGTTCATGTGCCAGAACAGCTTCGATTTCATCCGTATTCAGCCGTGACAGCAGCGTGTCGAAAAAAACGATGCGCCGGTTGTTGCCGAAGCCTGTGAAGTAGGCGTTGCCATGCGCGGAGCGACGGGAGCCGTCCATGACGAACAAGCCTTTGAGGCAAAAGTTGCACCGTTTGGCTAGCGCATGAATGCGATCAGCCATTTCCGGGTTATTGAGGGGCGTGAATTTATTGAACAGCGGCGCTATGACTGTGGGGAACAGCCACAACAGCAGTACATTGAAAACCACCCATAAACCCCAGGCCCACCAGGCCCAGGCAGTTCCGGTGTTGTGCATGACCCATAAGACCCCCCAGGCCAGCGGTGCGCCGAAAGCAAGGGCCAATACCAACGTTTTGAAGGTGTCGAGCAGGAAAAGGCCCGGGGTCATGCGGTTGAAGCCAAAACGGGCTTCGATGCGGAATTTTCGCCATGCGGCAAACGGCAGGCCAATGCTGCCCGTGATGAGCATCACGGATCCGATCAGTGCCAGCTGGCGCAGCATTTCGTGTTCGATCAGGTCGCCCAGGGTTTTGTCAAGCAGTTGCAAGCCGCCCAGCAGTGTGAAACCGATCAGCACAACGGCTTCGGTGCAATATTCCAGCATGGCAAACCGGGTTTTTGCAATGGTGTAATCGGCGGCGCGCTGGTGGCTGTGCAGGCCGATGCGCCCGGCAAATTCAACGGGAACCTGGTTGCGATGGCGCATGACGTGGCGTATCTGGCGTGAGGCAAGCCAGAGTCGCACCGCAATATCGGAGAGCAGAAAGCCTATGAACAGCAGAGTGAACATGAATGGATGCCGTGTGCGAAAATCGAGGTTTTGAGGATGATTATATGGCGGTCAACGAACAGCGTCTGATTTGGGTCGATATGGAAATGTCCGGGCTTGATCCGGAAAAAGAGCATATTCTGGAACTGGCCGTGGTGGTTACTGAACCTGATCTTACCCCGGTTGCCGAGGGTCCGGTTCTGGTTATTCACCAGCCAGACAGCGTACTCGATGCCATGGACAACTGGAACAAGGGCACCCATGGCAAAAGCGGCCTGATCGACAAGGTCAAGGCGTCAACAACCACCGAGGCCCAGGCCGAAGAGATCATGCTGGCGTTTCTGGCCCAGCATGTGCCGTCGGGGAAGTCGCCCATGTGTGGCAATACCATAGGCCAGGATCGTCGCTTCATGGTCAAATACATGCCTCGCCTTGAAGCCTACTTTCATTATCGCAACCTTGATGTCAGTACGCTCAAGGAATTGTCGTTGCGCTGGAAACCCGAGGTCTATCGCAGTTTCGTGAAAAAAAGCCGCCACGAAGCACTTGCCGATATCTACGAGTCCATCGATGAACTCAAACATTATCGGGAACATTTCATTCGCCTGTAAGGGTTTGCCGCCTTACGGGCGGTTGAACTCGTTTCAGGTGGTTTCAGGGCCCCCGAAGCGTTCAAACACCTGTGTTTTCAGCGGCTGAAAGTGCAGGGCGTCCTGACCGAGCACACTTTCCAGATGTTGTTCTGCCGCATTGAAAACCTGCCAGTACAAACGGGCACAAAGGGCTCTGGCACGAATGCCCGGCCAATCGCCGGGCAGCATTTGCACGGGTAACTGCGGATCATGCAACACCGCACGACGCCAGGCGTGAAGCAACAACGTTCTGATAGCATACGCCTGTGTTGGCTGAAGGGTATCGCCCATCAGTGTTTCCAGGGGTTCAAAGCGTTCACAGAAACCTTTGTAATGGGCGGCCAAACCGTCAAGATCCCAGCACTGATCAATCAGTGAAGCCAGCATCAGGCCTTTGCCATCGTTCAGGTCGTGTGCGCCCAGCACCAGCGCCTGATCCTGCAAGTGGTGCGCTTTCAGCAGTTTGCGTGCCAGTGACGCCTGATTGCGGGGGAGCGCAAAAATACCGGGTGCCAGGGCGCCGAAACCTGCCCAGATCAGTTCACGCCGTATGTCGGCACGCCCTTCCATGCCGCCATTGCCGAAGCGCGGCAAGACCACCAGTGTCCAGTCATCGGCCCAGTGCTCCGGGGTTCCTTGATAAATGCGTTCGGAAGCCTGGCGGGTTTGTTCCAGACCCGTGTCGGTCAGCCGGTAAAGGCTGCGCCGGCCATGACGTTCCGATTGCAGCCAGCCTTGCGCAACCAGGCGAAAAACACTGGTTCTGAGCAACCGTTCATTAATCCCCAGCGGTACAACGAGCTGGATGAGGTCGCTGAGCCACAGGCTGCCGCCGTGTGGTTCGATGGCGTCGCCAATCAGTGTGACGCACAATGATTTTGCACGTGGCGGGTCGTTTTCAAGGGCTTGATACAGCCAGTTTTCCAATGAGGGCGTGTGTTTTTTCATGATGCGCAATCATAGCCTGCACAGGATATGCGGGAAATCCCCCTCTATTTGATACTCAAATTTGATTGACATCAAAATTTATGTATTAAATAATGCCCGCACGTGCATAGAGGCTTTGTTATGTGCAAGGTCGCACCACTGAAAACAGGAGACTGGCATGTATGCTCAACTCGTTGAAACCGGCGTTCAGTCGGTCCGTTCGAAAGACCAGTTGCAAGGGCCTGAAAAGATTTTTCAGGAACGCATCGACCATGGTGTGCGCATCGAGCCCAAGGACTACATGCCCGAGGCCTATCGCAAAACGCTGATTCGCCAGATTTCCCAGCATGCCCACTCGGAAGTGGTGGGGATGCTGCCTGAAGGCAACTGGATCACGCGTGCGCCCACACTGAAACGCAAGGCTATTTTGCTCGCCAAGATCCAGGATGAAGCCGGGCATGGCCTGTATCTGTACAGTGCCGCCGAAACGCTGGGGGTCTCGCGCGATGATCTCATCGATGATCTGCTCGCAGGCAAAGCCAAGTATTCAAGCATCTTCAATTACCCCACGCTCAGCTGGGCGGATATCGGCATGATCGGCTGGCTGGTCGACGGCTCGGCCATCATCAATCAGATTCCCCTCTGTCGGTGTTCGTTTGGCCCCTATGCCCGCGCCATGGTGCGCGTCTGCAAGGAAGAATCCTTTCACCAGCGCCAGGGCTACGATCTGCTGATTCAAATGTGCCTGCATGGCACGCCCGAACAGAAGGCCATGTGCCAGGAAGCCCTGAACCGCTGGTGGTGGCCGGCGCTGATGATGTTCGGGCCATCCGACGCCGACTCGCCCAATAGTGCGCAGTCCATGCAGTGGCGCATCAAACTGTTCTCGAACGATGACCTGCGTCAGAAAATGGTTGACCAGACGGTTCCGCAGGCGCACTACCTGGGGCTCACCATTCCTGATCCTGATCTCAAGTGGAACGAGGCGCGTGGTCACTACGATTTCGGTGAAATCCAGTGGGACGAGTTCTATGCCGTACTCAAGGGCAACGGGCCCTGCAATCGTGAGCGCTTGCGGGCGCGTGTCCGTGCGCACGAAGAAGGTGCATGGTTTCGCGACGGCTTGTCGGCCCACGCAGAAAAACGGCAGGCACGCCAGGCGGCCTGAGCCTGTCAACGTCTGCATCAAAACCAACGGAGACATCAAATGACCCCAACCACCTGGCCTCTCTGGGAGGTCTTCATTCGCAGCCAGCATGGTCTGGCTCACAAGCATGTGGGCAGTCTGCACGCGCCCGACGCTGAAATGGCCATCAATAACGCGCGCGATGTCTACACACGCCGCAACGAGGGCTTGAGTATCTGGGTGGTGAAGGCATCCGATATCGCGGCCAGCAGTCCATCCGACAAAGAACCGCTTTTTGAACCAGCCAACAGCAAAGTCTACCGTCACCCCACGTTCTTCCCCATGCCGGAAGACGTCAAGCACATGTAGGCCGCGCCATGGATCACGCTTTGTTTCAATACCTTCTGCGCCTGGGCGATTCCACCCTGATCCTGTCGCATCGAGTGTCCGAGTGGACAGGTCATGGCCCCGCGCTCGAAGAAGATCTGGCCATGACCAACGTGGCGCTCGATCTCCTGGGCCATGCTCGCATGTGGCTGACGCTGGCAGGTCAGCTCGAAGGGCAGGGGCGCGATGAAGATCAGTTGGCGTACCTGCGCGATGCCCACGATTACCGGAATTTTTTGCTGGTCGAAAAACCAAACGGCCATTACGGCGATACCTTGGCACGCCAGCTGGTGTTCGATGTCTGGCACTACCATGTGTTGCAGGCGTTAAGTCATTCCACCAACGAGTCCGTTGCTGAAATTGCCTGCAAGGCGCTCAAGGAAGTGGTCTACCATGTGCGTCGCTCTTCCGATCTTGTGATACGTCTGGGTGATGGTACCGATCTGAGCCATCGCCGCATGCAAGAGGCGCTTGATGATGTGTGGCGTTTTACGGGTGAGCTGTTCACCGACGACGACATCACCCGCGATCTTGCGGCGCGTGGCGTTGTTCCGTTGCATGCGTCTCTGCAGGAACCCTGGCTGGAAACACTGGGCCGCATTGCCGCCGATGCCACGCTGATCGTGCCTGATTTCGCACACGCCTGTCATCCGGCGCATCAGGGGGGCATTGTGGGCAGGCACACCGAGGCCCTGGGATATATCCTGGCTGAAATGCAGCACTTGCAGCGTGCCTATCCGGGTGCCGCCTGGTAAATGCCATGGATAACGCCATAGAAACTTCCCGGGTCCTGGCCTGGCTGGAAAAGGTCGCCGACCCCGAAATACCAGTGCTTTCCATTGTTGATCTCGGCATTGTGCGCGGCGTTCAATGGCATGAGGGCACCTGTGTCGTCACCATCACGCCCACCTATTCCGGTTGCCCCGCCATGCAGGAAATCACGCACGACATCCAGCAATGTCTGCACCAGCAGGGTGTGGCGGCTGTTCGTGTGAATGTTGTGCTGGCTCCGGCCTGGACAACCGACTGGATGACCGAAAAAGGCCGTCAGGCCCTGCACGATTACGGTATTGCACCGCCACAAGAAAAGGCCATCGATATCTCCGGGCTTTTGCAGCACCGTGATCCGGTGGTGGTGCCATGCCCTTTGTGTGGCTCTGTCAACACCCGGTTGGTCAGCCATTTTGGTTCAACTGCCTGCAAGGCGCTGTATCGCTGCATGCAGTGCAGCGAGCCCTTCGACTATTTCAAGGCCCATTGATCCCATGAGTACGTTCCATCCCCTTACCGTGGCTTCCGTTGCCCGTACCACCCGCGATGCCGTGATCGTCACGTTCGATGTGCCCCCGACGCTTGAGTCCGATTTCCGTTTCCGGCCTGGTCAGTACCTTACATTGCGCACGACCATCGATGGCCAGGAAGTGCGTCGTTCCTACTCCATCTGCGCCGCACCTGCCGACCAGCAACTGCGTGTGGCCATCAAACGCCTGAACGACGGGGCATTTTCCTCGTGGGCGAATCAGCATCTGAGCCCGGGTGATGCCCTTGATGTCATGCCGCCTGATGGCAATTTCACCCTTGATTTTTCTCCTGAGCAGGCGCGCACCTATGTGGCGTTTGCGGTAGGTAGCGGTATCACGCCCATTCTTTCCCTGATCAAGACAGCACTTGAAACCGAGCCCCTCAGCCGTTTCACTCTGTTCTTCGGTAACCGGGCCTCTTCGGCCGTTTTGTTCCGCGAGGAAATCGAAGATCTCAAGAATCGCTACATGGAGCGGTTTTCGCTTGTCCATATCATGAGCCGTGAGCACCAGGACATCGATCTTTTCAATGGTCGCCTTGATGGCGACAAAGTGCGCCAGCTCATGCGTGTCTGGATGGATCCTTCCACCATCGATTACGCGTTCGTGTGCGGTCCCCAGGACATGACCGAATCCGTCATCGGCACCCTTCAGGAACTTGGTCTGCCCAAGGCGCAGATCAAGTTCGAACTGTTCGGTTCACCCAAAGGGCCCCGGGCATTACGCAGCGGTCACGATGCACGCAAGGCACCAGGTGCCGATCAATGCCAGGTGACCGTCGTTTACGAAGGCGTAACCCGCCGCCTCACAATCGACAAAAACAAGGAAAGCCTGCTTGATTCCGCGCTGGCCCAGGGGCTTGAGTTGCCTTACTCCTGCAAGGGCGGAGTTTGTTCGACCTGCCGATGCAAAGTCATTGAAGGCGAGGTCGACATGGACGCCAATTTTGCGCTGGAAGACTATGAAGTCAAGCGTGGTTTCATTCTCAGTTGCCAGAGTTTTCCGGTCACCGACCGTCTGGTCATTGATTTTGATCAGGAAACCTGAGCGCAGCCAGGATCATCCGGTCGTACGTAGTGTCATGAATGATCAAGCCTTGCCGTCCCGACAGAAGCAGGGCGCAACACCAGGAGACCATTGTGTCCAACCCTTTTTTCGAAAAACATCAGGCTCTTTTAGAACACGCGGTCAATGCAGCTGCCTCGCGAGCTTACTGGAGTCCGTTCAGTGAGTCGCCCAGCCCTCGTGCCTACGGTGAAGGTGCTGCCGAAGCCGGCAAGGCCGCGTTCGAGGCCTGCCGTGACAAGCCTTTTGCGCTCAATCTTCCCGGGGCTCAGGGTCAGGTCGGCCACGAGATCTCGCCGTTTGGTTTTGCATTGGGGGTCACCTATCCGCAGCTGTCACCAGTCACCCTGGTCAGCCGGGCGTCTTCTGCCCTGGCATCGTGGCGCAAGGCGGGGCCCCGTGCCTGGGTGGGCGTGGCACTGGAAGTTTTGCATCGCCTGAATGCGCGCAGTTTCGAGATTGCTCATGCGGTGCAGCACACCACCGGTCAAGGATTCATGATGGCTTTCCAGGCCGGTGGGCCACATGCCCAGGATCGCGGTCTGGAAGCCGTGGCCTATGCCTGGCAGGAAATGGTTCGTATTCCCGGGCAGGTGCTCTGGGAAAAACCCCAGGGCAAGCAGGATCCCATTCGTATGCACAAAGAATTCACTCTCGTTCCGCGTGGTGTTGCGCTGGTGATCGGGTGCTGTACGTTTCCCACCTGGAACAGCTACCCGGGCTTGTTCGCCAGCCTGGCAACGGGCAATCCGGTCATCGTGAAACCGCATCCGGGGGCTATCTTGCCATTGGCCATTACCGTCCAGGTGGCGCGTCAGGTGCTGGCCGAGGCGGGTTTTGATCCCGATGTGGTGCAATTGGCTGCCCATGCTGCCGGTGATGACACCGCTCGTACCCTGGCGCTGGATCCAGCTGTCCGCCTGATCGATTTCACCGGCAGCAGTGCCAATGGCAACTGGCTCGAAACACATGCGCGCCAGGCACTGGTCTACACTGAAAAATCCGGGGTCAATCAGGTCGTCATCGATTCGGTGTCCGACTTCAAGGCGGTTGCCCGCAACCTGGCATTTTCCTTTGCACTGTACTCCGGTCAAATGTGCACTGCGCCGCAGAACATTTATGTTCCGCGTCAGGGCATCCAGACGGATGCCGGCCCGATGAGCTTCGACGAGGTTGCCCAGGGGCTGGCCCAGGCGGTGCAAAAACTGGTGGCCGACCCGGCCCGTGCGGTGGAAATTACCGGCGCCATCCAGAACGAGGCCGTGCTTGATCGCATCGAAGCCGCCCGTGCACTGGGCTTGCCGGTTCTGTGCGATAGCCAGTCGTTGCAACACCCTGATTTTCCTTTGGCGACCGTGCGTACGCCGCTCTTGCTGCGTGCCGATGCCGGGCACCCGGCCATCGGCCAGGAATGGTTCGGGCCGATCGTTTTCGTTGTGGCAACCGACTCTACGGAACACAGTATTGCCCTGACAGAAGCCTCGGTCAATGAACACGGTGCTTTGTCGCTGGGCGCCTACACCACATCGGATGCCGTTCGTGAGCAATTGCGCGATGCAGCCGAGCGTTCCGGTGTGGCGTTGTCCCTGAATCTTGTGTCCTCGGTTTTTGTGAACCAGACGGCAGCATTCAGTGACTTTCATGGTACAGGCGCCAATCCGGCGGCCAATGCCGCGCTGTCTGATTCAGCGTATGTGGCCAGTCGTTTCAGGGTTGTGCAAACGCGCTGGCATGTCTGAAAAACCAACCCGGTCGGGGTGACGTGTAACAATGGTTTCGTGCGTCATCATCGCACCACATGACGCACGATCCTGTCCATTTCCCCACGGAGACAATTTTGAATTACGAAAACATCATTTTTCAGTTCGATGACGGTGTTGCACGCATTACGCTGAATCGCCCCGAAAAGCTCAACAGCTTCACTTCCACCATGCATGCCGAGCTGGCCGATGCCCTTGATCGCGTCGAATCCGGTGATCCGCGTGTTCTGGTCCTGACGGGTTCAGGGCGCGGTTTTTGCGCTGGTCAGGATCTGTCCGAGCGCAGTATGTCGGGTGGCCAGAAAGTCGATCTTGGCCTGACCGTTGAAAAATTCTATTCACCGCTGGTCAAGCGTTTGCGTGCCTTGCCAGCTCCTGTGGTGGTGGGTGTGAATGGTGTGGCTGCTGGTGCAGGTGCGAATCTGGCCTTGGCAGGCGACATTGTTGTGGCCGCCCGTTCAGCCCGTTTCATTCAGCCCTTCTGCCGACTGGGGCTGCTGCCTGATACCGGGGGCACCTATGTATTGCCGCGCCTGGTGGGTCAGGCACGGGCTATGGGCTTGTCGATGCTGGGTGACACGTTGTCGGCCGAGCAGGCCGTGCAATGGGGGCTGATCTGGGAATGCGTTGATGACGATCAGCTGGGCATGCGGCTTGATGCCTTGGCGGCCCATTTTGCCAAAGCCCCCACCAAGGGCCTGGCCTACACCAAACAGGCGTTGAACCAAAGCCTTGATAATACGTTGCACGAGCAGCTGGATCTCGAGCGCAATCTGATGCGTGAGCTCGGCCAGACTGATGATTACGCCGAGGGTGTGGCGGCCTTCCTGGCCAAGCGCGAACCGGTATTCAAGGGGCGTTGAGATGATAACCGTTCCGGACGATCCCCAGGCACTGGCCGAGGCAACGGCCCAGTCCATGTACGAGCGTGATGATGCCACGCGGGCGCTGGGCATGAAAATTCTGTCCGTTGCCCCCGGCAGTGCGCAGATTGCCATGACAGTCCGTCAAGATATGCTCAACGGCCACAAAAGCTGTCATGGCGGCTTCATTTTTGCGTTGGCCGACAGCACCTTTGCCTTTGCCTGTAACTCCCGCAACGTAGCGACTGTGGCCTCTGGGTGCACCATTGATTATCTGGCTCCGGCATTTCTGAACGATACGCTGATTGCAACGGCCTCGGAGTATTCGCTGGCCGGGCGTATGGGTGTGTACGACGTTCAGGTTCATAACCAGGATGGCCGCAAAGTCGCCATTTTCAGGGGGCGGTCATATCGGATATCCGGAACGGTGATCGGCGGTGAGGGCGTTCAAAAACAGGCAGTGACCTGAGCAACACAACACATGCCCCCGAACAGTGCATAGACACAGGGGGTTCTGAAGTATCTGGAGCGAGACAATGAAAACGACTGCAAAAGTGGGCCGTGACCCGATCGAACACGCCAGCGCCGACGAGCTGCGCTCCTTACAGCTTGAGCGCCTCAAGTGGTCGCTCCGCCATGCTTACGACAACGTGCCTCATTACAAGGCCAGATTCGATGAGGCCGGCGTCCATCCCGACGACCTCAAGGATCTCTCCGATCTGGCCCGCTTTCCGTTCACCACCAAGCACGATCTGCGCCAGAACTATCCGTTTGGCATGTTTGCGGTTCCTCGCAGCAACATTGCACGTGTACATGCCTCAAGCGGAACCACCGGCAAGCCCACGGTGGTCGGGTATACGGCTGCCGACATCGACACCTGGGCGAATCTGGTGGCCCGCTCCATCTGGGCCAGCGGGGGGCGTCCGGGCGACATGGTTCATGTGGCCTACGGTTATGGCCTTTTTACTGGCGGGCTCGGTGCGCATTACGGGGCCGAGCGTCTGGGCTGTACCGTAGTACCGATGTCGGGTGGCCAGACCGAAAAACAGGTGCAGCTGATCCAGGATTTCAAACCTGACATCATCATGGTCACGCCGTCCTACTTCTGCAATATCCTGGAAGAAATGGTTCGCGAAGGCATTGATCCGGCGTGTTCGTCGTTACGTATCGGCATCTTTGGCGCAGAACCCTGGACCGGCCAGATGCGCGCCGACATTGAATCCCGCGCCGGTATCGATGCCGTCGATATTTACGGGTTGTCCGAGGTCATGGGGCCCGGTGTGGCCATGGAGTGTGTGGAATCCAAAGATGGTCCGGTCATCTGGGAAGATCATTTTTACCCTGAAATCATTGATCCGGTTACGGGTCAGGTGTTGCCCGATGGCTCAGACGGCGAACTGGTGTTCACGTCACTCACCAAGCAGGCCATGCCGATCATCCGTTACCGTACCCGCGATCTTACCCGGCTGTTGCCACCCACCTCGCGCAGCATGCGTCGCATGGATAAAATCACCGGACGCAGCGATGACATGCTGATCGTGCGCGGGGTCAATCTGTTCCCTACCCAGGTCGAAGAGCTGGTCCTTAAAATGCCGGAACTGGCCGCCCAGTACCAACTGGTGCTCACGCGCAGCGGCAACCTCGATGAACTCGAAATCCTGACGGAAGTCCGGCCCGAGTACGATCACCTGGGGGGCGATGAGCGTGATGTTCTGGCCCAGAAGTTGCGTCATGCCGTCAAAACCTATATCGGGGTCAGCGCGCGTGTCATCGTACAGACAGCAGGGCTCGTTGAGCGTACACTCACTGGCAAGGCGCGTCGCGTCATCGACAAGCGTTCTCATTGATCAGGGGGCTTGATGCAGTTTACCGCAGCAGTTGCCGGAATCGGGGTCGATATCGTTCGTGTCGATCGTATTGCACGTGCCTATGCGCGCCATGGCGACCGTTTCCTGCACCGTATTCTCGGGCCTGAAGAACGCGTGCGTTTTCATGGCCGGCATGCGCGCGATCCCCGGCGTGGCATCCGTTTTCTGGCTACCCGGTTTGCCGCCAAAGAAGCCTTTTCCAAAGCCATTGGCCTGGGCATGCACATGCCCATGGCCTGGTCGCGCATGCAAACTCTGAACGCGCCGGGTGGCCGCCCGCAGGTTGTGCTGTCCGAGCCCCTGGCCAGCTGGTACGAAAGCCGTTTCGGCCCGGCGCTGGTGTCGGTAACCGATGAAGCTGACACCGTGGTGGCTTTTGTTGTGGTGCATGCTTTGTCCTGATCCCGTCTGCATGGAATCAACCCGTATGCAGCCCGCCGCCTGCAAATGCTACGATACGGCACTTGAACCAGTCCTGCAGGACTGCCTTTCGTGTCTTTTTCCTGGCTTTCATGAATTCCGCCGTTTCTTCGCGTCTGTTGCCTCCCGGTCCTGTCATGGTCGATGTCGCCGGTTACGAACTTACCGACCACGAGCGCCTGCGCTTGCAGCACCCCCTGGTGGGCGGTGTCATTCTGTTTGCCCGTAACTTCACGTCACGCACCCAGCTTCAGGCCTTGTGCCAGGCCATCCATGCCTGCCGCCAGGAACCTTTGCTGATCGCCGTTGACCACGAGGGCGGTCGTGTCCAGCGTTTTCGTACCGATGGCTTCACGCCCTTGCCGGCCATGGCTCGGCTGGGTCAACTTCATGACCAGAATCCCATGCAGGCCGTGCAGTGTGCTGCCTCGGTCGGGTATGTGCTGGCTGCCGAACTGCGGGCCTGTGGCGTCGATCTCAGTTTCACACCGGTGCTTGACCTTGATTACGGTGTCAGTGGTGTGATCGGCGACCGAGCCTTTCATGCTGATCCCGTGGTTGTCACGCAGTTGGCTCGCAGCCTGATGCACGGTATGGCGCTGGCCGGTATGGCAGCCTGCGGCAAGCATTTTCCCGGCCATGGTGCCGTACAGGCCGATTCCCACCATGCGGTACCTCTTGATGATCGGCCGCTGGACATCATTTTGTCCGCAGATGCCGCGCCCTACGGTTGGCTGGGCGATCTTGTCCTGCCTTCGGTCATGCCGGCCCACGTCATTTACACCCAGGTTGATCCCTTGCCGGCGGGTTTTTCGCCGCGCTGGATACAAACCATTCTGCGAGGTCAACTGGCTTACGATGGCGTGGTGTTCTCCGATGACCTGACCATGGAAGGGGCATCGGTTGCCGGTGATATCCTTGATCGTGCTCGTGCTGCACTGAGCGCCGGGTGCGACATGGTGCTGGTATGCAATCGACCTGATCTGGCCGACGATCTGCTGGAGCGGCTTCAGGTGCAACCTGATCCTGCCTCTACCGGGCGTATCCGCCGGTTGCGCCCGGTGCAGCCCGCTCCCGACTGGAACACGTTGCAGCTTGACGCCCGCTATTGCAATGCACGACGACTTCAATCTGAAAGCCTTCCTGGCTGACTTGCCGCATTTGCCGGGCGTGTACCGGCACATCGATGCCGAAGGCGAGGTCTTGTACGTCGGCAAGGCGCGCGATCTTAAAAAACGTGTCAGTTCTTATTTCCAGAAAAACCTGGCCAGCCCGCGCATCAGTCACATGGTGGCCCGCGTGGTGCGCATCGAGGTCACGGTAACGCGTTCCGAAGCCGAAGCGTTATTGCTGGAAAACAACCTGATCAAACGTCTGCGCCCGCGTTACAACATACTGTTTCGCGACGACAAATCCTACCCGTGGCTCATGTTCACGGCGCACGACTTCCCCCGCATCGTGTATTACCGGGGCAGCACCAGTGGTAAAGGGCGTTTTTTCGGACCCTACCCGAATGGCTGGGCTGTACGCGAAACGATCCAGATTCTGCAGCGGGTGTTCCGGCTGCGTACCTGCGAAGATACCGTATTTGCCAATCGGTCGCGTCCGTGCCTTCAATACCAGATCGGTCGTTGCTCCGGTCCTTGCGTTGATCACATCAGTGCTAAAGCGTATCAGGCCGATGTCGATCAGGCCTTGCGCTTTCTTGATGGCCATGCCGACGAAGTGCTCAAAGGGCTTGAGGCGAGCATGTTCGCCGCTTCCGAGGCGCTTGAGTTCGAGCAGGCTGCCGTTTTGCGCGACCAGATGGGTGCCCTGGCCAAGGTGCTGCAGCAACAGTCGATGGAAAAAGTCGGTAACGACGATGTCGACATCATTGTGGTTGCCGTTTCCGGGGGGCGTGTCTGCGTGAATCTGGCCATGGTGCGGGGTGGTCGCCATCTGGGCGACAAGTCCTTCTTTCCCACCCAGACCGACAACGATCAGCCGGCCGATATTCTGGCGGCTTTCGTGGCGCAGCATTATCTGGAACACGTCATGCCCCCCGTGCTGGTCTGCTCACATACGCCGTCCGAACCTGAACTGCTGACTCTGCTGGCAGATCGTACGGCCTCGGGAAACAAAGCCCGCCTGCTGGTCAGACCCCAGGGTATGCGCAAGACCTGGCTTGACCAGGCCCGTCGCAATGCAGACCTCGCGCTGGCGCGGGTGCTGTCCGAATCCGGATCGCGTGCAGCTCGAACGCTGGCGCTGGCTCAGGTGCTTGATCTGGATACAGATGAAGCCGCGCTTGATGCCCTGCACATCGAGTGTTTTGATATCAGTCATACGGCCGGCGAGGCAACGCAGGCGTCGTGTGTTGTGTACAAACATCATGCCATGCAGTCTTCGCTCTACCGGCGTTACAACATCGCCGGCGTCACGCCCGGCGACGACTACGCGGCCATGCGTCAGGTGCTGACCCGCCGTTTCGGGCGGGTTGCCGATGGGCAGGCACCCTTGCCCGACCTGGTTTTGATCGACGGTGGCAAAGGCCAGGTCGAGGTTGCCCGACAGGTTTTTCAGGAGCTGGGGCTTGAGACCCGGGTTCTGGTGGGGGTGGCCAAGGGTGAGGGACGCAAGGTCGGTCTTGAAACACTTGTTTTTGCTGACGGGCGCCCGGCGGTTGCACCCGGCATCGAATCACCCGCCCTGATGCTGGTCGCCCAGATACGCGATGAGGCGCACCGTTTTGCCATTACCGGCATGCGGGCTCAGCGGGCCAAGGCGCGCACGGTGTCGCGCCTTGAGGAAATTGAAGGTGTTGGCGCGCGCCGGCGTCAACGTCTCCTGACCCGTTTTGGCGGTTTTTCCGGTGTGGCCGATGCCAGTATCGATGATCTGTGTGCCGTGGAAGGTATTTCCAGAGAATTGGCCGAGCGTATCTACAACGCGCTGCGATAGGGTAGTATTCCATTTATCATGCCTTTTAACTTACCCATAGCACTTACCTGGCTGCGTATTGCCATGATCCCCCTGATCGTGGCCCTTTACTACGTGCCATCCTCTTTGCTCGATGTTCCGCTGCGCGACTTCATCGCGGCACTGGCTTTCATCGTGGCAGCCCTGACCGACTGGTTCGATGGCTGGCTTGCCCGTCGCTGGAACCAGACCTCGTCCTTCGGTGCCTTCCTTGACCCCGTCGCCGACAAGCTCATGGTGTGTGCAGCCTTGCTGATCCTGCTCGACCTGAACCGTGTCGAAGCCTTCATCGCCCTGATCATCATCGGCCGTGAGATCACCATTTCTGCTTTGCGCGAATGGATGGCCAAAATCGGCGCCAGTGGCAGTGTGGCCGTTCACTGGTTGGGCAAGTTCAAAACGGCTGCGCAAATGATTGCCATTCCCTGCCTTTTGCATGGCGGGTACCTGAAGGGCGTCAATCTTGCGGTGGCAGGTCAGTGGCTCATCTGGGTGGCCGCCGTGCTCACTGTTTGGTCAATGTTCTATTATCTGAAGCGGGCCTGGCCCGAAATTCGTAACAAATCAGGGCAGGGCGGCTAAGATCGCCCACCCGCGCAGGGGACACCTATGCCTTCCACAGCTCATTCTTCCATGCCTGATACCCCGGGCGCGCGTCGTCGCGACTGGCAGGTCATCTCACTCGTGGGGGCCGCACATGCCTGTTCCCACTTTTTTCAGCTGGTGTTTGCCACGCTGTACCTGTCGCTCAACCAGGAATTCGGCTACGACTTTGCCCAGTTGGGTCTTCTGGTGGCCATCTTCTTCCTGGTCTCTTGTCTTGGGCAAGCGTCATCCGGATTTATCGTGGATCGCATCGGTGCGGCCCCGGTGTTGCGCTTTGGTCTGGTGTGCTTCATCATTTCGGCGGTCCTGATTGGTGTTGCACCCGGCTACTGGGTCTTGATGCTGGCGGCCGTCATCGGGGGTATAGGCAACGCCATTTTTCATCCGGTCGATTTCGCGATTCTTAATCATCGGGTCAGTCCGGGGCGCCTGGGGCATGCGTTCAGTACACATGGTTTTACAGGGTATCTGGGCTGGGCACTGACACCGGTTTTCATGGCTACGCTCATCGAACTGTACAACTGGCGGGTGGCGGCCCTGGGAGCGGGTGTTCTGGTTGCGCTGGTATTGCTTGCAACGGTGTTGTTCGGCCGGTGCCTGTCGGGTCATGAGTCAGCCCAGGCTTCAGCGGCTGCGCCGTCGCAAAGTGCCAGGTCGGCTGCCTCCACGACCGCCGATCTTTCCAATCAAACGGTTGCTCAGACGCTGGCCGCGCTGCTCGCCCAGCCGGCGCTGTGGGGGGCTTTCCTGTTTTTTGCCTTTACGGCGGCCGCGTTGTCTGCGGTGCAAAATTACACGATCCCCACGCTGGGGGCGTTGTATCAGATCGATGCCATTATGGCAGGTACGGCCTTGTCCGCGTACATGGTCACTGCTGCATTGGGGCTTGTCGTGGGCGGGTTTCTGGCAGGCGCCACGGCCATGTGCGAGCGTATTGTGCTTGTTTCGTTGCTGGCAGCCGGTGCGTGTCTTGCCGTGCTCGCATCGGGTGTCTTGCCCTCGTTTCTGGTACTGGCTTTTTTAGCCTTCACGGGTTTTCTGGCGGGTATTTCCGGGCCTTCCCGCGACATGCTGATCCGCCGGGTTGCGCCCAAAGGTGCCACCGGTGCCGTTTATGGTCTGGTGTATTCCGGCATGGATGTCGGTTCATCGCTGGCGCCTGTTCTGTTTGGGCTGATGCTTGATGCCGGTGTGCGCCAGGGGCCCTGGTATGCAGCCGGTGTCTGCTTCGTCGTGGGCGGTTTCATGGCGGTGTGGGTAGCCCAGGCTGCAGCCCGTCGGCAGGCCGGTGTTTCCGCAGCGGCCGCGCATTGAGTTTTTTGGGTATCGTACCGTGGCGGGTACCGTGCTGTGCCTGCTATCGTGCTGTGGTGCGAAGCAACCGGCCCTGTTTCCAAGTGCTCAGCCGGTTGCCGTCAGAGTTATCGCTTTTTACTGGCGCAGCGTGCGGGGTATGCCAGGCGCCTTGTTTTCAGTGCTGCGCCACGGGTTGATATCCAGACCACCGCGGCGTGTATAGCAGGCAAGAACCGTCAGGTGCTCGGGCTCGCAGGCCTGCATCAGGTCGCAGAACATTTTTTCCACGCAGTGTTCGTGGAATTCCGTGTGGCGGCGCAGCGACACGATATACCGTAACAGGCTCGCACGATCAATAGCTCGTCCTGTGTATTGAATCTGCACACTACCCCAGTCGGGTTGGCCCGTAACAGGGCAGTTCGATTTCAAAAGGTGCGAAACCAGTGTTTCGTTCACAAGTTCGGTGTCCGAGACGCAGTGCAGCAGATCCGGGGCAGGTTCGTAGCGACTTATTTCAATATCAAGAGCATCAATGCAGTTACCCGCCAGCGGCCGCTGGGCCAGGGAATCCGCTTCGTCAGGATGCCAGAGCGTTACGTTCACGGCCATGCCAGCCGCCTGTGACAAGTCACGGCGGATCGTTTCGCGTACCGTTTCGATGCTCTCGAAACGGGTTTCATTCAATGAGTTCAGGTAAAGCTTCAATGACTTTGATTCGACCAGATGAGTCGAGTTCTGGTCAAACTCGAAGCGGCCCACCGCGACTAGCGGCTTGCCTTTCAGGTTGAGCCAGGACAGCTCGTAGGCTTGCCAGAGATCGGCGCCAAACCAGGGGCGGATAATCTTGAGCGCAGCCCGGTTGATTGATCGGGCTATCGGGAACAAATGTGCCGGGTCGTAGTTTGTTGGATACGAAACGGCCTGCCCCAAGGGGGCGTGGGTCAGGGGTGTGCTGCACATAGGTGGAATCTGGAGGTGTCAACGTGGCGCGATTGTAGCTTGAAGGTGATTTTTCATAATGTGAAATTTGTATTCCGGTATATGGAAAACTTATTTTGCGGTGCGCTATTCATTATTTCATCTTGAAGAAAAACGTTTCGTATTATGAAATATATTTCATAAGCTATTGAAATTTAATAGATAAAAAATTTGTCTTATATAAGATATAAGTGTTCTTTGCGGTGCAGCACAGGCGTAGAATTTTTCCCATACCAACTCGTTTCTCCAAGCTACTTTTTACAAGGAACATCATCATGACAACCCGGGAAAATGAAATCCGCGATCTCCAGAAACAATGGGCCGAAGACCCTCGCTGGCAAGGTGTGAAGCGTGGCTACGGCGCCGAGGAAGTTGTTCGCCTGCGTGGTTCCGTCCGTGTCGAGCACACGCTGGCACGCCGCGGTTCCGAAAAGCTCTGGAATCTGCTGCATACTGAACCCTTCATCAATTCGCTGGGTGCCCTTACCGGAAACCAGGCCATGCAGCAGGTCAAGGCCGGGTTGAAAGCCATTTATCTGTCAGGCTGGCAGGTGGCGGGCGATGCCAACATTGCCGGTGAAATGTACCCTGACCAATCCCTGTACCCCGTCAATTCCGTGCCTCAGGTTGTGCGTCGTATCAACAATGCACTGACCCGCTGTGACCAGATCCAGTGGATGGAAGGCAAGAACCCTGGCGAAGAAGGCTACATCGATTATTTCGCACCTATCG
>JAAYGT010000078.1 GCA_012727555.1 Alcaligenaceae bacterium | reverse complement strand
GTTGTTTGCAGCGCCAGCACCGGGGTTTCCGGGTTTTCTTCATCCATTTCCAGTTTCAGCACGATTTCCTGGTTCTCAAACGCACCCGGATTCGCCTGAATCATCACATACTGCTTCAGCAGGCGATCCACGGCTTTTTGCGCTTCCATGACACGCAGATGGATATCAGCATGTGCATGCAGTTCAAATTGCTGTTCTATGGTCTTGGCAAGGTCCCAGCTGAAAAACATCAGGGCATTCATGCCGTGGCATTCGGGGTGCAGAAAGCCCCATTGTTCTTGCGCATTGCTGGTCTGTTCGTTCATCGTATCCGTGTTCGTGTTCAGTGACTGTCTAACTACAGAAATTATCTACCCGGGCGCAACCGCCAGCCACAACAGGGCCAGCAGCATCAGGGAAAAATACATGGCAACGCCGGCCGCCAGGCTTTTGAACACCAGCGACATTTGTTTTTTAATACTTTTTTCCTGTCGCTGCAGTTTTCGCGCCAGGCTCCACCATGTCAGGGTGGTTGCCAGCACGCTGAGCAGAATGATCCATACTTTCATGCCGGTATTGTAGCCTGACCCGAGGGAAACTACCCTGGAACCCCGCGCCGAAGTATGATAGACCCTTGTCGCTTCACCTTCTCGAGGTTTCATTATGCTACCCATCCCTGACGCTGCTCTGGATTCGTCCGAATCCACTGCGTCGGATACCCCGCCGGCCGCTGTCACTCCGCCTTACCGTCTTGATTACATTGCGTCCTGCAAACTGCCCACGCCCTGGGCTACGTTCACCGCGCATGCGTTCACTGACCCGTCGAACAACAACAAAGAACACCTGATGATCACCCTGGGTGATCTGTCCACGCCTGAACCGGTGCTGGCCCGTGTGCATTCGGAATGCCTGACGGGCGACGCTTTGTTCAGCCAGCGCTGCGATTGTGGCGCACAGCTTGAAACTGCCCTCAAGGCCATTGCCACCGAAGGGCGGGGGGCTGTGCTGTACCTGCGCCAGGAAGGGCGCGGTATTGGTCTGGTGAACAAGATCCGGGCCTATCAGTTGCAAGATGCCGGCGCCGACACCGTGGAAGCCAATCAGCTGCTGGGTTTCCCGGCCGACATGCGTCGCTACGATCTGTGCAAGCCCATGCTGGATCACTTCGGCATCAAGCAGTTGCGCCTCATGACCAACAATCCGCGCAAGGTGCGCTCCCTGGAAGAAAAAGGGGTCAAGGTCGCTGAGCGTCTGCCCATTCAGGTAAACCGCAACCCGCACAACGAAGGTTACCTTGATGTGAAAGCGGTCAAGCTGGGCCATTTGTTCACGAAAGAATAATCCCCCATGAACACCACGCACGACCTGAACGACATGCTCTACTTTGCCGAGGTCGTCTCCCAGGGCGGTTTTGCGGCCGCCGCCCGGGTGCTGGGTTTGCCCAAGTCGCGCATTTCACGGCGTGTGGCCAAGCTGGAAGCCGATCTGGGCGTGCGCCTTTTGCAGCGTACTACCCGGCGTTTGTCGCTTACGGGTGCGGGCGAACTGTATTACCGTCACTGTGTGGCCATTCGTGAAGAGGCCCAGGCGGCAGCGCATGCGCTGGCCAGTCTGCAGGCCGAACCCCGTGGTGTGGTGCGGGTGTCGTGTCCGGTCACGCTGGCACAAACCATCATTGGGCCGCTGGTGTCACGGTTTTTGCAGGCGTATCCCCAGGTGCAGCTGCAGGTGCAGGTTACCAACCGTGCGGTCAATGTGGTGGAAGAGGGCATCGACATCGCCTTGCGGGTGCGCACGGTGCTGGAAGACAGCGCCACGCTGGTTGTGAAGCATCTGGGGCTTTCACGCACGCTGGTGGTGGCCAGCCCGGCTCTGGTGGCCCGGTTCGGTATGCCGGATCATCCTGCCCGCCTGGATACCTTGCCGCTGGTGGCCATGTCCGTGAACGATGGCCGCATGTTCTGGGCGCTTGAAGGCCCTGATGGCGCTCAGCACACGGTTACGCAAAAACCCTGTTTCGTGGCCGACGACCTGCTCACCCTGAAGTACGCCATTCTGGGCGGGGTCGGCTTTGGTGTGCTGCCCGACTACATGTGCCAGCACGCCATTGAACAGGGCATGCTGGTACATGTTCTGCCGCAGTGGGCACCGCGGGCCGGCATTGTGCACGCCGTGTATGGCTCACGTCGCGGTGTGGTGCCGGCGGTCAGGGCGTTTCTTGACTTTCTTGGCCAGCATCTGCCGGGTGCGTTTGTGGTGTCTGGCGCAGGTCGATGACAGCCGGAATTTCTTTCAGTGCACAGCGCTCGTTCGGGGGCTTGATCGACCAGTTCAGATCCAGCAGCGGGCTTTTTTCCGAGGACCAGCGTACGTGTTCCACACCCGACCAGGTGCCTTCGTTCATCAGGCGTAGTGTGCCCGGCTGGGGAGGGCGCTTGCTGGTAATGCTGTACACCGTCAGAACGCCGCAGTCCTGGGCGGTGTCCGGATTCAGCCATGGCGATTCCACATAACTGCCATTGATGAACACCTGGGTTTGCGGGCCGGTGTGCAGGGCAATGTTGCCGCCCAGCCAGGTGTCGGACGCGACCAGTCGCAGCGGCACATCGGGCACGTGCTGTTTCCATATTGTATTCATGACGGCCGCAATGTCCGGGCCGGGAAAGGTGGAGCGGCTGTCGCGGCCGGTAGCCCAGGCCAGCGGGCCGCGCGCCACGGCGTAGCCCAGCGCCATTATAAGGTGCACACCCACCACCAGAACCAGTATGCGTTTGCCGATCGTTTCGGGGTTGCCTCGTAGTGCCCACAGCCAGAAAAAGCTGTACAACACAAAAAAGGTGGTGCCCCAGGAAGCCACCAGGCGGGTGCCCAATACCGCAGAAATCAGCGCTGTGGCCAGAAAAGGGGTTAGCCCCACCCAGAGCAGGAATTTTTTATCGGCCGGGCGCAGGCGTGTGCCCAGGCTGGGGGTGTCTGCAGTGATCAGGTTGTCTTCAGGGTGGCGCCGTGCCCAGAACCACCAGCCCAGCCACACAATCAGCATCGGGCTCAGGCGGGCGAGTTGGTCGAGCGTGAACTTGAGCAGCAGGTTCAGTGCCTGCAGGCGGGTGGGGGTGTCCAGTGCATCGTCAACGTAGCGAAAAGGCAGGAACTGGGTGCTGACCAGCCAGGCCAGATGGGGCAGCAACGTGAGCCCGTACGCCAGTGCGGCCCAGCCAATACCGCGCAGGGTGCTGCGATCGGTCAGCCTGCGTTCGGCCACCACAAACATGAAAAATGCGAAGAATTGTATGACTGCACTGTATTTCGTCAGGGTGGCCAGGCCGCCCACCACGCCCAGCCAGACCCAGTCGCGCACCTGTTCGTAGCGCATGGCGCGGTAGAACAGCCAGATACTGGCTGTGATCGACCACAGCTGTGCGGTGTTGTGGTTGAAAATGGTGCCGCGCAGTGAAAAATACAGGCTGGTCGACCCGATCAGTACCGCAATGAACGCTGTGCGCGGCGTGGTGATTTCCTTGCCGAACAGCCACAGGAACCATAACGCCAGGGCCGACATCAGTTGACCGGCAAAAAAGGTCACCCAGACCTCACGCCCGAACACCTGAACCAGGCCATGCATGATCCACGAGGGCAGTGGCGGGTGTTTATGGTAGCCCAGTTCAAGGCTCGATGCCCACACCAGTTCTTCCATGCCATCCAGGTCGGGGGCTGTATGGCTCAGCGCCGTGGCAAGCGTCCATAACGCCACCATGCCGGTCAGGCACAGCAGCATGGCCACGTTCAGCGACGTAACCGTGCCTGATCCCGGGCGGGTTGTTGAGTGGCCTGAATGTGGTGTGTAACCGGAACGCATTGAATGGCTGGGTGGCGTTGACATGTGTGTACGAAGTGGGTTGCCGGGCGGGTCGGTGAATCACCGGGTCCGGCAGGCACGCTGTGCGGGATTAACCGGGAAAGATTGTACGCTTTATGGGGTAATATGTAACAGCGCATTGAGTGTCCTTTTGCATGTGTTGCCTGCGGCCGTTTCAATAGTTCATGCGGGTGTTCTCTCAGGTGTTTATGCACAGGTTGCTGGTTTTTTTATTACTCTTCGGTACGCTTGCAGCCAGTGGGACTGCATGGGCGCAGTCCGCCCGTTCCCGGCTTGTTGTTGTCCTTTCAGGCGAACTGAGCGGTGTTTACTACCCTGTGGGCTCGGCGCTTGCTTCCCTTTTTGTACAGAAACTACCCAATACAACGGTGGTTTTGCAGGTTACCCGGGGGGCTGTCAATAATCTGGAATTGTTGCAGTCCGGCCGCGGGACGGTCGGGCCGGCACTGGCTGATACCGTTCTGGCAGCCTGGAAAGGTATCCCGGCGTCTGGTTTTTCCCGGCCTGCCGAAAAGCTGCGGGCTCTTGCGCCGTTGCACGATACCTACCTGCATGTGGTTGCGTCCCGGCGCTCGGGGGTGCGTATCGTGGCCGATATGAAAGGTCGACGCATTGCCGTCGGGCCACAGGGGTCGGGTACCGAACTCAATGCGCGCGCTTTGTTGCGGGCGCTGGGCCTGACGTACAACGACTTCAGTCGTGTCGAGTTTGTCTCGTTCAACCAGGCTGTTGACCTGATGCTCAATGATCAGATCGATGTCATGATTCAGTCGTCCGGGCTCGGTGCGCCGTCGATCCAGCGACTGGTGGCCGGAACAGAGGTGTTTTTTCTGGCCGTTCCCGAGCTGATCATCGATCGCATGGGAAGCCGGGTCTACACAGTTTCGGCCATTCCTGCCCAAAGCTATGGCCAGCAGCATGTCATGGTTCCAACCGTGTCGATCCCCAATATTCTCATGACACACGCTGACGTCAGTGCCGATCTTGTCTATGACCTGACACGTGCATTTCACCAAGGGCTTGAGTCGCTGCGCAAGGCACATCCTGCCACGGCAGGTATGCCCCCCGGCATACAACTGACCGATCTTCCCGTGCCCTGGCATCCCGGTGCCTTGCGTTACTACCGCGAAATCGGTGTGCTCGATTAAGCCTTTGTGCTAATTTGTTGCATATCTTCGGGTTTTTCCTGAACGCTCCGGTCAGTATTGCGTCAGTGAAAACGACATAATGGATGCCACAAACCAGTCGGTCCTGCAGCGTTTCCTGCTGCAGGGTGTCGTTGGTCTGTTTTTTCTGTTGCATGTATGTCTGCTCTGCCTGATGAAAAACGTATGTCCCGGGTGCCCGCGCCTTGGCAGATCACCCTGATTGTCCTGGCCATGGCGGGCGTTTTCGCGATTGATCTCGTCACGCCGCTGGGCCTGACCGCCGGCATACTGTATGCCCCCGTTGTGCTGGCCACCATTTTGCTGCGCAACCCCCGGCTCACCCTGGTTACAGGGGCTGCAGCCGTTATTCTCATTCTGCTGGGGTGGGGCATGTCACCCGCAGCCCCGGCCGACTTTCCCGATCTGTACGTCTGGTCCAATCGCATTTTTTCGGTTGCTCTCATACTGATCACTGCCTGGCTGGTACGCTCCCGGGTGCTTGCTTTCAACAAGCTCGAAGATGCTGCAGTCACCGAGCTGGAATTGCGCAAGGTGCTTGATGAACGGCACCGGTTGCTGACCGTGGCAAGTACCGTGGGTGCGTTGGGCGGCTGGGTCTTCAATGTAGGCGACGCCACCATTCAGTGGTCCGACCAGGTCGCCCGTCTGCATGGTCTGGAGCCCGGCCAGCCGGCCGGGCCGCTTGAAGAAGCGCTGGCTTTTTATGCGCCGGAAGACCAGGACATGGTCAGGCACTGCATCAACGATGCCATTCATCATGGCCATGCCTACGATTACGAAGCCCGGCTCATTGCCCGCGACGGCCGCCGCCTGTGGGTACGTTCTGTGGGGCAGCCTGTCATGGATGCCAATGGTGTGGTGCGCCGTCTGGAAGGTTCGTTCATGGACATCACGGCCTGGAAAACAGCGGAAGATGCACGTCGTGTCAGCCTGATGCGATTCAAGCAACTTGCGGAATCCATGCCGTTGTTTGTCTGGACAGCCAATGCCGACGGCACGCTCGATTACGTTTCCCAGGCCTTTTTTGATTATGCCGGTGCGCCTGGCAAAGAGTATCCCGCCGAGCACTGGCTCGATGCCCTGCACCCAGACGACCGTGACCAATGCAATGCCATGTGGCAGGAATGCGTACAAACCGGGCAGGCTTACCGGTTCGAGTTCCGGGTGCGCCGTTACGATGGGTGCTACCGATGGCACTATGCCCAGGCTCTGCGCCTGCTTGATCACATCGATGGCACACTCAAATGGTTCGGGTCCGTGGTTGATATCCACGACAAAAAAGTGGCCTCTGAAAAGGCCCAGCGCCTGGCCCAGCGCTTGTCCAATACCCTGGAAAGCATTACCGATGGGCTTTTCACCCTCGATACCGACTGGAATTTCACCTTTCTGAATAAACGTGCCGAACAGATTTTGCAGCGTAGCCGCCATGAACTGATCGGCCGGAATGTCTGGGTCGAGTTCGCGCCGGCGGTGGGCACCATTTTCGAGCATGAGTATCGGCGTGCCATGGCAGATCAAACCGCTGTCGTGTTCGAACAGTACTACGAACCCCTCGGGTTGCATCTGGAAGTGCGCGCTTACCCTTCCGAAAACGGGCTGGCTGTTTATTTTCAGGATGTCACAGAACGCTGGCAATCCATGGCGCAGTTGCGTTTGCTGCAGGCTGCCGTCACGCACTTGAATGATGTCATCATTATCACCGAGGCCGAACCCGTGTCGGATCCCGGGCCCCGCATTGTGTTCGTGAACGAGGCATTTGAACGCAGAACCGGTTATTCACGTGACGAGGTGATCGGCCTGACGCCGCGCATTCTGCAAGGGGAAGGAACATCGCGTACTGAACTGAGCCGTATTGGCCAGGCCCTGGCGCGCTGGGAGCCCGTGCGGGCCGAATTGCAAAACTACACCAAAAGCGGTGAAGCCTACTGGGTCGAACTGGAAATCGTGCCCCTTGCCAATGAAAATGGCTGGTATACCCACTGGGTTGCCGTGGAACGGGACATCACTGAACGTCGCAACCTGCAAGACCGTCTTCAGCACCTGGAACGCATGGAAGCGCTGGGTCAGTTGACCGGGGGTATTGCGCACGACTTCAACAACCTGCTTACCGTCATTCTGGGTAACGCTGAATTGCTTGCGGAGCGAGTTGGCAATGATCCCGTGCAACACGGGTCGGTGCGGCTGATCCAGAAGGCGGGTTCCATGGGGGCTGAACTGACGCGCCGCCTGCTGGCCTTTGCCCGTCGTCAGCCACTGGATCCCGTTTCCCTTGATGTCAACCTGGTTATCAGCGATCTGCGCGGTATGCTGCGGCGTTCGCTGGGCACCGGGATCACCCTTGATATCCGGCCTGATCCGGCTTTATGGCCCGCCCTGGCTGACCCTTCGCGTCTGGAAGATGCTTTGCTGAATCTGGTGATCAACGCCCGTGATGCCATGCCCCTGGGCGGCTGTCTGGTCATTGAAACCCAGTGCGTGCGTCTTGACGCCGACTACGTGGCACGCCATGTTGATCTGGCCGCAGGTGACTACGTCATGATTGCCATGTCCGACAACGGTGTGGGCATCAAGCCGGAACACATGAAGCATCTGTTCGAGCCCTTCTTTACCACCAAAGCCAAAGACCGCGGCACCGGTCTGGGTCTGGCGATGGTCTATGGCTTTCTGAAGCAGTCCGGCGGACACATTTCCGTTTATTCCGAACCGGGGCAAGGTACGACGTTCCGTCTGTATTTGCCACGGTCCGGGCAACAGGCTCGTTCAGACTCCATCGAGCCATCCGACCCTCTGCCTCTGGGGCAGGGCGAAACCATTTTGCTGGTCGAAGACGATGCGCTGGTGCGCCAGGTGGGTTGTGAGCATCTGCTCGCATTGGGGTACGACGTGATTCAGGCGCCGGGGCCTGCCGAGGCCCTGCAGGCCTTGGCGACCCATCCGGCGATCACGTTGTTGCTCACCGATATCATGATGCCCGGCATGAATGGTCGGGAACTGGCCGCGCGTGCCCTGGCCTTGCGGCCGGATCTCAAAATTCTTTATACATCGGGTTACACTGAAAACGCGATCATGCAGCATGGGCATCTGGATCCGGGTATCATGCTTCTCAGTAAGCCTTATCGCCGTGTCGACCTTGCCCGCAAGATCCGTCTGGCATTTGCTGCACCGACTGAACCTGATACAAAGGCTTGAGCAATGGATACGCGCCGTTTGTTGATCCTGGACGATGACCCTGCCGTTGGCCAGACAATCGAACTGATCGCCCGTGCGTCGGGTTTTGAAACCCGTTTTACCCAGGATCCGGCCGAATTCTTCCAGTTTGTTCTGCAGTGGTCGCCGCATTATCTGGCCATCGATCTGGTCATGCCTCAAATGGATGGCGTGGAAGTGCTGGCCAAGCTGGCTGAAATGCAGTGTCAGTGCAAGATCATCATTACCAGTGGTGTCGGTCATCGCATCCTCGATGCCGCCGGCCGTTCTGCCTCTGAACGTGGTCTGAAAATTGCCGGTGTTCTGTCCAAACCCTTCATGCCGTCCACCTTGCGTGAGCTGCTGGGCGAGGCCCGCAACGACGCCAACCTTGGCGCCCGCAGTTACAGTGCCGCCAACGACCAGCAGGCCATCACGGCCACCGATCTGCGCGAAGCACTCGATACGCATCGGTTTTTCACGGTTTTCCAGCCCAAGATCCAGTGCAATGATCGTACCCTGAAGGGGTTCGAGGCCTTGTTGCGCTGGGATCACCCCGAACGGGGGCTCATTCCGCCTGATCGTTTCATTCCCGTGGCGGAAAAGCTCGGCTTGATCGGTGAACTGACCGAGCGTGTGTTCGACCTTTCGTTTGACTGGTTTGCCGCCCATTTCGCCCAGGCCGATCTGCGCCTGTCGGTGAATATTTCGGCACGCACCGTCATGAACGAGGCGTTTGTTGAAAGTATCATCAACCGTTGCCAGCGCCTGGGTTTGCGGCCCGATCAGATCATTTGCGAACTGACCGAAACCAGTGCCATGGAAGATCCTGTTGCATCGCTCGATTCACTTACCCGTTTGCGCATGCGGGGTGTGCATTTGTCCATCGATGACCTGGGCACGGGGTTTTCATCATTGCTGCAGTTGGTGCGTTTGCCGTTTTCCGAACTGAAAGTTGATAAATCCTTCGTCATCAGTGCCGGTCATTCCTCGGAATCACGTCAGGTGATCAAGGCCATTGTGGGGCTGGGTTCCAGCCTGGGCCTGATCACCACGGCCGAAGGTGTTGAAGATGCCGATACCCTGCGTTTCCTGCAGGAAACCGGATGCAATCTGGCCCAGGGCTTTTATATTGCCCGGCCCATGCTGGGGCCCGATGCCCTGGCCTGGGCCCGGAAATATCAGGGCGGCACGGGCAGGCCGGTCAAACCATAGCGCAGGCCGTCAAACCGCAACCGTCATACCGCAACCGTCATACCGGCCGGGCCCTGTTCCAGATGGCCCACCCGGGTTGCATGGGCAAAGCCGTTGCTGTGGAACAGTTTCAGTACCTCGTCGGCGGCTTCCGGGGCGCATGCCACCAGCAGCCCACCGGATGTCTGCGGGTCGCTCAGCAGCGTGGCGGCTTCGTCGGGCAAGCCGGCTTCCAGTGCAATATGTTCACCATACGCCGCCCAGTTGCGGCCCGAGGCACCGGTTTTGATGCCGTGCTTCACCCGATCGAGTGCCTGTGGAATGAAGGGCAGGGTGCTGTAATGCAGGCGGGCATGCAGGTTGGCCCCCTGGCACAGTTCCAGCGTGTGTCCGGCCAGCCCAAAGCCTGTGACATCGGTCATTGCATGCACGCCACTGACGCCGGCCAGTGTGCTGCCCACGCGATTCAACTGGGTGGTGACCTGGATCATGGCCTGATACCCGGCTGCATCAAGAACACCTTTTTTCAGGGCAGCTGACAGCACACCGATGCCCAGGGGCTTGCCCAGGATCAGTACGTCACCCGCCTGGGCCGTGGCGTTGCGCAGGATGGTGTCGGGGTGAGCCAGGCCCATGGCGGCCAGGCCATAAATGGGCTCCACGCTGTCAATCGAGTGGCCGCCGGCAATGGGAATACCGGCATCACGGCACACGGCCGCCCCGCCTTCCAGAATGCGTGCAATGGTTTCTGCAGGCAGCACATTGATGGGCATGCCCACCAGCGCCAGCGCCATGATGGGTGTGCCACCCATGGCGTAGATGTCGGACAAGGCATTGGTGGCGGCGATGCGGCCAAATTCATAAGGATCATCGACCACCGGCATGAAGAAATCGGTGGTGGCGATCAGCGCCTGGCTTTCGTTCAGTTTGTACACTGCCGCATCATCGCTG
Organism: Alcaligenaceae bacterium; assembly: GCA_012727555.1. GTDB lineage: Bacteria > Pseudomonadota > Gammaproteobacteria > Burkholderiales > Burkholderiaceae_B > JAAYGT01. Next base: position 7,044 of record JAAYGT010000078.1, on the reverse strand, counting down.
GTTTCTGTTCCCACCATCAGGTTGGGGAAGGGGCCGGCCGGCAGGGCGTTCTTGAGCAGCTCTTTCAGTACGCCGGGTGCAATTTTGCAGCCGCAGCCGCCGCCATGCGCCAGATCGGTCAGTCGGGGGGCAGTTGTGGCCTGTGCTGTTGTCGGTGCGCTGGCGTGCGTTGTTCCGGCTGTGCCCGGTTGTGTGTGCGGTTCGGTCAATTCAGCGTGTGTTTGCATGTTTTTTCAAGGTTGTCAGGACAGTTTTTAAGGCAATTATGGCGCGCAGCCTGGTTTCAGGGGGGCTTGTGGTCCAGTGCTTTTTTGTATTTTTTTCTCAATGCTCAATGCTCTTTGTTTTTTTGCTTCTTTCGTGTTTGCGGCTTTGTTTGTTCAGCGGGTTGCACGCGGCGGCGCTGATCCATGCGTTCAGGCCGGCTGCGTACCCTGCGTGCTTTCAGCTGCCAGTCTGCGCAATCAGGTGCTGCGCCTGTTCTGTGGTGTCGGTTGCTGCAGGCCGAAAATGAAAGTTCAATGCTTCCGAAAGTCGTGCATAGTGATTTCCGCTGCTGCGGGCATAGGCCGGGTCGTAGTGCAGGGTCATCAGTTCTCTGAACAAGGCCTCACGGGCGTTGGTATCGACCAGCGCGTGCCAACGGGCAACCGTTTGGCGGCTGTGCAGTTTGGTGAAGCGTGTCAGGGTTTCCTTGAATGCGTCCGGGTGGTCGAACAGGTGAGCGTAATCGTGCAGCAGGAAAGTCAGGCGTTCTTCAAAGGGGGCGGTAATGCGCACGCAGCGCCCGGTGTGCATGGCATGCAGCAAGGGTTTGGGTACCACCAGACGCCCGATGCGCGGGCTTTCAGCCTCTACAAAAACGGGGTGTGCGGTGTCGAAGGCCTGCAGCGCCCACACCAGGCGCGATTCGAACATTTTCTGGCCGGGTTGGTCGAGGTCGGGCAGGCGGCCCAATAACGAACCCCGGTGGCCGGCCAGGCCTTCGAGGTCAAGGGTCTGTGCGCCGTTCCGGGCAAGGGCTTCGAGCAGCCGGGTTTTGCCCGTGCCCGTGGGGCCTACCAGAACGGTGTAGTTCAGTTGCGCGGGTCGCTGTTCCAGCGCCCGCATGACATGGTGGCGCCAGGTACGGTAACCGCCTTCCAGCGCCTGGGCCTGCCAGCCTACCAGGTTGAACCAGGCCGCCATGGAACCGGACCGTTTCCCGCCGCGCCAGCAGTAGATCAGCGGGCGCCACGACTTGGGCCGGTCATGGAACAGGGTTTCAAGATGATGCGCGATATTGCGGGCCACCAGCGCGGCGCCCAGCCGTGTGGCGTCGAAGGGGGCCTTTGCGTACAGGGTACCTACCTGAACGCGTTCTTCGTTGCTCAGCACCGGCGCATTCAGGGCACCGGGTATGTGGTCTTCGGCAAATTCAAGCGGGGTGCGCACGTCGATGATGTCATCGAATTGCTGCAGTTGATGAACGCCCGCCCGTATCACGTTGCCGCCGTCCTGGCCTGTCAGATTCATGCTTAAACCACCCTGCGCAAGGCTTCAAAGAACAGGGTCGATTGCAGGCGTTCGCTTTGCACCTGGGCGGCCACGCGCGCCGCACATTCCTGTGACACCGGTGCCAGGGGACGGCCCGTGGACTGGGCCAGCACCTGAGCCATGCAGGCGCGTTCCAGGTAGTACAGGTCATCGTAGGCGTAGTCGAGGCGGTCGGCACAGACGACCACACCGTGGTTGCCCAGGAAGGCAATGTCGGCCTGCTGCATGACCCGGGCAATACGTTCGCCTTCGGTGGTATCGAGCGCCAGACCGTTGTAATGGGCATCGATCGCCAGGCGGCCGTGAAAACGCATGGCGCCTTGAGACAGCGTGGTGTCGAGTGCCCGGTCGGTGGTCAGGGTGAGAGCGGTGGCATAGGGCATGTGGGTGTGCAGTACGCACGCCTTGCCGCACAGCGTGTGAATGGCCGCGTGAATGTACATGGCGGTGGGTTCCACCGGGTGCTGGCCGGCCAGTTTGTTGCCCTGGGCATCGACCATGACAATGTCGGACGCACTGATTTCGCTCCAGAGCAGGCCACGGGGGTTGATCAGGAAGCGCCCGTGGCCATCGGGGATTTCCACACTGAAATGGTTGCAGACGCCTTCGGAAAGGCCATGCCAGGCTGCGGCGCGCAGGGCCAGGGCAAGGTCGGCCCGTAGCCGGCTGACGGTTTCGCTGGAGTAGTCGGTATCCATGTTGGGCTGCCGTTGAACGTTGATCGGGAATGGTGAATGCCTGGGATTATGCCCTGAACTGCCCGGTTGTTCAGCATCGCCGCTGTTTTGGCTGAACGGTTTTCAGTGCGGTTCCTGTGCGGTTTTTTTGTGAGCCAGATCGTGGGCAATCCACAGACCCAACAGCGGCAGCAGCACCAGGCTGGCCGTGAACGCGTGTGCAGGGTCCAGCTGATCGACAACAAACGATGTGCCGGCAATACCCGCAGACTGGCCCAGGAACAGGCTGCAGGCAAACAGTGACACGGCCGTGCCCCGGGCTGAAGGCACCATTTGCGTGGCATTGGCCTGCAAGGTGTTGTGCAGCATGTAGAAACCGAAGCCACCCATCAGGCACGATGGCACCGACCACAACGCATTCGGGGCCAGAACCAGCATCAGAAAACCCGCGCCCATCAGCAGGCCGCCCATGCGTACCAGGCCGTGTTCACCAAAACGGGCCAGCAGGCGCCGTGCGAACAAGGTGTAGCCCAGTCCGCCCAGACCATACACGGCCACGCTGGCACCGGCGGCAGACAGCGACAGACCAAAGCGGTGATGCAGAAAACTGGGAATGAACACGATGGCGCTGAACACCAGGGCGCCTTCCAGGCCAACAAACAGCAGAATGCGGCGTGCCCAGGGCACCGCCAGCACGCTTTTCAGTTGCGTGCTGAACCGTGCTCGGGTGCCGGTGCTGCCGGGTGGCCTGCGTGCCGCACCGGCCAGCCACATGCCCAGGGCCACACTGGCAAACAGAGCAGACAGCACCAGAAACGCGGCTTGCCAGCCCAGCGTGTCGGCGAACAGCCCGCCCATCCATTGGCCCAGGATCATGCCGGTGATGGTGGCTGTCATGAAGCGGGCCAGTACGGTCTGGCGTTCGGCATACTGTACCGTGTCGCCAATGAAGGCCATGCTCAGGGGGATGATCCCTGCGGCGGCGCCCCCGGCCAGGGCGCGCAACAGCGCCAGGGTCGTAATGTCGGGTGCCAAGGCAATCAGCAGGTTGATGAGCGCGGACAGCGCAACCGCCAGGGTGATGAGGCGCTGTTTGCCCACGCGGTCACCCAGGGTGCCGTACACCAGTTGCAGCAGCCCGTAAGCGATCACGAAAAAGGAAATGGATTGCGCGGCCTGACCCGTGCTGACACTGAAGGTGGTGGCCAGTTCAGGCAGCAGGGCGTCGCAGACACGCATACTGGCCATGCTGGCAAACCCTGCAAACGCAACGGGCAGGAAACTGGCGGGGGTGATTCCGGAAGATGACACAGTATGACTTCAAAGGGTATGGGCCAGTCGGGTGGCCTGGTCGATGGCACGCAGGGCATCAAGTTCGCCGGCCCGCTCGGCGCCCCCGATCAGGTGGGGGGTGTAACCGGCTGCGCGCAGGGGGGCGAGCAGGCTGTTTTCTGGTTCCTGGCCTGTGCACAGAATGAGGGTGTCGGCATTCAGGGTGTGGGGTTCGCCGTTCAGGGTGTAGTGCAGGCCATGGTCATCAATGGCGGTGTAGTGTACGCCTGAAACCATGCGTACTCCGGCTTTGCGCAGTTTTGCCTTCAGGATCCACCCCGTGGATTTGCCCAGATGCTTGCCCGGGCTGCCGGGGGTGCGCTGGAACAGGTAAACCGTGCGCGACGCGCCATGACCTGGCTTGGTCGCTGTCAGTCCGCCCGGCGCCTGACCTTCCAGGCTGACCCCCCAGTGTTGCATGAATACTGCCGGGTCAAGCGCTTCCTGCGCGTCACCCGTCACAAATTCGGCCACATCAAAGCCAATACCACCGGCGCCCAGAATGGCCACTGTATTGCCCACCGGTTTGCGCCCGGACAGGGCATCGGTGTAACCAATGACTTTAGGGTGGTTGATGCCCGGCAGGTTCGGGGTGCGGGGCGTGACGCCTGTGGCCAGCACAACGTCGTCGAAAGGCTGTGCCTGCAGTGTGGCGGGTGTGACCCGGGTATTCAACCGTACATCAACCTGCAGGGTATCGAGCATGACCCGGAAGTAACGCAGCAGTTCGTTGAATTCACTTTTGCCGGGTACTTGTCGCGCCAGATTCAGTTGCCCGCCCAGTTCGGTTCCGGCTTCAAACAGCGTAATGTGGTGGCCACGTTGTGCGGCCTGCACCGCGAAGGCCATGCCGGCCGCTCCGCCGCCGATCACTGCAATGCGTTTGACCGGGCTGGCAGGCGTTTCCTTGAATTCGGTTTCGCGTCCGGCCACCGGATTCACCAGGCAGGTGGCTGTGCGTTCAGTAAAAATGTGATCAAGGCAGGCCTGGTTGCAGGCGATGCAGGTGTTGATTTCCCGGGCCCGGTTCTGGCGGGTTTTCAGGGCGAAATCGGGATCGGCCAACAACGGTCGGGCCATGGAAACCAGGTCGGCCGCACCGGTGGCCAGCAGGTGTTCGGCCAGTTCCGGCGTGTTGATTCGGTTCGAGGCCATGACCGGTATGGAGACGGCCTGTTTGACGGCACGCACTGCGTCAGCCCAGGCGGCCCGGGGCACGGCGGCGGCGATGGTGGGTACGGCCGATTCATGCCAGCCAATGCCGGTGTTCAGTAGATGAGCACCGGCCTGTTCAACCTGGCGGGCCAGTTCTGCCGTTTCACCGGCTGTCATGCCGCCTTCCATCAGATCAATGGCTGAAATACGGTAAATGATCAGGGTATCCGGTTTCAGGCGTGCTTTCACGGCCCGCACGATGTCCAGCGGGAAACGGATGCGTCGTTCGAGGCTGCCCCCGTAGGCATCGGTGCGCTGGTTGGTCAGGGCCGAGGTGAACTGATTGATCAGATACCCTTCGGAGCCCATGATTTCGACCCCCGCATAGCCGGCGCGTTCAGCCAGTTCGGCGGTGTTGGCATAGTGTTCAACCAGTGCCTGGATTTCCTTTTCTGCCAGTGCCCGGGGCGTGACACTGTTGATGCGCGCTTTGAGCGCCGAGGGTGCCACGCAGTTGGCGACCCGGGCATAGCGCCCTGCATGCAATATTTGCAGAACGATGCGCCCGCCGGCCTGGCGAACCGCCGTTGTGATGATTTTGTGGTCCGCCAGCTGGTCAGGGTGATTCAGGTACAGGCCGCCTTCATCCATCACGCCCTCGGGTGTGGGTGAATAACCCCCGGTCAGGATCAGGCTGATTTCACCCTGTGCCCTGCGCGCGTAGAAAGCCGCCAGCCGTTGCAGTGGGTTGTCGAGTGTTTCGAGCCGGGTGTGCATGGCCCCCATGACCATGCGATTGGGCAAGGTGTGACCGGCGATGCGCAACGGTGAAAGCAGATGGGGGTAGGGTGCCACGGGTGTCTCCTGAGGGTTTCAGAGTCTGCGCTGGTTTCAAGGTTTTTTTAATGTTTTTACTTTTTGACATTTTAACGGTATGCGTTGGCCGTGATCATGCTTGAGTTTGCGGCCTTGGGCAAGGCTGGCAGGCGACTTTGGAACGCGTTTCAGGTACATAGACTGAACACATACAGTGCCTTGAAGGTAAAAACAACCTCAGTGTTGTTTTTACCTTCAAGGCGGCCACACTCGGTATGCCCGAGGCCGAACTTGCCCGAAAATACGAACAGCAAGCTGTCTTGGGTCGAATGGTCACTGCACGCGATATCGCCAATATGGCGCTATTCTCGGCCAGCGATGCCGCGGGCAGTGTAACGGGTCAGGCCTTGGTCGTTGATGGCCACACCCAGGCGCTCATTTAACATTTTTTCAGGAAAATTCATGAATATTGCAGTCATTGGTGCGGGGTTGATTGGTCAGGCGTGGGCGATCGTGTTTGCGCGGGGCGGTTGTCAGGTGCAGCTCTGGGATGCCGATCCCCAGGCCCTGGCAAACGCCCGGGTACTGATCGAACGCCAGGCCAACGAACTTCAGAGGCATGGTTTAGTGGGCGACGCAACCGCAGTGGCTGCCCGTGTCCAGACCTTTTCCATGCTCGAAGAGGCGTTGCAGGGGGTTGATTACGTTCAGGAAAATCTTCCTGAACGTCTTGATCTCAAAAAGGAAATTTTTGCCCGTATGGACGCCTGTGCGGCAGCCGGCACGATACTGGCCAGTTCAACCTCAAGTATTCCTGCCTCCTTGTTCACTGAAACCTTGCCGGGTCGGCACCGTTGTCTTGTAGCGCATCCGGTCAACCCGCCCTATCTGATCCCGGTGGTCGAACTGTGTGGTGCCCCCTGGACACAACCGGAAGTCATTGAGCGTACGCGCAGCATCATGAATGCCGTGCACCAGAAACCGGTCACGGTTCATAAAGAGGTCGAAGGGTTTGTGCTTAACCGTTTGCAGGGTGCGCTGCTGCGCGAGGCGTTTCGTCTTTTTGAAGCGGGCGTGGTTTCAGCCGAAGACCTCGACGTTACGGTCAAAGACGGCCTGGGGTTGCGTTGGTCGTTCATGGGGCCGTTTGAAACCATCGACCTGAATGCGCCCGATGGTCTGGCCGACTACTGTGCGCGGTATGGCGGCATGTACCAGTCCATTTCGACAGAACAAACCGATACCCGGCACTGGTCGGCTGAAACGGTACAGAACCTGCACGCCGAACGTCGTGCCTTGCTGTCGCATGACCAATTACTGGAGCGCAGGCTGTGGCGCGATGAGCGCCTGATGGCACTTATGCGTCACAAGCTTGAATTCTGAACGCCCTTAAAAGGTCTGGCCACCAAGACCTGCCTGGAGTTGGCATTGCTGTGAGGTTCTGTCGGGGTGCGGGGGCGCGCCGGGTGCTTGAGCACGCCGTTGTTATGGCCCTGACCGGGGATTCAAGGGTCCAGCTGTTTGAGCG
>JAAYGT010000077.1 GCA_012727555.1 Alcaligenaceae bacterium | reverse complement strand
CGGGTACCAGAGTGACGCCGAGCCCGGCGGCAACCAGTCCGACGGCGGTTTGGAGTTCGTTCACTTCCTGCGACAGGGTTGGCGTACAACCGTGTTTTCTGAAGAGCTCCAGTACATGATCGGCATAACTGGGGCGTGGGCGTGCCGGATACAGGATCAGGGGTTCTGCTTCGATGCTGCCGATGGAAACGGTGTCCTGCTGTGCCAGTGGATGGTGTACGGGTACGGCCAGGGCAAGACGCTCTTCCCAGAGCACAAGGCGTTCTATTTCTTGGTCTTGCAGAAGGATTCGACCAATACCGATGTCGATGCGCCCGGTTTTGAGGGCATTGAATTGTTCCAGCGTGATCATTTCCACGAAGCTGATTTCTGCATTGGGGTCGAGATTGCGCAGTTCCCGGATGAATGCAGGCATGTACCCGTACAAGACGGAAGGAACAAACCCTACGCCCATACGCCGTCGTTCATGGCGGCCAATGCGTCGTGTTGCCAGAACGGTTTCTGCCAGTTTCTGGGTGATCAGTTCGGTCTGGTCGCGGAAGTGTCGCCCCGCTTCAGTCAGTTTGATGCCACGCCCGATGCGTTCAAAGAGCGCAACCCCCAGTTCTTCTTCAAGCAATTTGATTTGCCGGCTGAGCGGTGGCTGGGCCATATGCAGTGCCTGTGCAGCACGTGTGAAGCTCAGTTCGTCAGCAACACGCTGAAAGTATCTTATCTGGCGAAGATCCATAATCAATACCTTATCAGTATGGTTGGCGATCAATTTAGTCTTAGACAACACCCGCAAGCGCCCGGGATAATGAAAGATGGCATGTTGCGATCCCGTCCCATTGTAGAGGCTGGGTGTGCGGTTCCGGCAATCCCGTTCTGCAAGCATGTTTCCGTGCGCACCGCCCTCACATTAAAAAAAGTATCAAACAGGAGATTATCTTGAAACTCATTTCCATCCTGCGCCAGACCCGTGCGCCTGAAACACGGCATTCGGCGGCTTCCGTCACAACGGCGGTTGCCCTGGCTGTTCTGGCACTGGCACCCGTTGCGGTATCGGCATCGGGCGCCCAGGCCAGCTATCCCGACCGTTCCATTTCCTGGGTGGTGCCTTTCCCGCCCGGTGGTGCCATGGATGCCATTGCCCGTGTGCTGGGTGAAACCATGAGCAAAGAACTGGGCCAGAGTGTCGTCATTGAAAACAAAGCGGGTGCCGGTGGCAACATCGGGGCAGGCCAGGTTGCCAAGGCAGCGCCCGATGGCTACACCATCATGATCGCTGCCAATGGCATGGCAGTGAACCCCGCGTTGTACAAGAATCTGAATTACGATCCGATCAAGAATTTTGAACCCATTTCCTTGCTGGCTGCGGTGCCCAACATTCTGGTCACCCAGACCACCCGAACCGATGTCAATTCGCTGGGCGATGTCATGCAGCAGGCCAAGGCTAACCCGGGTAAGTACACCTATGCATCGGCGGGCGTGGGTACGTCCATTCACCTGGCCGGCGCCTTGTTCACCTACACGGGCAAACTCGATATGCTGCATGTTCCTTACAAAGGCAGTGGTCCGGCAGTGTCCGATCTGGTGGGCGGGCAGGTTGATTACATGTTCGACAGCATTACATCGGCACGTCCTTATATTGAATCGGGTCGTTTGAAAGCGCTGGCCATTACAACGGCCAAGCGTTCGTCCACCTTGCCCGACGTGCCCACCGTGGCCGAAAGCGGGTTGCCAGGCTATGAGCTGACACCCTGGTTTGCTGCCTTTGCGCCGGCCGGCACACCTGCACCGATCATTGATAAACTGAATGCCGCCATGCTCAAGGCCATGGACAACGAGCGGGTCAAACAGGTGTTTGCCACCATCGGCGCCGAGCGTATCGGCAGTAGTCCGTCCGAGCTCAAAACCTACCTGGCCGATGAAACCGCCAAATGGCAAAAAATCATCCAGGAAACCGGTTTGTCCGTCAATTGATCCGGTCGCCTGCAGGGCTGCAGTTGACCATTCCCAGGTCAGGCTAGTGGCCAGCGTGATATGACGTTTGCGCGTCTGGCCGGGTGCCAGACGCTTTAATTTTTATAAAGGATGCACCTATGCTGTTCATGGTTGAAATGATCGTCAATATGCCCGCCGACATGCCTGCCGACCAGGCGAACGAAATCAAGGCACGTGAAAAAGCCTATTCCCAGGACCTTCAACGTTCAGGGAAGTGGGCTCACATCTGGCGCGTGGTGGGTGAGTATAAAAATGTCAGTATTTTCAATGTGGAAAGCAATGACGAACTGCACACGCTGCTCAGTGGTCTGCCGCTTTTTCCCTACATGGACATCAAAGTCACTGCGCTTTGCCGCCACCCCTCCGCTATTTGATTCCTGAAGGTGCCTGGTATGCCGATTGCTGAAATCAACACGACACGTATTGCGTATTCCCTTGAGGGGCAAGCAGGCGCACCCGTTCTGGTGTTGTCCAATTCGTTGGGCACCACCCGCGACATGTGGCAGGCGCAGGCCGTGTTGCAACGCGAATTCCGTATTCTGCGTTACGACACCCGGGGGCATGGTGAATCCGCCGTGCCGGCGGGGCCCTATACCATCGACCAGCTTGGGCGCGATGTGGTGTCGCTGCTTGATCATCTGGAGATTGCCCAGGCGGCCTTCTGTGGTGTGTCCATGGGGGGAGTAACTGGTCAGTGGCTGGGTGTTCATGCGCCTGAACGGGTATCCCGGCTGGTTGTTGCCAATACCGCCGCCCGTGTGGGTACCGAACAAGCCTGGCGTGATCGTGCGGCACTGGTACGTGCCCAGGGGCTGGGCCCAATTGCCCAGGCGACCCCGGCCCGCTGGTTCACGCCCGACTTCATCGAGACATGTTCTGACCGGGTCGGCGCCTTGCTTGACACCTTGCGGGGTCTTTCGCCTGAAGGCTATGCGGCGTGCTGCGAGGCACTTGCAACCGCCGATTTACGCACTGACATCAGCCGCATCACCGTGCCGGTGCTGGTTGTGGCCGGTCTTCACGATCCGGTCACAACACCGGCCGATGCCGACTTCATCGCCTGTCAGATACCCGGTGCCCAGCGTGTTGACCTGCCTGCTTCGCATCTTTCGAACATCGAGGCTGCAGGGCAGTTCAACGATGCCCTGCGTGCATTTTTGCTGGCCTGACAGTGTGCTTGGCAGCTCTTTGGCAGCCGCCCGCCTGACCTGCAGGCTGCCATAGGCTGCCAGGCCTGTTTTCAGGCCCGGGTGTAGTGCCTGACCTTGTCTTCGTCCAGGGTGATCCCCAGGCCTGGCCCCCGGGGTACTTGCAGGGTGAAGTTGTTGTAGTCTAGCGGTTCGGTCAGTATGCTGTCTTTCATCAGCAGGGGGCCGAACAGTTCGGTGCCCCATTCCAGTTTGTCGATCGTGGCAAACAGGTGGGCCGAGGCAATGGTTGAAATGGGGCCTTCAAGCATGGTGCCGCCATACAGGCTGATGCCCGCTGCCTGGGCAATGCCGATCAGATCCTGGGCGGTCCGCAGGCCACCGGCCTGTTCGATTTTGATGGCAAAGACAGTGGCACATTCGCCACGTGCCAGCGCCAGGCCGTCCTCGGGCCCTTTGAGGGCTTCATCGGCCATGATGGGCAAATAGCCTTGTTGGGTCAGGCGGCGCATGCCCTCGCGGTTTTTTTCCGCAATTGGTTGTTCGACAAGGTCGATACCGGCATCGGCCAATGGCCGCAGCGCTTGCAGTGCCTGGCATTCAGACCATCCCTGGTTGACATCGATACGAACACTGATGTGTTCGCCCAGCGCTGCCTTGATGGCTGCACAGTGTTTCAGGTCATCCTTGAGCGAACGCAGACCCACCTTGAGCTTGAAGGTGTCGTGGCGTCGCGTTTCCAGAAAGTGGCGGGCTTCGGCAATGTCTTTTTGCGTATCTCCGCTGGCCAGTGTCCAGGCAACAGGTAATTCGGTGTGCACCGCACCACCCAGCAAGGTGCTGACAGGAACGCCCAGGCGTTTACCCAGCAGGTCGTACAAGGCCGTTTCAACGGCGCTTTTGGCAAAGTGATTGCCCTTGATTACTTTGTTGATGCGCGTGCGCAGGCTTGCCGGGTTGTCGGCCGGGCTGCCCATCAAGAGCGGGGTGAAGTAGGTGTCAATGTTCACCTTGATGCTTTCCGGGCTTTCCGAACCATAATTCAGCCCCCCGATCGTGGTGGCTTCTCCGATGCCCTCAAGGCCATCGGACGTACGGATACGTACCAGCACCATGCTCTGGTGTTCCATGATGGAGACGGACAGTTTGTGCGGACGGATCGTGGGAATATCCAGGATCTGTGTGTGGACGCTGACGATGGTGGCGCTCATGGTGACTCGGCTTGGCTTGAGTTGGCAATAGCCGGAGTATAGGCACCCTGTGCGTGATGGTCTAATATGGATTTGGTCACAACCCATACCTTGGCAGTATGGGTTGTGGGGGGGGGCTCGGGCACCCGGCGCCAGCCGGACGGGCACCGGCAGGCGCTTGATCGGTCGTGTTGCTTAACGACGACGTGGCGCGGGCGCGGGGCGCCCGGCGATATGACGGAAGGTGATGCGCGCCTTGCTCAGGTCGTAGGGCGACATTTCCAGCGAGACTTTATCGCCAGCCAGAATGCGGATGTGGTGCTTGCGCATTTTGCCGCCTGTGTAGGCAACCACCGGATGGCCGTTGTCGAGGGTTACGCGGAAACGGGAGTCGGGCAGTACTTCCGTCACCAAGCCAGCCATTTCAATGAGTTCTTCTTTAGCCATAACGTATCCTTTCAAAAAATTACCGACCTCGTGCGCAGGATTCTGGTTGTGCGAATGCACACGCGAATGCGCGGGTCGTAGCCTGCCGGCAAGAAAATGAAGGTTCGATACGAAAGCGTCAAACCAGCCTGCCAGAGCAGGACAACAGGCAATGTTGCCGTGACGAACGCCGATGATGCCGGCGATGCTGCGTTTCCGGGGAAACGTGTAAGTGAACAACCTGACCGTGCCACACAGGCAGCGGTTGCTGTGGCGGTTCAGTGAGAATGGGCCCGCGTGGGGCAAACCCCGCCTGGGCGGGCGGGAGCGCTGTGAGCGTCTTCAAGACTTCTTGATAATACCACAGGGCATTCAATTAGGGAATACCCGTAAAAAAAGCCCGGCAGGTTGTGCCGGGCCGAAATCAAGTTGTCAGGTCAGCTACCCAAGCGTTCGCGTTGATAGGTGCCGTCTTGTACATTGTGGCACCAGTCGCCGTTGTCGAGGTACCACTGGACTGTTTTACGCAGCCCGGTTTCGAAGGTTTCCCGGGGCGCCCAGCCCAGTTCACGCTGGATTTTGCTGGCATCGATGGCGTAGCGCAGATCGTGGCCGGGCCGGTCAGTGACATGGGTGATCAGGTCGGCATAACGTTTGACGCCCTGCGGTTTGTTGGGGGCCAGTTCTTCCAGCAGTTCACAGATGGCCTTCACTACGTCGATGTTCTGTTTTTCGTTGTGGCCACCAATGTTGTAGGTTTCTCCGACCTTGCCTTGCGTAACCACGGTGTACAACGCACGTGCATGGTCTTCAACGTAAAGCCAGTCGCGGATCTGGGTGCCCTGGCCATACACCGGCAGTGGTTTGCCTTCCAGTGCATTCAGGATCATGAGCGGAATGAGCTTTTCCGGGAAGTGGTATGGCCCGTAGTTGTTGGAGCAGTTGGTGACCAGTGTGGGCAACCCGTAGGTGCGCCGCCAGGCCCGCACCAGGTGGTCAGAGGCCGCCTTGCTGGCCGAATAGGGTGAGCTGGGGGCATAGGGCGTGGTTTCGGTGAAAAGGTCTTCCGGCCCTTCCAGGTCGCCGTAGACTTCGTCGGTGGAAATGTGATGGAAAAGGAATTTCTCACGACGTTCATCGGGCAATGCCTGCCAGTAGCTGCGTGCGGCTTCAAGCAGGGTATAGGTGCCGACAATATTGGTGTCTATAAAAGCCGCAGGGCCATCGATGGAACGGTCAACGTGCGATTCGGCGGCCAGGTGCATGACCGCTGCGGGCTGGTAGACCTCGAAGACGCGATCCATTTCGGCACGGTTACAGATATCAATCTGTTCGAAGTCGTAGCGCAGCGAACCCGATACCGACGTCAGCGATTCCAGATTTCCGGCGTACGTGAGCATGTCGACATTGACAACGCTGTCTTCGGTATTGTTGATGATGTGGCGAATAACAGCCGATCCGATAAATCCGGCACCGCCGGTCACCAGAATTTTCATGGGGAGTCCTGATTGATATTAAGTGCGTATACACGCGGTTATTTCATGGGCAGACTATAACGTACTGTCACAGTTGACGCTTTGCGATTGCTTAAAGTGACGCGTTGTGTTGTTGCTTTGTGCTGGCATGGTGTTCAGGGCAGGGTTTTCACGTTCGCTGGTCGTTTTGTACCCAGCCAGGTGCCCAGCAAAATGCCGGCCAGACCAACCACTTGCCAGAATGTAAAAGGCTCGTTGAGCAACAGCACGGCGAATCCGACCCCAAAGACCGGCAGCCAGTACTGGAAGACGCTTGTGCGTGCCGCCCCAAGTTCGGCAATTGCCCGGTTCCAGAACATATTGCAAATGGCGGTGCTGACCACGCCTGATACGATCAGAAGGACGACGGGCCAAAAACCCGGCAGCATGGTGTGCATGGTGAATTGCAACGAAGAAAACAGGGTGGTATGGATCAGCAGCATCAGGGCACCCAGTACGTAGATGATGGCACTGATCACCAGTGAAGAAAAGTGCCGCGCCAGGCTTTGAATGAGCAACCCGCCCGAAACGAAACTGAGCATGGCCAGAAACAGCAATAGATCACCCCAACCCGCCTGGGCAACCGATGCCCCCGAGCCGCTGAGCACGACCGCAAAAACGCCGCCAAACCCGAGCGCCACGCCGATCAGGCGGTTGCGTGTGAGGGTTTCTCGAAACACAAGGGCCGCCAGTAACGAGGCAACCAGCGGGCCGAGTGCCATGATCAGTGATGCATTGGTAGCATTGGCCAGGCTCATGCCGCTGACAAACAGCAGCTGATTGCCATAAACCATGCAGGTAGCGCAGGCAACAAAGCGCAACCATTGAGAAGCTGTGATCGAGCGCAGGCTGAAACGCATGCGGGACCAGACCAGGGTAAGCAGGATGACCAGCGCAGCCAGTGACATGCGCAGTGTGGCGATCATGAAGACATCGTAATGTTCGGTCAGTACCTTGACCAGTGAGATGTTGACACCCCAGCCCGCCATGGTGAGTATCAGCAGGATCTGCATGCGCAGCAGGCTCATGGTGCAGGTTCCTGCAGCGGCGAGGCGGCCAGGCCATGAAGCACAAGCTGGTAGTAGTCGCGTGCGAATGTTTCGGCACGGGCCGAGCCATCAGGTTTGAACCAGCGGGCCATCCAGTTCAGCATGGACAGTACGGCGCGGGCTGCAGTGGCCGGATTGTTGCCCGCGAAGGCACCGGATTCCTGGCCGCCACGAATGATGGTGCGCAGCAGCGTTTCGTAGTCGTCACGCTGGCGTATGGCTTCGTGGCGAAGCTCAACACCCGCCATACCGCTGAAGCCCACCAGCATGGTGACGAATTCATGGTAATGCGCCTGGAACGTGCGCGCATGCGCCAGCATGAAGGCAAGTAATTGATCCGCCGGTTCGCGTTGTGCCTGCACGGCGGTGGTGACTTCGTTATTCAGCAGCGTGAGGACATTCAGGATAATGGAATCGTAGATTTCCTGTTTGGTGGCGAAATAATGATAAATGCCGGCCTTGGATGTGTTCAGTGCAGAGGCCAGTTCCCCCAGCGAGCTGGCCTCGTAGCCCCGCACTGCAAACAGCTGTGCGGCTGTTTGCAGGATACGCTCGCGCGGGTTGTTGGTGGTGGGGGGGCGCCCCCGCCGGGTACGACGTACGTGTGGTGCCTCAGGAACACCCGCCCCGGTGGCGGGTGAGTTTGAGCGTTTCGACATGGGGGCTCAGGTGCTGGCCGGGGGTTCGATGCCCAGTTCGCGCAGTACTTCTTCGGTATGCTGGCCCAGCAACGGAGGGGCAAAGCGGTATTGCACGGGCGTATCGGAAAAGCGCATGGGGCTGGCTGTTGTAGGGGCCGTGCCACCCAGCGGGTGCGGAATTTCTTTCCAGATTTCACGCGCCTTGACCTGCGGCGTTTCGAACACCTGGGCAATGTTGTTGATAGGGCCGCAGGGTACGCCTACTTTCTGCATGGCCGCGATCCATTCATCGCGGGTGCGGGTGAGCATGATACGGGTCAGTTCCGGAATGAGGACATCGCGGTTGACCAGGCGCTTGGCGTTGGTGATGTAGTTGGGGTGCTCTGCAAGATCGGGGCGACCGATGGCCTGGCAATAGGCGCGGTACTGGGAGTCGTTGCCAGTGGCGATGATCAGGTGACCATCTTTGGCGGCAAACACCTGGTAAGGCACTACGTTCTGGTGTGCGTTACCCGCGCGGGTGGGCGCAACGCCTGTGGTCATGTAGTTCAGGTTCTGGTTGGCCAGCATGGCCACGTGGCAGTCGAGCAGCGCCATGTCGATGTGCTGGCCCAGATTGCTGCGATGACGTTCCTGCAGGGCAGCAAGGATGGCCACGGTGGCATACATGCCGGTGAACAGATCGGTGACTGCCACGCCGGCTTTCTGGGGGCCGCCGCCGGGCAGATCATCGCGTTCGCCGGTGATGCTCATGAGACCGCCGAAGCCTTGCACCATGAAATCGTAGCCAGGCAGGGGGGCCATGGGGCCCGTTTGACCGAAACCGGTAATGGAACAGTAAATGAGCTTTGGATTGATGGCCTTGATGCTGTCGTAGTCGAGGCCATATTTCTTGAGACCGCCGACCTTGAAGTTTTCAACCAGAATGTCACATTTCTTGGCCATTTCACGCACGATGGCAGCACCTTCCGGCGAGGCGATGTCGAGGGCGATGGAGCGTTTGTTGCGGTTGGCGCTCAGGTAGTAGGCCGCTTCCGAAGTGGGATTGCCGTTCGCATCGTTCAGGTAGGGGGGGCCCCAGCCGCGGGTGTCGTCGCCCGTACCTGGACGTTCGATTTTATAGACATCGGCACCCAGGTCGGCCAGGTTTTGTGTACACCATGGGCCGGCCAGAACGCGCGACAGATCCAGGACTTTGATTCCCGCCAACGGGGCGGTACGGTTGTTCATGACGACTCCTGCCAAAAATGGATATGTTGCGAATAACAATCAGGCATTGATTGTACTCAACCTGCACTCAACCGATGGTGAAGTGGCTGAACTGGCGGCGTACGGCCTGCGCAACGCTGTGCGCCACAATGGCAGAGGTTTTCGGGTTGTTGGCAGCCGGTGTGTTCTGGAACAGGGCATCAAGGGTGCCTATGGGGCTGTTCACCTGAATACGATGCTGGTTTTCGGCCAGGCCAGGATCGGCCACGACCCGCACCCGGGTTGCCTGCATGCCCATGCCTGCCAGGGCCAGGGTGGCTGCAACATTCAGGTTTTGCGGGTAGCGCAACGCGGCTTCGCTGGCATAGCCTTCAAACAGCTGAAGGGGGCCGGTCAGGGCATCGGGGTCGTGGCCCAGGGTGATCAGTTCCTGGCGCCAGGCCGCAACGGGTTTGCGCGATTCATACACCACGTGAACATTCTGGGTGCCTTGCAGGGCATTCAGGTAATCGAGCGTACCCACGGCCCCTGAGGGAATGATGATGCGGCTTTTGCCCTGGCGTGCTGCCTGATCAAGGCGCTGGTACAGGTCGGGATCGGCCAGTGCACCGGCCGAGGTAATGATCATGTTCACACCCGCTTCCAGAATGGCAGGCGCCAGTGTTCTTACTGCCGTCTGGCCTGCCGCCTCGATGACGAGATCGGGTTTCCAGGCCAGCAGGGCTTCGGGGGTGTCGAAGACGGTGATGGCCGCAGGCGGGCGCGCACGTGTGCTTGATGGCCGAACCAGTGCCCCCCAATGCAGGTCGGGCGAACCCGAGGGTTCCTGTGAAAGAATGCCGTGAACGGCTGAGGCGATTGTGCCGAATCCGATCAGGGCGCAGCGGTATGGAGGCGTCATGGACATGTTCTTGTTCAGGAAGCGGGCACGGAGTAGCGGCCATTGTACGACCTTGTGCATCGAACACGGGCGCCGCCACGGAGAACACCCCCTCGACCAGTCCTTCCAGGCTTTCGGAAAGCCCTTCATCCCTGATTTGCTTGAGCTTTTGCAGGAGTGCATCGCGTGATGTGAGCGTTCCAGGCGCATGCTGCAACCGTGGCACGGTGTCGAGTTGGCACAGGGTGGTGGGTTTAGTTGTTTGGTCATTCCTAAATAGGAATGATGCTCCTGTTTAGGAATGTCATAAGCGTGTGAACGCGCCCGCGTCAAGCGGCGGATCAAATCAGCAATGGAGTGTTCTTGCCACCCGGCGCCTTGTCACGCCATGAAGAGGGGCCGGCCGGTTCAGGCCAGTGAAGGTGCTACCAGGGGATGGTTTCGCCTTTGTAATCGATGAAATGCGCCCTGCCCGATGGCGCCAGGCTGTCGAGAGCCTGTAGCAGCCCTGTAACGGCACGGGCCGGGTCGGTGGCCTGCTGCGCGGCAACGAATGGTTCCGACAGCCTTGACTTGACCGTGCCGGGCTGCAATGCCGCTACGACCAGTTCCGGCCGTTTGCGGGCCAGTTCAATCGCGGCTGTTTGCAGCAGCATGTTGAGCGCCGCCTTGGACGCCCGGTAACCGTACCAGCCACCTTTGTGGTTATCGCTGATACTGCCTACGCGCGCCGACAGCTTGGCATAGACGCAGCGCCCTTTTGCAGGTAGCAATGGGGCCAGATGCCTGAGCAAAAGCGCAGGGCCGGTGGCGTTGACCATGAAGGCATGTTGAAGGTGCTCGGCCTCAAGTGCGCCAAGGTGTTTTTCCGGTCCGCGGCCTTCAAGGGTCAATGCGCCGGTGGCATCAATGATCAGGTTGAATGGCGCGTGTGCCTGAAGGGCGTGCGCCAGCGCCGTCAATGACGACGCGTCTTCAAGATTGAAGCCTGGATGGCTCTGACGCGAAACACCCACTACCCGTCGACAGTGCGGGTCGGCTTCAAGGGCCTGGACAAAGGCGTTGCCCAGTGCACCCGATGCGCCGATGACCAGTGCGTGATAGTTGGGGTCGAGCGTATTCATGGTTGCCTCCAGACGGAATTTGATTGCCGTACACGATAAGCAAATCGTATCAGCTTATATTCAGACCCTATTGGACGTACCGGTTTTGTACCGCTAGGCTTCATGCAGATCATTCAACACCAAAAAGGAGACAACATGAGCCGTTTCAACACAACCTGGTTGGCGGGAATACTGGGCTTGGGGTGCGCATTGGGGGCAGGCAGTGCCATGGCCGACACCTGGCCTTCGAAGCCCATCACTATTGTGGTGGCCTTCGCGCCGGGCGGTGCCACCGACCTCAGCGGCCGTATTCTGGCGACTGAACTCGGTGCTGCCTTGGGCCAGACGGTGGTGGTGCAGAACAAACCCGGAGCGGCTGGTCAGGTGGGAACAGAATATGTCGCGTCACAGCCTGCTGATGGCTACACCTTGCTGATCAGTGCAACGGGGCATGTCATGGCGCCCTCCACCCAGACCAAGGTGAATTACGACCCGGTCAAAAGCTTTGAACCCATTTCGCTGCTCATCACCATGCCGAACCTGCTGGTTGTGAACCCTGAGGTTCCTGCGCGTAATTTTGCCGAGTTTGTTGATTGGGCCAAGAAGCAGTCCAGTGTGCCGTATGGTTCTGCAGGGGCGGGCGGTGCCACCCACCTTTCAGGTGAGCTGTTGCGTCACCTGACCCGTCTGCCGCTTGCGCACGTGGCCTACAAGGGCAACGGCCCCTCGATGGCTGACACGGTTGCCGGCCATATCAACATGGCTTTTGTGGATACGGTCAGTGTGGGTGCGTTGGTCAGTTCAGGCAAATTGCGTGCCATTGCGGCCACCAGTGCTCAGCGCAGCAAGTCGTACCCCGACGTACCCACCATTCAGGAGTCGGGGGTGTCTGGCTACGACCTGGAAAACTGGGTGGGCTTGTATGCCCCGGCCGGTACACCCAAAGAGATTGTCGTCAAGCTCAACGGGCATGTGAATGCCGCCATGAACAAGCCTGAAGTGCGCGAACGCATGCTCAAACTGGGCGCTGATAGCACCAACAACCTGGATGCAGCCGGCTTTCGGCAGTTTGTTCAGAACGAAACCTCGAAGTGGGCCGAAACCATTCGTCTGACGGGTGTGACAGTGGCCAACTGAAGTTCATAAGCCACGGTCGTTTTTCAGGTGCGTGCCGGTTGATCAGTACACCGCCGGCACGTACATGGACGCTGGCACCGGGTGACGGATGTAATCCGGATTGTGTTCACGCTTGGGCAAAATGACCGGTGGGTGCTCAACTTCACCGTACGGGATCTGGTCCAGCAAGTGGCGGATGCAGTTCAGGCGAGCCCGTTTCTTGTCAACGCCGTCCACAATCCACCACGGGGCTTCCGGCGTGTGGGTACGTTCAAGCATGATTTCCTTGGCTTTGGTGTAGGCCTCCCAGCGGCGGCGTGACTCAAGATCCATGGGGCTGAGCTTCCATTGCTTGAGCGGGTCGCGAATGCGCATGGTGAAGCGCAGATGTTGTTCGTCATCGGTGATGGAGAACCAGTATTTCACCAGGATGATGCCCGAGCGTATGAGCATTTTTTCGAATTCGGGCACGGTACGGAAAAATTCTTCATATTCTTCGTCGGTGCAGAACCCCATGACACGTTCCACCCCGGCACGGTTGTACCAGCTGCGGTCAAACAGTACCATTTCTCCCCCGGCAGGCAGGTGCGAGACATACCGTTGAAAGTACCATTGCGTGCGTTCACGTTCATTGGGCGCCGGCAGGGCAGCCACCCGGCAGACCCTTGGATTCAGGCGTTGAGTAATGCGTTTGATGGCGCCGCCTTTACCGGCGGCATCGCGGCCCTCGAACAGAACAACCACTTTCAGTTTGTGTGCCTGTACCCAGTCTTGCAGTTGAACCAGTTCACGTTGCAGGCGAAACAGTTCCGTGAAATAAAAACGGCGGTCAAGGCTGCCGGGTGCGGTCGGCCCCTGGGGGGGGGCTTCAAGCAGCAGTTCGTCCAGACGGTCGTCATCAAGCTCCATTTCGAGCTCTTCATCGAAACTGTCGAGCAGGTCTTCTTCGGCACGTTGTGCCAGGGTGCGGTTTTTGGCGTCAGGGGTCATGGACGGGATCTGTAAAAAAGGGCAATCACGTGAAGGCGGGAAGGCATAGATAACCCTCTGGCAAGCAGGGGTAATCAACACTTCAGTATGCCTGAAGATTTTGCCGGTTTTGTTACACGCCGTGTTTTCGCAGGAAAATTTTGGCCAAACAGGGAAGGGATTGGCATGAATGCAACGAAAATTGTTTGTTACCGATTGAATCCTGCTCGTGCAAAATTTGATTTGGTTCTATAGTGGCTGCTGATTCCGGTTTTCATCACGATCATCTGGTGTATGGTCTCTTTCCGTGTCGTTTCTGCAGCATGAACTCCCCTACGGGCTATCCGCCCGGCAAACCCGTACCTCGCACGCCTTTTGCCCTTCGCAATTTTCGTTTCCAGTGGTCGTCCGATCTAGTTACATCGTGTGCGTTCGAAATGGAAACCATTGCTCTGGCCTGGTATGTTCTGGTCACGACGCAATCGGTATTTCTGCTGGCTGTGCTGGGGTCGTTGCAATATCTGGGCACGTTGCTGGCTCCTTTCGTGGGCGTGATGGGTGACCGGCATGGTCAGCGCACGGTCTTGATGGGCATGCGCCTTTTTTATGCACTGGTGGCGGGTTGCGTGGTTGTGTTGTCGGCGCAGGGGTATTTGTCACCTTGGGTGGCTTTCGGGGCGGCTGCTCTGTCCGGGTTGTTCAGGCCGTCCGACTTCGGTTTCCGGAGCGTGATTGTCAGCCTCATCGTGCCACCGGTCCTGCTGATGAAATCGGTCAGTCTGTCCCGTATCACCCATGATCTGGCCCGGGTCTTTGGTGCCTTGCTGGGCGCTTCCCTGATGGCTCTTATCGGGTTCACCTGGGCCTATGCCGGCATTGTCCTGTTCTTCCTGATCAGCGTGTTGCTTGCCAGCCGTATTGATCCTTTACGCACTTCGGCGGGCGCAACGCTGGATCCCGGTTCGGTGTTGGCCCAGATACGTCGTGCCATGCGTGCTGTCTGGGATCAGCCTCGTCAGTTTGCAACCTTGCTGCTTGCATTCCTGATCAACCTGACCGCCTTTCCGTTCATGGGGGGCTTGTTGCCCTATGTGGCAGGTGATCACTTTGGTACCGGACAACTGGGGCTGGGTTATCTGGTTGCCAGTGTGGCCGGCGGTGCCGTCACCGGCGCGCTGCTTCTGGGTAAACTGCCCAAGGTGCCCAGGCCAGGCTACCTGATGCTTGCCTTCAGTGTGATCTGGCATCTGATGGTCGTGGTTTTTTCCTTGATGCCTGAATTCCAGTGGGCGCTTGCGGGCGGCTTCGTCATGGGTGTTGCACAGAGCTTCTGCATTATCCCCCTGACCGTTTTCTTGCTCGGTAATGTGGACCCGGCCATTCGTGGCGCCATTCTGGGCTTGCGTGCCATGGCCATTTACGGGCTGCCTGTCGGGCTCATGATTGCAGGCGCCTTGCTGGGAGCATCGGTGGGTCTGGTGGGCACAGCGGTACTGTTTGCCTGTGTCGGCATCGGAGCAACCGCCGCCATTTTCCTGCGCTGGGGCAAGCTTCTGGGGTGATCCGGCCGGTGCCGGATCACTAGGCTTCGTGGTGGTGCTGCAGCGCGCCTTTATTGCAACTTGATACCCAGTTCTTTCACCAGGGGTTCCATGACGGCGCGATCTTCAGTGATCGTTTTGGCCAGTTCTGCCGGTGTGCTCCCCACAGCAACCATGCCCCAGGTTTCCAGTTGTTTTTGTAAAGCGGGCTCTTTCAGAACCTCTGCCACGGTTTTCTGGATGGTGTCGATGGCCGCGTCAGGGGTACCTGCGGGTGCCATCAGCCCGAACCAGGGCTGTGAAGAAAAGCCGGTCAGACCAGACTCGGACAAGGTTGGGGTGTCAGGCAGTCCAGGAAAGCGTTCTGGACTGGTGATGGCAATGGCACGGATACGACCGCTGTCGAGCATACCCTTCGCACTTGAGGGGGCTTCGAAGGCGATGTCGAGCTGGCCACCTACAAGATCACCCTGGGTTTTGGCTGCGGCATTGGCCGGGGCGTACACGGCCTTGATGCCGGCCTGACGGGCCGTTTGTTCCCAGATCAGGTTGAAGGCGGTGCCGATTGCATACGAACCAATGGTGAGGTCGCGTTGCTTGCTTGCTTCAACAAAGTCTTGCCACGTTTTGAAGGGGCTGTCGTTGGCAACGATGTAGATGAAGGGTGTGCGTGCTACCAGTGAAACCGGTTTCAGGTCTTTCAGCGGGTCGTAGGGCAGACTGCTGACGGTGAATGGCATGATGGTGATCGATGATGCAACGACCATGCCCAGGGTATAGCCATCGGGTTCCGCTTTGACAAGGGCACTGGTACTGATGATGCCGGCGCCCCCGGGTTTGTTGTCGACGATAACGGGTTGCTTCCAGACCTCGGACAAGCGTGTGGCCAGTACCCTGAGCATGACATCGACCGGACCGCCCGGCGGGTTTGCAACGATGATCTTGACGGGTTTTTCGGGGTAGGCGGCCTGGGCTGCAGGTGCTGAAAAGAGGCACAACAGGCTGGCGGCGATCGTGGCAAGGCGGTGTTTGGTCATGGGTGTCTCCGGGAAATGAAATTGATCAGGCAAAGTGGTGTACATGAGGTGCGGGTGCCCATCCCGGGTTTTCGCCCCGTATAAAGGCGATCCAGGCACGCTGTACGGCATCGGCAAGCACCCGGGCATGCGCCGGGTCAGCGCCTTCGAGCATGGGGGCGGCACGGAAGGCATCAAGATTGCCGAACGTGAAAGGCAATTCGATGCAGTGGCAGGCTCCGTAGTGCGGGTGTGGGCCGAAGTCGAAACTGTAGGACCAGGCTTGTCGGCCTTTCTGACGTGCGTGGTCGGCCCAGCGCCTTGACGGTGCGCCGAAAATTTCATCGCCCAGTGCGCGGGATGCCGGACTGCAGTCCTGGCCCGGGAAGGCCGCCATTTCATCGCGTGTGGCACCGATCAAGACATCGGCCCTGGCCACGGCATCGTGGAGTGCCTGAGTGCAGTCGGTTGCAATGATTTCACCATCGGCAACCGGGCAGAACAGGCTGCGATTGGCATTTTCAAGGGCAAGGGCGTCGAGTACACCAGGCGCGTGCTGTGCCTTGAGCAGGGCATCTGTGGGCAGCGCCCGGGCGGCTTCCAGCGTGGGGGCATGCAGGGACTGAAGGAAGGCGTGTGTGAGACGTTCGGCCTGTTCGGCATTGCGAAAACCCCGACCCAATGAGGCACTTTGCAGAATGGCACGCTGAAAGCGCGGGGTGCGTGTGAGCAGCGCAGCGATGTTGAAGCCGCCTGCCGACTGCCCCATGACGGTGATGCGATCCGGGTCACCCCCCAGATCTGCAATGTTGCTGCACACCCAGTCAATGGCCATTTCGGTGTCGAGCAGCCCGCAGTTGGCGGTTTCGCCGGGCACAAATAGCCAGCCCAGGGCAGCCAGACGGTAGTTGACCGCCACAACCACCACATCGCCCCGTGCGCTGAGCTGTGCGCCGTTGTACCAGTCGATGGCGCCTCCGCCACTTTGCCAGGCTCCGCCATGCAGCCAGACAACGACAGGCCGTTTGTGGTTGTCAACGGCGGGTGTCCAGACGGTCAGGTGCAGGCAGTCTTCGTTGTGTTCTGCGGTGAAATCGCCCATAACGCTGCGCAGTCGTGAGGGCAGTTGCGGGCATACGGGTCCCGGTTGGTCGGCGTGCCGGCGCCCTGACCAGACCGCCGGTTGCGGCGGCCGAAAACGCAAAGGGCCTGTGGGGGGCTGCGCGTAAGGGATCGCTGAGAAACGGCAGACTGAATGGTCACGCGCGCCAATCAGTTCGCCATTTTTCAGGCGGGCCAGAACAGGTTCTGTCATGGGGTCTCCAGATTTTTCTGATCGGGCAATGGTAGCTGATCAGTTGGAGAATTGACCGTCAAGGTAGAGCCATTGGCCGTTTTCTTTTACAAAACGGCTGGTTTCATGCAGCCGCGTGGCTTTGCCGTTGTGCCGTACACGTGCCACGAACTCGACCGTGGCGTTTTCTGCATCGTGCTGCCGGTGTGTACGGATGTCGAGGCCCAGCCACCGGGTTCCCGGTGCGTTGGGTTCGAGCGCGGCGGGGCGGGTTGACGGATGCCAGGTGTCGGTCAGGTAGGCCAGGTCGTCAAGGACGAAGGCGGTGTACCGTGACCGCATGAGGTGTTCGGCGGTTGGCGCTTGCAGACGCTGTGCCCCCTGGTGGTAGAGACCACAGCAGCGGCTGTAGGGCTGATGGCTGCCGCACGGGCAGGAAGGCAAAGAGGTGTCTGGCATGGGGCGTATCAGCCAAACAGGCTGTTTTCGTTGAGTAGCTCGAACACGATTTCGTTGTGGGCGTCGAGTGCGCGGCGAATGGCGGCCGGCAGGGCCTTGCGGGTTTTGCGGCATAGCCCCGGACGCGGTTCGATGGTGATGAGAATGCCGCGCAGGGTGCGCACTTCGTTGGGGCCCGGTTGCACGGTGATGACCACACCCAGTTGTTTCTGGATGAGGCCGATGAGATGGCGCAGATCGGCCAGGCTGGTCAGGTTTTCAAGGCGTTCGACAAGCCGTTGTTCTTCATGGCGTGTAAGCAGCAGCACCCGCGCGTCGGCCGCCGGATCGGCCAGCAGTTCCTCGCGTTGACAAATGCAGGTGCCCGGTGGGCATTCGGTACGCAGCGGTGGCATGGGAAAGACTCGAAGAAAACCAGAACCCGTTTGTAGACCAGGGCCAGTTTAACGCTGAGTGCCGGCCCGCGTGGCGATGAAGGGTGTTGTACCGTTCAGGAAGCCTTGCAGTGTGCCCCCGTTAAGTGTTGCGCTGTAGTTCTGATTGTTGGCCCGGAACGTGACCTGTGTGCCGAGAACCCGCCCTTCCTGGACCTCATGTTCAGTTTTGCCATCGTTCAGCGTGCCGTCCAGTTTCTGGTAGGTCTGGTTCAGTGTGAGCGTGCCATTGTTCAGTGTCCAGGTGCCTTGTACGTTGGCAGGTATCACCCACTTGTAGGCCTTGCAATAGCTGGCACAGTTTTTTGACGTTTCACCGACTTCATCGGGTTCCCAGTCGCCCATGGTGAACGCGTTCGAAATGACACGCGTACCCGGCTTCATGGCAAGCAGTGTCGGGCGCAGTTTCACGTTCAGGTTGGGCAGCAGGAACAGGGTGACAACCGAGGCCGATGAAAAATCGGATTCAAAGATGTCGGCTTGCTTGAAACTGACACGATCAGCCACACCAGCGGTGCGTGCGGCGCTGTTGGACAACGCCACCATGTCGGGGTTGTATTCAATGCCGTGAGCGCGGATGCCGCGCTGGGCAGCGCTGATGACCGTACGACCATCGCCGGAGCCCAGGTCAACCAGGGTGTCATCGGGTTTCAATTCCGCCATGTCGAGCATCAGGTCGACCAGTTCCTGGGGCGTGGGAACCCAGATGACATCTTTGCCTTCCTGACCCAGCATGGGCGTGAAGGGTGCATTGGCTGTTTCTTGGCTGGCAGTTTGCGCGTGGCCTGCAGTACTGAAGGCCAGAAGGCATAGTGTCGCTGCAAGCAGGGTTTTTCGTGCTGCAGTCATTCATGTCTCCGGTGGTATTGAAACGGTCAGGTTTCTGTAAGTATCCCCATAAAAAGGCGTTTGCGTCCAGTGCTTTCCTGCCCGCGTGGTCACGGTGCAGTACGAAAAATCGTACCTGCCGCGTGCTTGTTCTTCATGACAGTACGTTCAGGCGGCGGGTGCCACTGAAACGCCCTGAATGCCGTGGCGTTGCAGGGCATCGGCAACGAAGCCGCTGGCTTTCTGGCGTTCCACGAAAGCGCACAGGGCTGCGGCTGCTTCTTCGGGTTTCCCCTTGGGAAGCCCCATGGCCTGCTGAATGACCATGAAACGCCCGGGCAGCATGCGCAACCCGCCGGCACGTTCGGCATCGGCCTGCAGTTGTTGTTTAACGCCGGCAGCGACATCAAGGTTTTCGTTCAGAAAGGTTTCAACCACCTTGGGTGATGACGGTGCCCGTACCAGGGTGGCCTGTTTGATCTCACGGGTCAGGAAGAGGTCGTAGGCACTGCCCTTGCCGACCACGATTCGGGTGCCGGGCTGGTCGACTTCTTGGTTATGCTGCAACGGTGAGCTTTCTCGCACCAGGTAGGCGCCTTCGATCAGTACATAGGGCGCCGTGAACTGGATGCCGGCGCCCCGTATGGGATCAATGGCAAAAAAACCGATGTCTGCAGCACCGTTCGATACCGCATCAACGGATTGTGCGGCCGTATCGAACACGACCAGTTCCAGGGGTACGCCCAGTTCATTCGCAAACGCCGTGGCAAGGTCGATGGAAATGCCGCGGGGTTTGCCTGTGGCGGGGTCGGTTCCGGCCAGGATGGGGTTGCCCAGATTGATGGAGGCCCGAAGCGGACCTGTGGGCGTGAAGGCTTGTTTGACAAGGGTATCCATGAGCGTGTGCTGTCCGTGAGGGGTAAACCGTTGTAGTGACAAAGGCCGCAGGGGTTCAGGTGCCCAGGGCTACGGCATGACCCTGGGTGTTGAATGGAATCATGCGGTCAATTTCACCGACTTTGATCATTTCGACCATCTGGTTCAGGTGGGCTTCGGCATCTTCGGTGGTGGGGGCTTCGGCGGTGGGGCTGCCCAGTGCGGCCACGAACACGATGGACCAGTCGGGCACGTACTGGATCGCTTCGGCATTGAGCGACTGAAAATTGGTGATTTCTTCCGGTGTTTTGTCGAGGCAGGCCAGGGGCGTGAGGGTACCGCCGTGCCCGGCCTCGTAGGCGGCCCGCTGTTCGGGGGTTGCATCGGCATCGGGGGCTTCTGCTCGGGTGAAGACAAACAGCAAACGTTGAGGGTCGGGTTGTTGGCGGGCTGCGGTGATCAGGTCATCGAAGGTGGAAATGTTCATGAGGTTATGGCGTCCATTCAAACTATGAATGAGCAACGGTAGCACGAAAAAACACCGTGCTGCGCCCATGTAGAACCAGGTCAGGCAACACTACCCAGCAGCAGGCTGATGATCGCCACCAGCGTGAGCCGGGCTCGCAATGGCAAGTACCAGCCGGGAAGGTCGGTCAAGCCGTTTTGCCTGACCAGCCGGATATCCTGACGCAGGTGTGTGGCGAACACTGCAATCAGCAGCGCACTGGCAGCCACTGGCGATATTTCGATTAGTAATAGGGCAGACCAGCCCAGCAGGGCAGGCACAACGCTCCAGATGAACAGTTGCATGCGCAGCGTGTCAGACAGCCCCGGGCGCGCTGTGGCAAACCCCCAGTGCAATGCCCCCACGAAGCTGAGGATGATGGCGCCGTAGGTGATCAGGGCAAACAGCACCCGGGGTTGGAGGGAATCGCTCACGAAAAAACCGGCAATGGCCAGGCCCACAAAAGGGATCAATCCGCCGTAGCCCAGCAGGGCGACCGGTGTGGGAAGTGCAGAAGTGTTGGATGTCATTTTTGCGGGCTTGGTCAAGGGTTAAAGATCTGGAAATTTTACTGATTGGTAAAAATAAATTACTTTACGGTTAAAATAATCCATTCCCACCCTTTTTGTCCAGAGGTCTGCAGTGTCCCAACATATTGCTGTGATAGGTGCCGGTCTGGCCGGCCTGGTGTGTGCATCCCGTTTGTCCGAA
This sequence comes from Alcaligenaceae bacterium, assembly GCA_012727555.1. Classification (GTDB taxonomy): domain Bacteria; phylum Pseudomonadota; class Gammaproteobacteria; order Burkholderiales; family Burkholderiaceae_B; genus JAAYGT01. The sequence continues at coordinate 3,133 of JAAYGT010000077.1, read as the reverse complement.
GCCGGGTTTCAAGTGCACGTTTTTGATAAAAGCCGTGGGGTTTCCGGCCGTCTGAGTACACGGCGGGGAGAGGGTTGGCAGGCCGATCACGGTGCCCAGTATTTCACGGCCAGTGATCCGGCTTTTGTTCAGCAAGTTCAGTGCTGGGAGCAGGCGGGGGTGGTGCAGGTCTGGCAACCTGAGCTTCACGTGGCTGGCAGCACCTCGCGGGGTTCGGGGGCGGCTGATGTTGTGCGTTATGTGGGTGCGCCCAGCATGACGGCCCCTGCACGGGCCCTGGCAGCCGGACTGGATGTGCAGCTTCAAGCCACGGTGCAGTCTGTTCAGCGTGATCAGGCGGGGTGGCGCATTCAAGTGGCCGAAGAGGCAGCGCGTGCTGCCTGTGACAGGTTGTTTGATGCGGTCGTGCTGGCCGTGCCTTCACCGCAGGCCGTTCCCTTGCTGCAAGCGTGTGCTCCCGATCTGGCTGCACAGGCGTTACAGGCCATCATGAGCCCTTGCTGGAGCGCTATAGCCCGCTTCGATACACCGTGTGATCCTGGCTTTGATGCCGCGTTTGTGAACGAGGGAGCCTTGCGCTGGGTGGCCCGTGATTCCGCTAAACCCGGGCGACCCGCCACCGAAACCTGGGTGCTGCATGCCAGTCCGGCATGGAGTGAACAGCATCTGGAGGATGCACCAGAGCAGGTGGCCGAACAGTTGGTGCAGGCGTTTGTTGCCTTGGGCGGGGGTGAACCCTGCTCGGTCGTTGCACACCGCTGGCGTTATGCGCAGGCTGCAGTTCCGCTGGGGGTATCGTTTCTGCATGATGCCGGCTTGCGGCTGGGGGTGTGTGGCGACTGGCTTGCCAACGGCACCGTTGAAGGCGCCTGGACATCGGGCGCCGCGCTGGCCGCACACCTGGTGCAGGAAACGGGCGCGCCGGTTCAGGATGCCAATGAGGGTTAGTCCTGGCGGCTGGTCACTTCAAGCAGGTGATAGCCGAACTGGGTCTTCACCGGGCCCTGAACCACACCGACCGGTGCGCTGAAGACAACTTCATCGAATTCACGCACCATGGCGCCGCGCCCGAAGGTACCCAGGTTGCCGCCGTCGCGGTTCGAGGGACAGCTTGAGTTTTCTTTGGCGACCTGGGCGAAATCGGCGCCGTTTTCAATGGCGGCTTTAAGTTCCAGACATTTTTCTTCGGTGCTGACAAGAATGTGGCGTGCAGAGGCTTGTGCCATGGTAAGGCTCCTGTAGGAAATTTTTTGGACCTACAGAGTAACGCAAATCAGTTTCAGGCACCCATTTCGCGTGCCTGGCGCACGATGCACCGGCCGCGGCCCGCTGCCTTGGCCCGGTACATCAGTTGATCGGCCCAGTGCATCAGGTCGTTGGCATCGTGTGTGCCGCCGCTGATCACCCCGCCGATCGATGCGCCCAGCGTGAAGCTCTGGCCATCGATTTCAAACGGGGTTTTGAGCAGGGAAATGAGTTCGTTTGCCAGTTTTTCAGCGGTGGCTTGTGCGGTCATGTCGTCAAGATTGGTCAGCAAGACCACGAATTCATCGCCGCCCAACCGCGCAACCGAATCACTTTCCCTGACCTTGTTCACCAGCCTTTTGGCCACCATCTGGAGCACGGTATCGCCCGCTTCATGGCCCAGAGTGTCATTGACCGGTTTGAAATGGTCTAGATCAATGAACAGTAAAGCGAGTGTTTTGTGATTGCGACCCGACTGGGTCAGGGCGGTGCGCAGCCGATCGGCCAGCAGTCGTCGGTTGGGTAAGGCGGTCAGGCTGTCGTGATTGGCCGCCCGCGAGAGTTCCTGTTGTTGTTCTTTGAGTGTGTCGAGTAGACGGTTGAATGCACTGATCAGTACGCCGACCTCACCCTGGCCGGCGCCGGCCAGGGGTGCGAGGGGGGCAAGCCCATGCGACATTTTTTCAGCCTGACGTGTGGCTTTGGTGAGTGGCCGCAACGTGAACGGCACCACGACCAGCAAAATGAGCAGCAGCAGAATGATGGTCAGAATGGTGTTGCGCAGCAGGTAGTCCCTGACCCGGCTGACCGTGCCCAGGGCCTCGGATGTGGCGATGCCCGACACCAGAAACCAGTCGGTGTTGGGTACTGAAACCATGGCTGAAATCTCTTCGACGCCGTGTGCATTCGTGGTGATCCCCGCACCACGGTAGCCTTTCATGGCCCTGTCGTGCAGCAGGTTGATGCCAGGTGCCGGTGTGGGTGTGAGGACTTTGTCCGTGTTCGACGATGCGACGAAAATCTGGTCATCTGGTGAAATCAATAAAAAACCGCTGCCGGTTTGGCCCAGTCGCGCCTGCAGCAGATTGCCGAGAAAGTCGGGGTTGTACAAATACGTGAAACCGGTCAGGTAGCCCCAGGTTGTGTTATTGCTGTCCTTCAGAGCAAGTGTCATGGGGAGCACGGGCCCGCCATTGCCGCTTGCCCTGAAGGGTTTGCTGATGAAGCTGGTCTGGCGGGACGTACCCCGTTGTGCATATTCGGAGACGAACTGCAGTGCCGAGCCTGACCAGTCAAAGGTTGATGTGTCGAACAGAACACGGCCTTCAGTGGTACTGAGCAGCAGGCCGGCTGAAAACAGGGCTTCCAGAGGGGCGGAATTGCCGAATCCGGGATCGATCATGCCGGATTCAGGCGGTGCTTGGGGCAGCGTATTGCCCAGTTGTCGTAGCCTGGACTGACGAACCAGTATTTTGTGGCCGATATCGCGGGCCACATAACCAGCAAGTGCCATTTGCTGTTCGGCAACGACGGCGGTCATGTCGTCGCGCAGGTAATTGGACAGGGTGAAGTAACGCGCGCTTGACCCGGTGATGATCATGCATAACCCCACCACAATGAAACGGAACAGGATGCTCTGGGTCAGTGGACGCAGTTGCATGATGGGGCTCAGTGAACAGCCAGCGCGCTGCGCGCGCAGCAGCGCGAAGCGGCAAGGGCCGATTTCAGCCTGTGGATACGGGATAACAGCGACGCGACGGGCATGAACTCATGTTTCAATGATGCCGATTCCAGCATCATAACGTCCGGCGCGGGTTTGTGGGGACTACACAGCGGCACAGTCCGTATTTTCAGTAGGGGCTGTGTGCCTTGTGCAGGCCCGTGGCGG
>JAAYGT010000076.1 GCA_012727555.1 Alcaligenaceae bacterium | reverse complement strand
GCAGCCAAAGGGCGCGTCGGACCAGGGGGTTGGTGCCCACAAAGATGGTGGCCTGCTGACATTGCTCTTGCAGGATGAAATTGGTGGCTTGCAGGTTGAAACCCCCACGGGCTGGATCAACGTACCCCCACGCAAAAATGCCTTTGTTGTAAATATAGGTGAAATGCTGGAACTGGCCACCAACGGGTATCTGCGTGCCAATGTGCATCGGGTTGTGTCGCCGAACCCTGGGGTCAGTCGGTATTCAATCGCCTACTTTTATTCCCCAAGCCTGCATGCCGAGACCATTCCTTTCCTTGTTTTGCCGCCGCGTCTGGCCTTGCAGGCCCGTGGGCCGGAAAGTGATCCGCTCAACCCCTTGTTCCGGCACATTGGAACCAATGCATTGAAGGGTCGTGTCAGGTCACACCTGGATGTAGCCCAGCGGTACTACCCGGATCAGTTTCAGGAGTTGCAAAAGCAACAGGCGGAGAACCCCAGGACATAGTCGGCACATTCTGACCCGCTCCGGGTAAGCGGGAACCGCTCTCATCACCCGATTACTCCGGGTGCCCGGTTTGCATAAGCAGCACCCGGCTTCGGGTGCTTGAAATTTAAGGTCCTTGTGACGTGCTCATGGGGTGCTTTAAGCACCTATGAACAGAACCGTCCCGGCATGATCAAGCAACCGCACCCACATCACCGACAATCTGCACCGGATGCATCGGCTCGGCCACAAGCTCAGGGCTGATTGCTCCACCCGATACCACCACCGACTGGGGCACGGGGGGCAAACGAGGCACCACTTGCTGATCTGGATGGGCTGGGTCGGTGATTACGGCAACCCGCTCTCCGTCGTGGATGCCAAATTCAATGCCACCAGCCTGGTCAAGATCGTAGTGCCTGCCGCCTGGGTGTTCAGGCATGTCGTCCGGGTTGAGGACCAGATTGAAAAATAACAGACATGACCTGTACCGGAAGTTAGGCAAAAATTTCAATACGTAACTATTCGAATCACATTTCTGCAACATTGCCCGCTTAAAGTGGCATTCTTCACAAGGAGTGAACAATGACCGCGACACAGACACCCCACTCATCCGTCAAGACCTTCCAGGTTAAAAGTGGCAAAGTACTTTCAGCAGCCCTGGCCACTGCGCTGGCTCTGCTGGCTGGCACCGCGCACGCGATGGACGCGAAATATCAGGACAAAAACAACGACCTGGTCGCCGATGCACCCACCGACCCCAAAGACTGGATTGATCCGTCCACACTTGTCTTTGCCTACACGCCTGTGGAGGACCCTTCAGTCTATGCCAAGGTCTGGGAAGGTTTCATCAACCATCTGTCGAAGGTCACCGGCAAAAAGGTTCAGTTCTTTCCGGTACAAAGCAATGCGGCACAACTCGAAGCCATGCGTGCAGGGCGACTGCACGTTGCAGGCTTTAACACCGGCTCGAACCCGCTGGCCGTAAACTGTGCAGGCTTTGTTCCTTTTGCCATGATGGTGTCGAAAGACAACCAATTTGGCTACGAAATGGAAATCATCACCTATCCCGGCAGTGGTGTCGAAAAGGTCGAAGACATTCGTGGCAAACAATTGGCCTTCACCGCTGAAACATCGAACTCCGGCTACAAGGCACCGTCGGCATTGTTGCGCGACCAATTCAAGATGGAAGCCGGGAAGGACTACACACCCGTATTTTCGGGCAAACACGATAATTCCATTCTGGGCGTAGCCAATAAAGACTACCCGGCCGCGGCTGTCGCCAACTCGGTGAAAGTGCGTATGGAAGGCCGTGGTGTTGTCAAGCCCGAACAGTTCAAGCTGTTGTACAAGTCACAAACCTTTCCCACCACAGGGTACGGTTATGTGTACAACCTGAAGCCTGAACTGGCCGAAAAAGTGAAAGAAGCCTTCTTCACCTTCAACTGGGAAGGCTCCGAGCTGGCCAAAGAATTCAACAAGGCTCAACCCGCCCAGGAAAAATTCATGCCCATAACCTACAAGGAATACTGGCAGGTGGTGCGTGACATCGACCGTGCCATGGGCGTGGAATACACCTGCAAATAAAGCCCTGAACCGTGCTGGAAATTCACAACCTTCAAAAGAGCTATGCGACCGGCGATAAAGCACTGAAAGGTGTAAGCCTTTCTGTGCAGCCCGGCGAGGTGCTCGGCTTGATTGGCCCCTCCGGGGCCGGCAAGTCCACGCTTATTCGCTGTGTCAACCGCCTGGTTGAACCCACTCAAGGCCAGATCTTGCTCAACGGCAAGGATCTGGCCCACCTTGGCCGACACGATTTGCGCATGGCCAGGCGAAGAATCGGCATGATCTTTCAAGAGTATGCCTTGGTTGAACGCCTGACCGTCATGGAAAACCTGCTCTCCGGACGCCTGGGTTACTCGCGTTTCTGGCCCAGCTGGTTCCGCCGCTTCCCGTCAGAAGATATACGTCTTGCTTATGCATTGCTGGAACGCGTTGGATTGGATGGCATGCACAACAAGCGTGCCGATGCCTTGTCGGGCGGGCAACGGCAACGCGTCGGTATCGCACGGGCGTTGATGCAGAAACCGGACCTGTTACTGGTGGATGAGCCCACAGCAAGCCTTGACCCGAAAACATCCCGTCAGGTGATGCGACTTATTCTGGAGCTGTGCCATGAAAATGGACTGTCAGCCATCATCAACATTCACGATGTTGTGCTGGCCACGGAGTATCTTCCGCGCATTGTCGGTTTACGGGCTGGATCGGTTGTTTATGACGGCCCGGCAAGTGCCGTTGACACACGTGTTCTAACCAGTATCTACGGTGCGGAAGACTGGTCGAGCATTACGGATCGACTGGCCGGCACCACCGAGCCCACCAATGGGCTTACCTCTGGCGCGAATCTGGTTGCGCTGGCCGCCGAGTAGCTTGCTTGACCCATATGAAAAGCCCTGTTTCCGAACACACACCCGCACACTGGCGTAAACCACCGTTCATTGAGCGTACGTGGTTGCGTTCAAGCCTGTACCTTGGCGCCGTGCTTTACCTGGTATTGGCAACCGCCTCGCTGGAGGTCAACTGGACGCGGGTGTCTGAAGGGCTGATACGGGGCCTGGCGTTCATCACCGCGTTTCTGCAACCCGACTTCACATCACGCCACACTGACATCGTTCAGGGTTTCATTAAAAGTCTGACGATGACGCTGACATCGACGGCGCTGGGAACGGCCTTGGCGATCCCTTTCGCATTGGGTGCCGCACGCAACCTGGCACCGCGTGGCATTTACTTCATTTGCCGAGGGTTCATTGCCATTTCCCGCACACTGAACGAGATTATCGTGGCCATTTTGCTGGTCGCCATGTTCGGCTTCGGACCCTTTGCGGGCTTTCTGACGCTCACCTTTGCCACAATCGGGTTCATGGCCAAATTGCTGGCAGAAGACATTGAGGAAATTCAAGCCCAACAACTTGAGGCCATGCGCTCGACGGGCGCATCGACGGCCCAGATTCTGGACTTTGCAGTGCTATCGCAAATCATGCCGCGCCTGGTGGGTTTGACCTTGTACCGTCTGGACATCAACTTCCGGGAATCGTCTGTCATCGGCATTGTGGGTGCCGGCGGCATTGGCGCCACACTGAACACCGCCATGGACCGCTACGAGTTTGACACTGCGGCGGCCATTCTTATTGTCATTATCGCCATCGTCATGCTGGCTGAATACGGGTCGGGATGGATACGCAAACGGATTCTCTGAACTGGCGAAAACGCAGCTCACGTGCTGACCTGCTTAACTTTGTCGGGTGGATTCTGGCCCTGGCCTTGATTTCATGGGCCTTTCAGGTCATGACGCACGACACGATCTGGAGCTTCGTAACGGATGCGCCTGCGCAAGCTGCTGACATTGGCGCGCGTATGATGCCACCGGACTGGCCGTATGTACGCCAACTGCTCTGGCCCCTGTGGGAAACCCTGAACATGGCAACCCTCGGTACCTTGCTGGGCACCCTGATCGCCACACCTATTGCCTTTCTGGCTGCACACAACACGACACCCAGCACTTTGTTCATACGCCCGATCGCATTGTTCATGATCGTGGCCTCACGCTCAATAAACTCGCTGATCTGGGCGTTGCTGCTGGTGGCCATTCTGGGGCCAGGCGTACTGGCCGGCATTATTGCCATCGCCCTGCGATCCATAGGTTTCATCGGCAAGCTGCTCTACGAAGCCATTGAAGAAATCGATGCACGCCAGGTAGAAGCGATTTCATCGACAGGGGCCAGCAAAGCACAAGTCATGGCCTGGGGTGTATTCCCGCAAGTAGCACCGACCTTAGTGGGTATCACCGTTTTCCGTTGGGATATCAATATCCGGGAATCGACCGTTCTTGGGCTGGTCGGCGCTGGAGGTATTGGGGTCAAGCTTGAATCCGCATTAGGAACGTTGGCTTGGCCCAAGGTTTCGGTACTGCTTCTGGCCATCTTTGCAACAGTACTGGTGAGTGAATGGCTAACGGCAAAAGTGAGGCAAGCACTGATTTAGCTGGCAAGTTAGAAACTGCCCCTGCACTGGACGCTGTGGATCTTTGATAGACTGGTTCACCCGATGACACGTGAAACCAAGCACAACATCAAAACCGGCAATGGCGACACCTTCATCAATTTCAATTTTCCGATGTGAACAGGACAAAGGAACGGTCATGAAACGTGCGTTCATCGAGATCCAGGTGCCCAGCGGTGTATGGCAACGCTTCACCGAATGCAATGCGCATCCTGCCAACCTTAAAACTATGCTGGATGCTGCCTTGCGCAGCCAGTCTTGGGTAACAAAAGCCCGTGCGCTTGATACCCAAACCGGGCAGATCCTCGACATGGCGTTCAAGTAAGCACGAAATATCGTCTTCGCACTGCAAGCCAAGACAACTGGCCTGCAAGACCACTTTCCAGAATAAAGCCCGTCTTGCAGTTCCGTGTGTGACGCTAATGGCTTAGAGCAATTCCTTGCGCAGTTCGGCTGCACTTTTGGGTGACAACAGCCCGGGCGCGATGTCGAAAACCGACTTCGCACCAACCTCACCCTGCTGCTTCAGGCGATAGGCTGCCCGGGCGTAGGCGACGAGCACACTTGAGGTGAACTCGGGATTGCTATCCAGCTTGAGCCCGAACTCCATGATCTGTGAACTTGATGTACCCGTGGTTCCACTGCGGATAACAAACCCGCCGTGCGGCATTGCAGCGTGATCACGGGCCAGATCATCGGCACTGATGAAGTTCACCGTTGTATCGTAATCAGCAAAATAATCGGGCATGGTCACAATCGCCTGCTTGACCAGGTTGGCATCGGCTCCGGCCTCGAGCACAACAAAGCACTCGCGCGTGTGCCTTTCACGCGTTGTAAGCGTAGGCCGTGAACCGCTGCGCACTTTCTCGATCGCTTCTGGCGATGGAATCGTGTATTGCACCGCCCCTGCCACGCCGGGAATACGGCGAATTGCATCTGAGTGCCCTTGACTAAGCCCTTTACCCCAGAACGTGTAGGAAGCACCTTCTGGCAGAATCGCTTCACCATACAAGCGGTTAATCGAGAACAAGCCCGGATCCCAACCCACAGCGATTACGGCGACTCGTTGCCCGGCACGTGCCGAAGCATCAACGGCAGCAAAGTAGTCGGGCACTTTGGCATGGGTATCAAAACTATCAACGGTATTGAATAATTTTGCCAGTTCAGGCCCTTGCTCGGGAAGGTCGGCCTTGGAGCCGCCGCACAATATAAGCACATCCACCGAATCAACAAAATTCGAAATTTGGTCCATTGAATGCACGGGCACCTGGCTGGTTTGAAGGACGAGCTTGCCGGGATCGCGTCGTGTAAAAACACCAACCAGTTCCATATCGGGTGAACGCGCAAGGGCCGACTCAACCCCACGCCCCAAGTTGCCGTAGCCTGCAATAGCAATTCTGATTTTGTTGCCCATAGTGAAATCCATAGAGGTTTACCGTAAAGCCGGCAGGGACTACCGCCGGTGGGAAACATTGTAGCGCCAGACACTTGGGAACCGAAAGCAGCTGTCGGGCACTTTGCATCGAAGTGTACGCTTAGGCTCAGCTACCCTTGAACCCACCTGCGATTCACAATACTATACAGTTGCGTAAATCAGGAATTCACTGTCCGACATGGATTTTCAAGGACACAATACCTGCTGGGCATCACAAGCCTCCCAACCGGATATCAACAAAAGCACAAAACCCATGAAATTCAAATTTGCTGCATTCTGCCTATTCTGGGCCCTTGGGGTAGCACACGCCAATCCAAATTTTTCAGGTCCCAATTTCTCTGGCGAATACTCCTGCGAAGGCGACGACTCACACGATGGCAAATACACAGCCAAAATAACCTTGCAGCTAATCCCCGAGCACAGCATCGATGACAACGGCGCGTACTCGTTCAAACTCGAATCTGCTGGCTATGGTGTCTATACTGGTTTTGCAGCCGCGCAGGGCACTACGGCTGCTATCTATTTCGCCAACACTGACCCAAGCACAAAAGATTACGGTACCGGGGTGGCCACATTCAATAAAAACAGCCAAGATAAGTGGGCCTTCAAAAAGTACTACTACGAACCTGAATACAAAGGTGGCAACTACGGATTCGAAACCTGTACGCAAAACTGAGTGTGCGGTACTATCGCGAATCTTCATTTGCAAGGTTAATTGCAAGGTTTTGAGGCCTAGAGCACCATGGCGCGGACCGCACAAAGGAACGGCCATGCAACGTGCGCACATAGAAATCCATGTACCCAGCGGTGTTTGGCAACGCTTTGCCGAATGCAACGCACACCCCGCAAACCTGAAACCATGCTGGATGCCGCCTTGCTCAGTCAGTCCTGGGTCACCAAGGCACGGACAGTTGACACGCAAACCGGGCAGATACGCAACATGGCGTTCGACAAATAAATAGTTCGGAAACGGCTATCAGTCTACCGATACAGGCACGTTAGCGATTCTAATCGCCGACGTGCCCGTTTTCAAAAGCCAGGGCAGTTTGTGTCTGCAACCGTTTTACTGATCGGCAAATTCACGCATGACTTTGGCGAACTCTTCAGCGGCATTGTTCAGCATCCGGATATAACGAATGAACATGCCGCTTTTGATTTGAGGATTCGCTGAATCAATCAGAAACTCAACGGTCGCGATGATGTTGTCATTTTTGCTGTTGGCATAAACTTTAACCCCTTTGCAACGGCCGTTGACAATCGAGATGGCTTGCAGTGCAGCAGCAAACTCGTTGTCGCTGTCCAGTGACCAGAAGTTTGGAAACAGGACACGAACAAAATCCGGATCGTCTGCATCAGCGACCAGCAAATAGCCGCGGCCTTCGACCTTGAAAATCAGATCAGAAGTACTGGCACTGTCATCCCAAGAAATCTTGCCTTTGTTAAATCCTTCGCTATCGAGCAAATTTTGAAAATATTCGGTGAGACTTTCTGCGATTTCGCGGCTCATAAGATGACTCCAGGTGAACGTGGGTTGTAAAGTGAATCAGGGGGCTTTGCTATCGTCCCGACGGATAACACGCACGAAAAAAATCAGCATGGCAATCAGGAACACTAGAAAGAGTAGCTCAGAAGACGAGCCCAGTGCGTTGCCACGCCACTGGTCAAGGCATTCAGGGCTTGGGGGGCTTTGTTCTTTGATTTCAGTGTAGGCACACTTCAGGGTGGTTTGTGGTTCGTAGACAGCTGTTTCAGTTTCCCCCTGGGTGGCGTTCGCTTGAGCAGGATTTGCGGCATCGACTGAAGTGCCTTGACCATTCCCATTCTTTTGACGTCGGGACATCCAATACGAGAAAGAATAAGGATCGGTTCCCGCGATCAGGTCACGGTGATCTTGTATGCGACTGCCGATCTCGAACAGCACAAAACTGGCGGTGACACCCAGTGCCGCATTACGCAAACGCTGGTTTCTCTCCAGACGAATGCTTTGCTCTTTGGAAACCTCCTCGGCTACGTGACGCCGACGTGCGCGAACAGTACTTTCGTAACTGTTGACGAGTTCTTTCATCGCAAATATTTCATCCAGCTTACGAGAAACACTCTCGGGTATCGTACCTGGGGGTTCGCCACGACCGATCCTGCCGATCTGTACGTCCATATTGGCTTTCATCAGATCAGCCAATATGCTGTCCAGAACCTTCTCGATTTTGTCATTGATCGTCAGGGCAAAACGGTCTTTCAGCGTAAGACGCTTTGTAGTCAGGGCATATACAAGACCCGCAAGAACAGCCAGGGCGATGGCCAGCAGGGCTGGATCAGGCATCCGATCGATCAACCACACAGGCACATAATGCATGCCAGGCAGCGAAAACATAGAGTCAGACAGCGCTTCACCACTTAATGACAACCAAATCAAGGAGGCAAAAGCACCATAGGCCAGAATGTGGCCGGTCAGTGTCAACCTGGTTGCGTTGTTATTGACCCATGCCGGTACTGTGCGATGCCAGTGATACCGTGCCAGCGTTGGCAAGCATTTACGAAAATTCGAAGGAAATTGATCGAGCTCGTCGAGAATGATCTGGTGGGGTGCTTCCTTGTATTCAGGTGCGTGATCAGATCCGCCGTCAGCCTCCGAATCATTTTTACTGTCCCGCACGTGACTCTTTGAGTCTGTTTCGGGATTTTTGTCGGATTGAACCCATAAGTGGGTACCTTCAAGCAAAACGAATAATTTATTGCTCAGAGCCGCTTTTTGCCATGAAGACAACTTAAGGGCATCGGCTCGAGCAAATAGCGCACGAATGTCCTCGAGCCGGTTGATGTACAAACTTAAATTGGCCTTGCTGCCAGTTACCTTGGCTAATAACGCAGCACGCAACAATAAACCGTAGCGCCCCGCCTCGGTTTGCAGGCAAGGCTCATTCTTTAATTGGTCGGCATCCAACACAATAGGAATGTGCCTTACACCGGACTCTTCAGCCGGCGGGCTCCGAAGCACAAGCAACTTGCTCAGATCGTGGTTCAGCGTCGTGATTTCAGTTCCCGTCGATTTTTCGTGAGACAGGTCATTGCCAAGGTTTATCCTTTCGCTGGCGGTGGTATTGAAATCACTGGTGGCATTGAGTCTATTGTTTCCCTTTGGCGATAAGGCTTTAGTCTGTTGCTGATTCGGTGTACCTGTTCCTGAAGGGGGACTGGATGCTGTTTTTTCCGAGAGTTTGCGTACAACGACCTTACCATACGCCGCCTCTTCACGTGTAGGCAGCATTTCGACCAATTTCGGAAGATAATTGGTCACGTCAACATGAGTCAACTTTGTGGCCAGATTTTGCTCGTCCTGTGCAGCATCCACAGGGCTGTGATCCCCTTGAGCCCGCTCCAGTAAGCTTGCCGGAGTGGCGCGCAAAACGATGGTCGCACTCAGGTAAGTCTTACCATCATCCGTGCGTTTGAAGTCACAGTAGGCCGATTCACGGTAGTAAATGTTCTCGTTGATTTCCCGATACCATGCCTTGAGTAACTCGAGCCACTCATCAATGTTCGTTTCGTTCACGCTTCAGCTATGTCCACGAAATTGATCAATATCTCGCGATCAAGGACGTGCTCAGCCTGCAGTTTCTCGCTCAGCATAACCAGTCGTTCGCGATTGGACTCAAGCACTGACAACGCCCTTGCATATTGCGTCGCAATCAGAGCCTGCATTTCTTTTTCGTCAGGTGTCGTGGTGTACCAGTTCGGGTGTAGGGTACTGAACCCGTAAACGCCGACAACGGCTTCAGCCATTCGACGCGCGACCGCCAGGTCGTTTTGCGTGCTGTATCCGCCCGCGCCTGTACTGATCTCATCTTCGCCGAAGATCAAAAATTCTGCAGCGCGACCGCCCAGTATCATACAGATCCGGTCCAGCAATTCGGCGCGGGTGTGATTGCGCTCAGGATGTTTGAAGCCGACAAAACCCAGGGCACCTTGATCATCAGCCACGATCGAAGCGACCTGAATATGCTCACGTAAACTGGGTAGCAGCAGTGCGATCAACGCATGACCAGCCTCATGGTAGGCAGTGCGTGCCAACTGAGGACCATGAAGAGGACTGCGCACGGCCTGTGGCGGTATGCTGAAAATTTCGTCTTGCAGGTCGTCGGCCGTAATCGCTCGATTATTGTCCATGCGGGCGCGGCGGCGCGCACCCCGAACCAGCAGTTCAATGTCGGCTCCGGTCAGGCCCAACGAAAGACTGGCGCAATTTTCAAGGTCTTCTGGCGAAAGATCGTGAGCATAGACACGCAGTTTGGCCTGATAAATGGCTTTTAGCGCAGGAACATCAGGGCGACTGATTGGGATAATGCGATCGAGTCGCCCTGCCCGTTTAAGCGCCGCATCGACGTTATCGACATGGTTGGTGGCTCCGATGACAATGATCTCGTCACGGTCGTCAAAGCCATCCAGTTCACTAAGCAGGGCATTAAGAAACGAGGTGTTCCACGAGGCGTTATGCCCCTGGAATTTTTCACGGTTACCGAGTGCATCAATTTCATCGATGAACAAAATGCTGGGGGCTTGCTGGCGTGCAGCGGCAAATGTCGCCGACATCAGTTGAATGCATTCATCCAAACCGTTACCGATCATCCAGTCTTTAACGGGCGATACAGCGGTGAAGGCAACATTGCATTCAAGCGCAATGGCACGCGCCAAGGTTGTTTTACCTGTTCCGGGAGGACCTGCAAAAAGGGCCCCTCGATCGACCTCTTTCCACTGAATTTCACCCTTGAGCGCGAGTCGCAAATCGTTGAAGAGTTGCTTTGCCCAGCGCTTTGCGCTTTCGACCCCATGCAGATCGTCCAAACGTAATGAAGCGCCCGCTGACTGAGACTGATTGCGCTGATCCGCCAACTGTTCCAGACCAGCCAACCAGTCTTTCTCGAGTTTGAGTGTATTCACGCACAAAAGTTCTTGCGGACCGATCGCACCGACCCAAGTGGGTTCGATGCGGCTAAGGTCAGCACCTGGGAAGCGTTTGCTGGCATAGGCCGTCAGTCGCTCCGCCGTCATGAGCGGGATGCTCAAATAACCATCTGTGCGTACCAGCGAACGGAATTCACGCGGCAGCTGGTTACGAGACGTACAAAACAAAATCATGCCAAATGCACGCTGCTCCGCCATTCGGATAACCAAGTCCTGGAAGTCAGAGGTGACCCGGGTATCAAGTTGATAAGTATTTAAGGCAGGGCACAGATTCGCCAGGGCTTTGTGCAGATTCTTGGCATAACGCGGGAACGGGTTTTCGACAATGAAAACGGGTAACAGTGCATTGGCCTGAATACGTTCCTGAATTTGTTCTGCCACCGGCATGACAAAGAATTCCCATACATCTTGTGTGTTGGGGTCCATGGGCTGATCAGTGTCATTGACGTGATCCGGATCATCTGCCGATCGTGACAGACCCGGCAATGGATTTTTACGCAGTTGGGCCAACAAATGCGCGGAAATCGCACGGTTGGAACCGGGTGCAGGCACTGGAGTTGCCTGATCTTGAGGGCGTGGAGACGTTTCGGCGATCGATTCAGGCATGGTGGGTTCTTCTGCGCGAGGCATTTCAGGCTCAGGCGTTGTGGTAACGGAGGGGAGTGATGCCGGAGCTTGCTTGGGCTCGGATGGTACGACGTTTACATCGGTAGCGATCGGTGCCGCATCTTCAACAATTTCAGGAGCCTCGGACTTGGGGCGAGACTTTCTGGCAATTTGTTGCAAAAGGACAGTGTGGGCACGCAGAGAGGTCGTTTTCCTTGATCCGGAAGATGTTCCAGGATCAGGCGATGTGCTCTGGGCCTGTGTCGCTGGATTGGATTCTGTGACGGTTGGCTTTTTAGAAACTTCGGGCTGACCAGATTTACCTGCAGCTCGGATCCAATCCATGATTCGGCCCAAAATTTTGTTTCTCCGCAATGCAATAAATGTATTTGGCCATTTATGGGCTGCCAAATTGGTGTGTTTGCAGCCCAATTCTACATCATCTTCAAGCTGAAAGCGGCATCTATTAAACCTGAAAAACATTGCGTTGGCAAAGGCATTTTTTATCGGTAAGCCATCCCTGCAGGGTGAATAACTCTGTCACCAGAATTTCGTTTCCGGATCACGATAAAAAAGTTAAATGATGAGGGCTTGCTGCCATCTTTTATGAATGAACAAAGAAGATCTCAGGAAAGCAACGCCACAGCACACGTCACACGTGTGCTGTGGCCGAGCGTCGGCGTACTCCAAATGCTCATACGCGCTTCCGCTAGCGAGTAACAAGCGGGAAGCGACCCTAAGGTTTCAAACCATCAATTCAATCAGAAACGGCGCTTGCCTGCCGAAGCTGGCTTTCATCAGATCGGCACACTGTTCCAGTGTCGTTGCGCGCGCTGCGTCAACACCCATGCCGTTGGCCAGTCCAACCCAGTTCAAGGACGGGTTGCCAAGATCCAGCATACTCATGGCGGTGTCGCCAGGAACGGCACCGACGCTCTTGTACTCGCCGATCAAGATGTTGTACTTACTGTTATTGAGAATAATGGTGGTCACGGGCAATTGCTCACGTGCCTGCGTCCAGAGGGATTGCAGCGAATACATGGCCGAGCCGTCTGCCTGAAGGCTGATGACGCGACGCTGTTTTTGAGCACCG
>JAAYGT010000075.1 GCA_012727555.1 Alcaligenaceae bacterium | reverse complement strand
TTCTGCAGGGGGGGCATCGGGTTCTGCAGGGGTACCCGGCAGCACCGGCGCAGCCGGAACTGCATCGGCGGCGGGTACGGCGGCAAGCAGCGGTACGGGTGGCGCCGGCGGCACGTCCACACAAACCTCACTGACACTGGCCGGTGTTGATCCGCAAACCCATACGCTGGTGCGCCAGCAGCTCGACGTGCTGGCCAACCAGTCGTTTGCCTGGCGCGGCGAAGTCTGGCCCAATGCCGACATGGACTGGGAAGTGGCCCGGCGCGATGCCTCGCGCGATCTGGACGGCACCGAATACCCCGACCACTGGGCCAGCCGCCTGAAGGTGAACCTGCCCATGCTTGGCGAAGTGGAAGCGCGTATCACCCTGGTGGGGCAGCAATTGATCATGCACCTGGTGGCCCCGCACTCGTCCGACGTACTAAACACCCACGCCAACGATTTGCGCGGCCGCATTTCTGCGCAAGGTTTGCATCTGGGGCAGTTGTCGGTGGTGGCGCGCGACCCGCACGCCGGCGATGAAGACCTGCCTGCGGCCGTGATCGACGATATCAAGGAAGCCCAGGCGGCGGCGAACCAGGCACTGGCGGGGTTTGAACTGGCGGAAGGTGCGGCGCCTGCCGCTGAAGGCATCCCCCCCCGGGAAACACCATGAGCCCTCCCCGCCTGACCGACGACAACCGTGCCAGCGCGGTTGCCATTGCCTACAACAAGGAAGACGCCGCCCCGCGCGTGGTGGCCAAAGGGTATGGCACCCTGGCCGACAACATCATTCGCACGGCCAAGGAAAACGGGCTGTACGTGCACGAATCACCAGAACTGGTCAGCCTGCTGATGCAGGTTGACCTTGACGCCCACATTCCACCGCAACTGTATCTGGCGATTGCAGAATTGCTGGCCTGGCTGTATGCGCTGGAAGGCGGGGAAAAACATCGTACGCTTCTGGCCAACGGGCAGCAGGATTAAGGCTGGCAGCTTGCGGGCAAAAATGCGTTGACAGTGTGCAGTGTTACTAACCTTTCGGTAAGTAGTGTCATTTTGATGCATACTATGGCTTATGAAATGTAAACGAACATCCGATGGACGCACACTGGATCATCACACCTTGGAGGTGATGCGCCTGCGTGCGATTAAAGCGGTGCAGGAAGGTCAGTCGCCTAAAAATGTGGCAGCGTGTTTTGGCGTCAGCGTCCGAAGTGTTTTTCGCTGGTTAGCCGAACATGCCAAAGGGGGCGAGTCGGCGTTGTTGGCCAAGCCTATTCCAGGTCGCCCCTCGAAGCTTAGCCAGGATGAGTTGGCCTTGTTGATGCAAACAATACGCAGCAAGAGTCCGTTGGACTGTGGTTTTGACGTTGGCTTGTGGACGTTGAGCCTGATTCGCCATTTCATCAAGCGCCAGTTCAGCAAAACGCTTTCTGTGTCTTCGGTTCATCGCATCATGACCATGCATGGATTCAGCCCACAAAAGCCGTTGTATCAGGCGTGGCAGCAAGATCCGGCCAAGGTGCGCACCTGGGAAACTGAGACCTGGCCTGCCATTCGGACCGAGGCCAAAAAAGTGGGGGCTCGAATTTTCTTTGCTGATGAGTCGGGATTGCGATCGGATTACCATAGTGGTACCACGTGGGCGCCGCTTGGTCAGACGCCGGTTGTGACGGCCACAGGGCGTCGCTTTTCGTTGAATATGCTCTCGGCGGTTGGTCCGCAAGGTGAATTCCGTTTCATGCTGCATGAAGGCAGCGTGGATTCAGCGGTCTTTTTAAGCTTTCTCAAGCGGTTGTTGCTCGGTGCAGACCGTCCGGTCTTTGTGATCGTTGATGGACATCCGATGCACAAGTCGGCTGCGGTCAAGCGGTTTGTCGCTGCGCAAAATGGCCAGCTCAAGCTTTTTTATTTGCCACCTTATTCACCCCACCTGAATCCGGATGAAACGGTTTGGGCGCATGTCAAACGGGACGTCTCCGAGCAATTGGTTCAGAGCCATCAGGAGATGAAACAATTGGCGCTGGGGGTACTGCGTCATCTTCAGAAAATTCCAGCACTGGTGAAATCTTTTTTCAAACAATCCGAGTTTTGGCATATCTTGGAATGACATAACTGATTTAAAATTCAGCAAAAGGGTTCATATTTTGTCATTAAATGCGATTTTAATTTCTTCAATTATCACATCTTCAGTTTTGAGTATAGCCAACGCACAGACGGTTTCAAGTGAGACCACCTGTGCTGAAAGTGCTCAGACTATGTCGGCCTTGAGAGACTGCGCGTACTCTGCGTCTTCGAGCAGTCATGAAAAGCTTTCAGTCGTTATCCAGGAAATTGAACGGTTGTATGAAGATAAACCTGAATTTCTTGTTGCTTTTCGTGAGTCGCAACAAGCATGGGAAAAGTTTTACGATGCGCAATTACGTATGATGTTTCCTCATATGGATACGCCTTCTTCGTATGGTAGTATTTTCGGCTATTGCATCAATACCGAAAGATCGGGGTTGGTTGAGCAAAGGATACGTCAACTCCAGCAATGGGTCGATGGGTATGAAGAAGGCTTTGTGTGTTCCGGATCTATTAGAATCGTTGATCAATAGCAAGAAAGGCATGAGCTTTTTTGTCCATCTGAGCATCAAGATTCACATAAGGGTAGACTTGCGCCTATGTTGTAACAGCAGGATGCTTTGGGCCTTTGCAGATGCCCAAGCTCCCGTTACTCGATCGCCTTATGGAACTCAAAGATGCCCGCTAAGCCCACAACCTAGTGTCCTGTTTCAGAAATTCATTTAATAATTGATCACAATTCCATTTCGTTGTGTAATAAAGAAAACACAGAGTCCGAGTGTGTAGTGCTGCAAGTCAATCGTTCCAGCAACGGCAACTACGCATCCGCAAACACCCTCAGCTTCCGGGGCACCAGCCGTACCTGGTCACCGCGCGCCAGGCCTGGTACACGACTGCTGGGGCAGTGCACCTCGAAATCCACAGGCTCACCCTGCACCGAGGTCAGTTCAACGCGCGCCGTCTGATCGAACGTCAAGACCCGATCCACACGGGCGATCAAACCATCAGAGCCGTTGTTGATTCCGTGCAGATCAAAATCCGCAGGCCGCACGAATACGGTCACTGAACTGCCTGCTGCATGCCCTTCGAGCCCCGACCAGGGCACATGACCTGCCGGTGTGGCCAATCCACCGGCTTCCACAATGGCGTCAAACCGGTTCACATCGCCCAGAAACCCATACGCGAACGGTGTGGCAGGCTGTGCATGAACATCTTCCGGTGAACCCTTTTGCTCAATGCGTCCGTGATTCATCAGCACCACGGTATCGGACACTTCCAGCGCCTCGTCCTGATCATGGGTAACAAACACCGACGTGACGTGCAGTTCATCGTGCAGGCGACGCAGCCACTTGCGCAATTCCTTGCGCACCTTGGCATCCAGTGCGCCAAAGGGCTCATCCAGCAGCAACACGCGCGGCTCAATGGCCAGGGCACGGGCCAGGGCCACACGCTGACGCTGTCCACCCGACAACTGGGCAGGATAACGATCCTTGAACGCCTCCAGCTGAACACGCTCCAGCAGATGGGTGACGGTACGGCGGATTGTGTCCTCGTTAGGTCGTTCACGGCGGGGCTTCACCCGCAGCCCGAACGCCACATTCTCAAACACGCTCAGGTGCCGGAACAAGGCATAGTGCTGGAACACGAAGCCGACCTGCCGGTCGCGTGCACCCAGGTCCGTTACATCGATGCCGTCCAGATGAATGCGCCCACTGTCGGAGGACTCCAGACCAGCAATGATGCGCAGCAAGGTTGTTTTGCCACAACCGGACGGACCCAGCAGCGAAACCAGTTCCCCGGGCCCGATTTTCAGATCGATGGCTTCGAGCACACGGGTTGCACCGAAGGCTTTGCTGATATCCTGAACAAGAATACTCATGACTCAATTCACTCCCGACGCTCAATGCGCCTGCACAAGACGGTTCTGCCGCCATTCAACCCAAGTTTTCAGGATCAGGGTCACCACGGCCAGCAAGGCCAGCAAAGACGCCAGGGCAAAGGCAGCCACCGACTGGTATTCGTTGTAGAGCACTTCCACCTGCAGGGGCAGGGTATTGGTACGCCCGCGAATATGACCCGACACCACCGCCACGGCACCGAATTCACCCATCGAACGTGCAGAACACAGGATCACCCCGTAGATCAGACCCCATTTGATATTGGGAAACGTGACACGCCAGAAGGTTTGCCACCCGTTGGCGCCCAGCATCACTGCGGCCTGCTCTTCATCGGACCCTTGCGCCAGCATGAGCGGAATCAGTTCGCGCGCAATGAACGGCAAAGTGACGAACAGCGTGGCCAGCACCATGCCGGGCACGGCAAAAATGATCTGGATGTTATTGGCCATCAGCCAGCCGCCAAACCAGCCGTTGGCGCCGAACACCAGTACATACACCAGTCCGGCCACCACCGGCGACACCGAAAAAGGCAGATCAATCAATGTGATCAGGATGGTCTTGCCAGGAAAATCATGCTTGGCAATGGCCCAGGCCGCGCAGACACCGAACAGCAGGTTCATGGGCACCACAATCAGCGTGATCAGAGCCGTCAAACGGATGGCCGACAACGCATCCGGGTCGCTGAACGCATCCGCATAGGCCTGCCAGCCCTGACGCAGGGCCTCGAAAAAGACGGCAGCCAGCGGCAGAACCAGGAACAGAACAACGAAAACCAGGGCGGTGCCGATCAGGCCCCGACGCACCCAGGGTGATGCCTGCACGGCGCCTGGCTTGCTGCGTGGGCCGGCCACAGCATGGACTGCACTGCGTACATTTTGATCCATGATCACCCCCCCGCCCGCTTGCGCTGCCAGCTCTGCAGCACATTGATGAACAGCAACATGACAAAGGAACTGACCAGCATGGCCATGGCCACTGCCGTGGCGCCCGCAATGTCATATTGCTCGAGCTTGCCGATAATGATCAGCGAAGTGATTTCCGACACCATGGGCATGTTGCCCGCAATAAAAATCACGGAACCGTACTCCCCGATCGCGCGCGCCAGCGCCATGGCAAAGCCTGTCAGCAACGCAGGCAAAATGGTGGGGAAAATCACTTTGCGAAACGTCTGAAAAGGTGTGGCCCCCAGGCAGGTGGCGGCTTCCTCCAGCTCTTTCTCAGCCTCTTCAAGCACGGGCTGCACAGTACGCACGACAAACGGAATGCCAATGAAAATCAGGGCGACCACGACGCCAGCCGGTGTGAAGGCCACCTGCAGACCCAGAGGTTCAAGAAATTGCCCTATCCAGCCATTGCCCGCCAGCAAGGCCGTCAGTGAAATACCGGCCACGGCGGTTGGCAAGGCAAACGGCAGATCGACCAGGGCATCGACCAGACGCTTGCCGGGGAAGGAATAGCGCACCAGCACCCAGGCCAGCAGCAGACCCATCACCAGATTGAACGAAGCGGCCAGTAACGCCGCACCAAACGTCAGGCGGTACGAAGCCACGACACGGGGCGAAGTGACCGCCTGCCAGAAGGCATTCCAGTCCATCGACAGCGAGGTGAAGACCAGCGCCGACAAAGGAATCAATACGATCAGGCTCAGGTAAGTAACCGAAAAACCCAGGGTGAGCCCGAAACCCGGCAGAACCCGGCGGGCACGCGGCCTGCGGTCGGGTTGCACCGCAAAGCCTTCAGCCGTTGACACGGCCGTATCGAGCGCACTCATGGTTTACTTGCCTGCCGTGTAGAGCGTGTCGAACAGGCCACCGTCGTTGAAGTGGACTTTCTGGGCTTCAGACAAGCTGCCGAAGTAGGTGTTGACCGTGAACAGATCAATTGGCTTGAACGTGTCGCTGTACTTGGCCAGAATGGCCTGGGAACGTGGCCGGATCCCGTGCTTGGCCGCCACTTCCTGACCTTCATCGGAATACAGGAAATCCAGATAGGCTTTGGCCTGCTCACGCGTACCTTTCTGCTTCACGGTACGCTCCACAATCGCCACGGGATTTTCTGTCAACAAACTGGCCGATGGGTGGATCACATCCACTTTGCCGGCACCAAATTCCCGGTTCACCGACACCACTTCCGATTCAAAGGTGATCAGTACATCACCGATATTGCGCTGCAGGAAAATGGCCGTTGCATCACGCCCACCCTTGGCCAGTACCGGCACATTGGCGTACAGACGCTTCACAAAATCTTTTGCCTGCTCAGGGGTACCCCCCTTGTGAAGTGCTTGCCCCCAGGCCGCCAGGTAGGCCATGCGCCCGTTGCCGCCGGTCTTGGGATTGACCACGATCACCTTCACATCGGGCTTGGTCAGATCAGCCCAGTCCTTGATGCCTTTGGGGTTGCCCTTGCGCACCAGAAACAGCATGGTGGACGTTGTGGGCGCCGCATCGTGGGGAAACAAGGTTGCCCAGTCTTTGGCAACCACCCCCTGGTCCGCCAGAAACTGGACATCGGTGGTGGTGTTCATGGTGACCACATCGGCCTGCAAGCCGTCGTTCACGGCACGGGCCTGCGCACTGGACCCGGCATGCGACTGCTCGATCCGTATCGGCTGCCCGGTCGTTTGTTTGTAGTGGTTCACGAAGGCCTGGTTGTAGTCTTTGTAAAACTCGCGGGCAACATCGTACGACACGTTCAGCAGGGTGGTTTCGGCACGGGCCGAAGGCGCTGCAGCAAACGATGCCGTCAGCGCCAAGGCCACCAGGGATGCAGAAAAAAATCGGTTCAGGCTTTTCATCGGAATCTCGGGGAAGACGTTGTCAATGGACATCAGTCTGCTACACACGATGCAAAGCGGAAACGATTATTCCGTTATTTGATTATTACTTCAATCAATGAAATAGATGAAACTTATGACCCAGGGTTGGATGAAAAGCCACTTGGCGGCAATTGCGGCCAAGCGGCTTCAAGATCAAGAAGGCTCAGCGACTGAGCCCGCGCGCCAGCACCGGCCACAAGGCTTCAACCTTGTTGTTACGCACGCACACCACCTGATCGTGCAGATTGAACGTTGGATCGCAGTGCGAGGGCAACAAACGAACCTTTGCACCAAGTGCCGGCAATATAGCGGTGTCATTGGCATGCAACACCGTATGCTCGTCACTGATGCTGACCGCCTGGACATCGGGGCAATCGAGCAAAGTGGGCACACCGGACTCTGCACTGGCCGATTTCAGGCCGACATCGACCACCGCACGCCCTGGTGCAGGCGTGCTCATGACCGTTCCCAGCAAGTACACGGCATGCCTGAAAGCGACTGTCTCGCC
The DNA here is from genome assembly GCA_012727555.1 of Alcaligenaceae bacterium. Lineage (GTDB taxonomy): Bacteria > Pseudomonadota > Gammaproteobacteria > Burkholderiales > Burkholderiaceae_B > JAAYGT01. The sequence continues at coordinate 1,116 of JAAYGT010000075.1, read as the reverse complement.
CCAATCGTTTGCCGCGTAATCGGTATCCATGAAGGCATAGCTGCCCGGTTGTACTTCGGTGAACACCCCCGAGGGGACATCGAACGCCACAGTACCCGTACCCCCGCCGCTGACAACCGGGCATTCAATGCCCGCACGCTGCAAGGCTGCCAACACACGACGGACGCGATCAGCCACCGTGGCACACGCGTGCTCTCGGGCCTGTGCACTACGCTTGTGCTGCAGCCCCCCGTGATACGCCTGAATGCCCCGGAACACCAGTTGTGGCAAGGCCTGCACCTGACGGGCCAGTTCGACCACGTGATCCGGCGTCTGGACACCACAGCGTTTTTGTCCGACATCGACCTCGATCAGCACGCCCACGCTGGCCTTGTGGACAACCATGGTATCGGACAGGGCCTGCAAGGCGGTCGGGTGATCGGCACACACCATAACGTGGGCGTGCCGTGCAAGGTGGGCCAGCAGGTCGAGTTTTTGCCCACCCACCACCTCGTTGGTGATGAGTACGTCACGCACCCCCGCATTCACGAAAGGCACCGCTTCAGACACTTTCTGGCAGCAGATGCCCACCGCACCCAAGGCAATTTGCCGCAGGGCAACCTGGGGACACTTGTGTGCCTTGGCATGCGCACGCACCGCCACACCATGACGCTCGGCCAAGGCCTGCAGCGTACGCAGATTTTCCTCGAAAAGGTCAAGGTCAAGCACCAGCGCAGGTGTGTCAATGTGATCCAGGGTATCGCCCGGCACGGCCTGAGCGGGAACCACAACGGGATGATCACGGGACATTTCGTGCCCGTTCTCGGGAAGCTCCGGCGAACGTACGGTGGATTCTTTCGGCATAACCCCTCTCCAGTGGTGCGCTGAACACCCGCCAGAGCGGTCGAAGTTGCCCGGCGGGGGAAATCAGCGTAAAGTCATTGTTAACTTTACCGGTTATCTTGTAGCACCCAAGTGCTTTCTTCTCATTAACGGCAACCGGAATCGCATCCCTATGCTCGATATTTTGGTTTATTTGTTCGAAAACTACCATACCCCTCATGCATGCCCCGAGGCCCAGGAACTCGTCAATGCACTGACCGATGCCGGTTTCGAACACGACGACATCTCCGATGC
>JAAYGT010000074.1 GCA_012727555.1 Alcaligenaceae bacterium | reverse complement strand
TTAACAGGTTATTGGCAGCGCTGCCGGGGTGCATGCCAACATGTGGGTATGCCAGGGTGTCTGTAAAAGCAATCGATTCGTATTCCGCTAATGGGTGTCTCAAGGGGGTGATGAGCACCATGCGGTCCGTATGGTAAGGAAAAGTCTTCAATTCATGGTGTTCGTTGGTTTGTGTGTAAATGCCAATATCAGCCCTGTTCTCTGAGACGGCCCTTGTTACATCTGTGCTCACCATTTCCGTTAGATCAATGGTGACCTCTGGATACTTTGCAAGGAATGTATGTAGTTCCAGTGGGAGAAACTGGGTAATTGAAGAAAGATTTGCGGCGATGCGAACGTGACCGCGTGTTCCTTGCGAGAACTCCCCCAGTTCGCAGGCAAGTTCATTCGCTTGGTGCAACAGTTTCCGCGCGCCGCGTGCCAGAGTTTGGGCGGCCTTGGTCGGTTCAACCCCGTGGGCCCGGCGGATGAACAGCTCGGTGCCCAGCATTCGTTCAAGTTCCGACATTCGTTTGCTAAGGGCTGATGCTGTAATGTGCTCACGTTCAGCTGCGGCAGCCAGGCTACCTTCTTCAAAAGCGGCAATGAACAAACGAAGGGAGTAAAGATCAAACTTGTGGGACATTACTTCCATTGTGGCTCTTGATTTCAAGTTAGGGGAAAGCGCTTTTTTCGCTCCAAGGGTGGCCGATAGTGTGCTGTACTTTCGCATGCAAAGCGTCGGAAGCCTTTTTGTACCTCGTTCTTGCAGGTTGTTTCTGTGGCTCAGTTAAAGCAGGCTGATTGTCCGCCGTAGAATACCCGCTGAATAATGGCTGGCAACCTGGGTCAGGAAACTGTTGAAATCGTGACCGGCTGCATCGTCAGCGCGGTCGGAAACCGTACGCAGAACGGCAAAGGGCGCGCTGTATTCATGGCAGACCTGCGCCACGGCAGCGCCTTCCATTTCAACGCACAACACGTCGGGCAGCGTGTCGCGCAAGGCCTGTGCTGCAGACACGCTACTGATAAACTGGTCGCCGCTTGCAATCAACCCGGTATGCACGCTGGGCGATGACAGATTGAATCTTTGCCGTGTTGCCGCTGAAATGTCGTGCGTCCAGTCAAATGCCAGGTAATCACGAGCCGCTTGCTCCAGCAAAGCGCTAAGGTCAGGGTCGGCATGGATGCGGCTAAGGTCCAATAGTGGAATTTCGTGTCGCGCAAACAAGGGGCTTGCGTCAAGGTCGTGGTGCAGCAGGCTGGAGGCGACAACAACATCGCCGATACGTGTGCCTCCGGCAATGCCACCGGCCAAGCCGGTGAACAGTACGTTATCAACACCGAATTCCCGTATCAGTGTCACGGCGGTGGCTGCCGCGGCGACCTTGCCCATCCGTGCCAGCACCATCACACACGGTTTCCCGTGCAACACCCCCTGGTGATAGTCACGCATCCCGATTCGGGAGACCGTTACAGAATCCATCTGTTCCAGCAGGGCCGCAATTTCACCGTGTACGGCGGCCATGATGCCAATACGTTGCATTACGCTTTCCTTTGAAACATTCATGAAACCCGTGTCTGACAGTGACAGAACCCATGTAGTGAGCAGCATAGCTCCTGTAAACCCGGAATTATTGTAGTGGTCAAGTTTTTTCGGACACGCCGATCAGGCGGTAGGGTTATGCACAGGCGGGCAACCACCCGGCAGCGCCGCACCGCCTCTTGCAGCTCATACGTCTTCAGCGAGGCCTTGACCTCGGTCTGTTGCAAGGGAACCTGAAGGTTCTTGGGAATGCGTCGTTGGAACCAGTAGCTTTGCGACTGCGGGTGGGGTACCAGCTACAGCGTCTAGCAACCCCCAGCCACACTTAAACAAAGTGCGACTTTAGATTTGATAAAACCCTTACAAATCAATAGCTTATAAGAAATTCGATGTGAAAAAAGCCCCGAAGCACAAGGCCTCGGGGCTTTTTGATATCTCTGGTGGCGCATCCCTGATTCGAACAGGGGACCTGCGGATTATGATTCCGTCGCTCTAACCGGCTGAGCTAATGCGCCAAAGA
>JAAYGT010000073.1 GCA_012727555.1 Alcaligenaceae bacterium | reverse complement strand
TGACTGGATTTCCCTGGGCCGTGGTATCTGCTTGCGTGGTTGAGTGTGGCGTAGTCTGCGAGATTCCATGGGGCAAGGGCGTTGCACTGTTGTTTGCTTGTCCGCCGGTGCCGGCCAACGCATGGCTGACCGCCTGATGGACAAAGCGGTGCACGGCACCACTGTCACGAAAACGCACTTCGCTCTTGGCGGGATGTACATTGACATCGACCGTGGTTGGGTCAATGGTCAGGAATAAAACATAGACTGGATGGCGGTCTCCGTGCAGGACATCGGCGTAGGCTTGCCGTATGGCGTGAGAAACTGTGCGATCACGCACGAAACGGCCATTCACATACAGGTACTGGCGATCAGCCCGGGTACGGGCCTGAGTCGGACGTGCCACTAACCCTTCAAGCGTAATCAATGCCTGGCTGTGTTCAACCACCAGCGTATTTTCGATGAAGTCTGCGCCCAGAATATCGCGAACCCGCGTGACCATGTCGGTCGCCCGCCACACGCGTTGCGGACGCTCGTTGTGATATAGCCTGAAAGCAACCTGGGGGTGAGCCAGAGCGATACGCTCGATGGTATCAAGGCAATGGCCGTATTCCGTATTTTCACTGCGCAGGAATTTGCGCCGGGCGGGTACGTCAAGAAATAATTGACGTACATCGACCGTCGTACCCAGATTTCCTGACGCGGCCTCAGGCAGGCTGCCAGGTTGCCCGGTAATTTGCCAGGCGTGATCCGTTTGTGTCGTACGTGAAATAATGGTGACTCGCGCCACAGAGGCCACTGAAGCCAGAGCTTCGCCTCGAAAACCCATTGAACCCACCGATTCCAGTTCGTCGAGCGAGCGGATTTTGCTGGTGGCATGGCGTTGCAGTGCAAGCGGCAGTTCTTCAGGTGGAATACCGCCGCCGTCATCACTGATGGCAATACGCCTTATGCCGCCGCCATCCAGGCGGATGTCAATGCTTCGCGCCCCGGCATCCAGGGCATTTTCAAGCAATTCTTTCAAAACGGACGCGGGTCGCTCAATGACCTCACCGGCCGCTATCTGGCTGATGAGTTGATCGGGAAGTGCGGCGATCTTGCGCCGCTCGGCGACGGGATGTTCAGGTTTGTCGTGCAAGTGCAGGGCTCGAAGCGAAGTAACCCCGGATACCCGCCAGCATAGCGCCGGCAATTTTGTCCTGGTGTGCAGGGCTGCTTAGCAGGCGTTCTTCCTCCGGGTTACTGATGAACGCTGTTTCCACGAGAATAGAGGGTATGTCGGGTGCTTTCAGCACGGCAAAGCCGGCACGCTCCACCTCGCGCTTGTGCAGGCGATTGATTTTACCAATTTCATTCAAAATCCGGCTTCCGGCGTTCACCGAGTCGTTGATTTGCGCTGCAGTGGACAAGTCAAGCAGAACCTGAGCCACTTGCTTGTTGTGAGAGCCCAGATTGACGCCTCCGATCAGGTCGGCATCGTTTTCGCGCTGGGCCATCCAGCGTGCTGCAGCGCTGCTGGCTCCGTTCTGGGACAGGGCGTACACGGATGAACCCCGTGCGCTGGGCTTGATCCAGGCATCTGCGTGTATGGAAATGAACAGATCAGCCTTCACCCGACGCGCTTTTTGCACACGTACATGCAATGGAACGAAGAAGTCGCCATCGCGGGTTAGGTAAGCCTGCATGTTCGGTTGACTGTCGATCAGTTTTTTCAGGCGACGTGCGATGCTGAGAACGATATCTTTTTCACGCGTGCCATTGCGTCCGATCGCGCCGGGGTCTTCCCCGCCGTGACCTGGGTCGAGTGCGATGAGAATGGGACGGTTTGGACGGTTTCCCCGAGCGGCTGCAGGCGGGGCATCGGGACGTGGCGAGGGGGTTGGTGCCGGACGAGGTGAGCGTGCCACTGGTGGCAGGGTTTGGCCAGGTACTGAAGGTACTGGCGCCGGGGCAGGGGTATTCTGAGCCAGGTTTTCGAGAACTTCGGCCAAGGGGTCGGGGTCACCCGTGTTGTTCATGATGGCAAGCAGTGGATCCTGCGCCACCTTGGGGTAGAGATCGAGCACCAGGCGATACTTGTATTCGCCTATTGGTTTGAGTGTGAATACCTGGGGTGCGATGGCTTGTTTCAGGTCGAAGACCAGGCGAACGACATCGGGTTTGTTCTGACCGACCCGCACTGACTGGATGTAGGGGTCATTGGGCCGAACTTTCGAAACCAATTCGTTCAGCGCCGTGTTCAGCGTCAGCCCTTGAATGTCGACCACCATGCGGTGCGGGTTTTCAAGTGTGAAATGTTCAGCTTTCAGTTCGCCGTCCATTTCCAGGGTCACACGTGTGTATTCATCGGCAGGCCATGTGCGTACAGCCACGATGGTGGCTGCCCGGGCCAGTGATGGAATGACGGGCAGAACGAGCAGCAAACCTGCGGTGGAGATCAGGCGGCGGCGGGAGGCTCCGGATTCACCGAGCCGCGAGCGGAGAGCGCGAGTGTCGTCAGCCATAATTTTCCTTTGTCGCTGTAGGGGGTGAGGCTGGCGTATCGGCCTGACTCGGCATATTCAATATGGATATCGAGGTCGGGGGGGGGCAGTAGATTGCCTGCACGTTCAGGCCATTCTATGAGCACCACACCATCGGAATACAAGATATCGCGGAAACCGGCATCCACCCATTCGCGAGATTCGCTAAATCTATAAAAATCAAAGTGATACAAGTCTAATTTAGAAAGATTATAGCTCTCAAGCAATGCATAGCTAGGGCTTTTGATACGCCCCTTGACGCCTGCTGCACGAAGTAATGCCCGTGCAAAGCTTGTTTTCCCTGCACCGAGGTCACCTCGCAAGTGAATTCGACCGCCATGCGACGGTGTCTGTATTGTTGGTTTTTGACTACAAATTAGTGGCGCCAGACGCACGGCAAGCGCTTCGGTTGCTGTTTCATCAGGCAAAAAAAGCTTGACAGAATCTGCAGTTTTTTCAGAGTTTTCAGTAGTCATTGAAAGGGCAGGGCTAGCGCATGTTGGGGGCGTGTATTTTGTGTCTGGTCGTTGGATTACAGGGTACTGACGATCAGCCAAAAGGGAATGGTCAATGCTGAAAGCAGTGTGCCGGCCGTCATGGTGATGGACACCAGTCGGCCATCTCCACCCATGCGCGCCGCCAGGACGTAGGTGGATGAAGCCGTGGGCAGCGCAGCAAAAAGCAACAAGATCTGGCGATCTGGGTCCGGTACATCAAGTAGCCAGGCAAGCACCAGGGCAACCAAGGGCAGCATCAGCAGTCGTACCGCTACAATCCAGCTCATCAGCCCTCCCATTCCGCGCAGTCCTTCCAGCGTCAGTGATGCACCCACACAAATCAGCCCAAGTGCAAGTGCCGCTGAGCCCAGGCGCTGGAACGTTATGGCCACGACATCAGGCACAGGAAGACCCAGCATATTCCACGCCAAACCAACGACTGTGGCAATGATGAACGGGTTGCGAACAATTTCGCCCAAGACATTGCCGCCGCTCTGGCGCGCCAGAGTGCGTACTGCGGCCATGTTCACCAGAGGCACGGCGATCCCTACCATGAGTGCCATGAGTGTTTGTCCTGCTGCCCCGCCCAGCGCTGCGGAAAGGGATAGCCCGATGTACGTATTGAAGCGGTATCCACATTGTGCCACCGAGGCGTAGGCCATCGGCGGTGGTTTTAGCAAGGGCATTGCCAGAGCGCTGAGCACGATGCCCGCCGCTACCACAGCGACAGTCGATTGCAACGCCAGAGACGCCGAATCAAGATCAAGTCGGGTTTGTGTGATGGAGTGGAACAGCAGGGCGGGGAACAGCACAAAGTACACAAGTTGCTCGGCCCCCTTGAAGAATTCCTGTTTGAAATTCAGTTTTCGAAACAATAGCCATCCGAGTCCGATCAGCAGGAAGTCAGGCAATATGAGCTGGAAAACGGACATGGCGAATAGGCAGGTAAACGGGTTTGAGGCCAGGCGCACCGCAGTGCGGGCACAATCTGGAATGCATTATAATGGCCAGCTTGGCACTGTCTCCGTAGTTAAATGGATATAACTTTCCCCTCCTAAGGGAAGATTACAGGTTCGATTCCTGTCGGGGACGCCATGCTTGTCTTTGTTTTGTTCACTCATTAGCCGCTTCCCAGTGGCTTAACGGTGTGTTCCTGAGGCATCTCTTCCGGCTTATTACATAAAAAACAGATCAGTCCGGTTTTCTATTGCTTGTAAGTGTCAAGCACGTAATGTTAAGTATTACATATCGTCAATCAGGTATTACAAATCAGGTCAGGTATTACGGAACAGGTATCTTGCGCCGGTTCTGGCGAGTACCGGGGCCGGACTCCGTGCATCACACGGCCCCTTCGGGGCTACCCGATGCGTTCGGCCAGAATGGGGCGGGCCCAGGACTCG
>JAAYGT010000072.1 GCA_012727555.1 Alcaligenaceae bacterium | reverse complement strand
CGTTGCTGCGGATTTCCAGTTCCGTGATGCCCAGGCTGTCGTCCACCGTGCGCATTACCGGGTTGCCGGCAACAAAGACGCTGTTGGCCATCGTGCGATGGGCGTGAGCGTGGCGCAGCCAGTCCCGGGCATGACCTCGGGCCAGGGGCAGTGCGTAGGTGAGCCTGGCCACGCCCGCTTTAGTCAACGCGTACAGCTGCTCGCCATTGACCGAGTTGCCGTCCCGTTTGCTGACAACCAGACGTTCTTTGCCCAGGCGACCCAAAAGCCGTGAAGCCATTTTGCGGGTACTCGGGGTCAGCTGTCCCCAGACCCCCTTGGCAATTTGTCGTGCAGAGCCATAGCCCAGGCGGCCCAGCAGTTCCAGGGTGTGTTGACGATAGCGCAGGCTACGGGCTTGATTACTGAGTGTCATCGAAGTCTCTCCTTTATTGGTTCTGATACTTCGTATAGCGATAAGCGCAGGGCTTTTACGCGCCGCCATGACGTTTCTGCGCGGCAAAAACGCCTCACGCCGTCATTCCTTGCGTTGTGGCTGCCGGTGGGCATGACGTATGAAGCCCGTGCTCATCGGCCACGCGCGCGCAAACCCCCCAGTGCTGTTCGCACCCTCCATTTGCAAATCGCTGTGATGGGCCAACGTCTTTCGCTTGACGGGCTGGACGCCCTACGAAAGCCTCGGGAACTAGGGTTCCCGTGTCCCTGCGGCCCCTCGCTCGCGCTCGGGCAAACCGCTTTCTGCGGCGCTCCTTCCCGCTCGAGCTGGCCGCTCTTGCGGGAACGACCGGCCCCTGAGCGGGGCTACCCTGGAAACCGCTTTGCCCGAGTGCCTCGGGGCCGGGGGCCTTGCCCCCCGTCCGGCGGGCCGGCGCTGGGGCGCCTGAATCCCGAGGGGATTCGCCCTGTGACGGCACCCCCCGAGGGGCACATCCAGCCTTGGGGGCTGGATGCTGCTGCGGCCGCCAGGCCTGCGCAGCCCTTCGGGTGCTCGACGGTGCCTGGCGGCACCTGCGCAGCGAGCGTAACCCTTCAAATTATTTTCGCCCGCACCGCGATTACCGGCACGCTCTTCCCTATACATATCCAAGAACGGTAATATTCAGTGTGGTTAGCGACTGAGTGGAGTTAGTTGCCAAAGTTACTGCACTAGCACGCACGCCAGCAGGACCGGCCAAATCAACTGTTAGAGTTTCCAAGCCCACATTGCCAGTAACGGTCGTTGTGTTATTGATGTTGACGGTGGTGTTGCCTGCAGTAGCAACATTATTCAGGGTCAGTTTTGCGGAATCAGCTGAACCAGCAACAGCGGTATCAGCGAAGGTGAATGTCGTGGCACCCCCGGCACCAGCAACGCCGGTGACCGCCATGTTCACCACATTGCTAAGAGCGGAGTAAGAGTCGCCCTCGGCCAGCAGCTCAACGTCGGTCAAGCCTTGGATGCCAATAGCGCTGAAATCATTGCCGCCGTCGATGGTATCAACCAACGTGAATTGCGGTGCCACACCAGCTGCGTTGACGCCACCAACTATGTCATCGCCGGATGTACCGAGGATGTTATCTGCACCAGTAGTGAGCGTACGTTGATTAGCACCCTAACCCACTAATAATAAAGAACTTTATGTCCTTTCAGGGTCGGTACAAGCACCCAAACAAGTACAGCGCCGCGCGAACCACTCGTTCCCTCCTATGATACCCCTCGTACAAGCCTACAAGCGTTTTCGGCAATAGGGCCGGATAGTAGCCCAGCATCCCGGTCAAGAACGGGGTGCTGATTAGACATACCACCTAATTGCATCTACAATAAGAGCATGGATATCGAATTCGACGCCGCCAAGAGCGAGCGAAACGCTCAGGAGCGCGGGCTGCCATTTGACATGGCTGAACGGTTCGATTTCGACACAGCAGTCATCAGACCCGATACCCGCCGCGACTACGGGGAACCTCGATACCAGGCGTTCGGTCTCATTGACAACAGGCTTTATTTTTTGGCCTTTTCATTACGTGGTAATGCCGTGCGGGTCATCAGCCTGCGCAAGGCCAACGCCAGAGAGGTGCGTTTTTATGAGCAAGAAACCCGACCCAACCCGCATTGATGACGACGCCCCAGAGTGGAGCGCAGAAGACTTCAAATCAGCCAAGAGGCTGTCCGACATGCCTGCTGACTTTCAGCAGGCGATTCACCGTGCGCGCGGCCCCCAGAAGTCACCCCGCAAGGTACAGACCGCCGTACGGTATGACGTCGACATCATCGAAGCGTTCAAAGCCGACGGCCCTGGCTGGCAGACACGCATGAATGATGCGCTGCGTGATTGGCTACGATCCCACCATCGGGCGTAAGCGAAAAAAAGCTCGCCGAAGCGAGCTTACAAATCAGGGTGTACGGCGACTCAAGCAAAGAGCCCTGTCGCTGATGCCGCCGCATTTGCATTTTGACGTTTCCTCCCCTCCGTCAGGTGCAGATAGCCAGCTGTTGTCTTGAGCTGTGTATGACCCCACCGCCTGATCGGCGTGTCCAAAAAAACTTGACCACTACAGACGAAAGACCTCGTCCAAGGTCATCGACTCCAACACACGATCTCCCCACAGCTCCAGTTGCGCTGAAGTTTCTTCAGAAATCCGGCCAACAAGCACACGGGGGAGCGCACCAAAGCGACGGATAAGTTCAACGGTGCAGCGAAAGAGCCTCGCCTTTAGTTATGCCCTTTGCCTGGTTTGCGCCGGTCAGACCATTTTGATGACCAGCCGCTTACCGCAGGCATGAGCGTACTTGCGCAATGTGGCGAACGAAGGAGAATGGTTTTCGCTGCGGATCGAGGCTTCCAGACGCGACACGGCACTTTTGGTTGTACCCATGCGAGCAGCGACTTCTTCCTGTGTGAGCCCTGCCTGCTTGCGGGCCTGAAGTAACTCGTTGAGTGCGGCGTACTCCTCTTCCAGTCCGTCCCAGGCGGCTTTGAATCCCGGCCGTTGCATAGCGCGGGCCAATTCGGCCTTGGTGTCCAGGCGAACCGGTTTGAATTGCTCACTTTGCATGTTTGACCTCCTTAAGCCGTTTGCGGGCTGTTTTCAGTTCCCGGTCGGGGGTTTCCTGCGTTTTCTTGATGAAGCTGTGCAGGATCACGATCTCGCGCCCGATCACCGTGCAGTAAAACGCACGACCTATTCCTTCTGCACCCTTGCACCGTAATTCGAAAAGCCCCCCACCCATCGCGCGTGAGTGCGGCAGGCGCAAGTCAGCACCGTGCTCTTCAACGAGCAAGATGAGACGTAGATAGTCGGCATAGATGCCAACGGGCCACTCGGCGATCTCACGTTGCACGCGTTCGTTAAAGTAACTGACGGTCCAATTCATGCGCTGAATGTTAGCAATTTTGCTAACTTTGTGCAACTGTTCGCCCATGGTTAAAACGATGCCCTGCCACCTCGGTGTTCGGGTGGGAGTAGGCCACGAGGGTTAGCACACTACACCAAAGCAGAGGCCTACCCCAGGCGATGCGAACGCTCGCAACAAGCCCCTACTTGAACCTTGCATGACATCAATCGTCCAAACCCTCATCCCCAATACGGCGGCCTTCAATCTGACGCGCTGACGTCTGTACTGCCAACGGCTGGACCATCATCGTGTAGCCCCCTTGAGGCTGATCATCCAGCATTCGCACCCCGGCAGTGGCAAAGGCCTCCTTCAATTTGGAGACCGTGGACAGACGCGGACTGGCCGCACCTGACT
>JAAYGT010000071.1 GCA_012727555.1 Alcaligenaceae bacterium | reverse complement strand
GTTTGACAGGCTGACCCAATGCGCGACAAGGCCCGTCGTTCAGGGCGGGTTTTGAACGTGCATTACTGAAACGACTAAACCGGCCCTGAACGGCCTGTATGCGACACAAAAGGCCGTTCAGGATACTGCGGTTGTGGATGCTGAAGCCTTTTGCGGGGCTATCAATTACGTGCGCAAACGCTCCAGGCCCTCAGGGTTCACCATTTCAGGCGTCAAGCGTACACGACCGGGCTCTTCCTCTGGCAGGGCATCAACGCACTGCATGGTTTCAAGGCAGCGTTTTGCCAGCCGCTGGTACATGGCCGTGCCAAACGACTTGCCGTTGATCTGTTTTTGTTCAAGCTCGCGAACCACCTTGGCCGGTGACCCCATCACCATGGAACGCGGCGGGATCACCATGCCGATTTTCACGAAAGCCATGGCGGCAATGATACTTTCTTCCCCCACCACCGCCTGATCCATGACCACCGCATTCATGCCCACCAGGGCGTTGCGCCCAATGATGCAGCCATGAAGAATGGCGCCGTGCCCGATATGGCCATCGGGTTCAATAACGGTTTCATTTTCAGGAATACCATGAATGACGCAGCCGTCCTGCACATTGGACCCTTCGTGCATGACAATACGGCCGAAATCACCGCGCAGGCTGGCAAGCGGCCCGACATACACCCCTGGCCCAATAACCACATCGCCGATCAGCACAGCTGTGGGATGCACAAAGGCCGTGGGGTGAACCACGGGGGTAATGCCATTGATGGAATACACTTTAACCATATTTTGTCTCCGCAAGGTTACGTCTGTTAACGTTATTGCTTTGCACCATACCATAACTGCACGCTGAAGAATGAGCGCATCCGCACAATTGGGCCCCTTGGCCATTTCATGGTTTTTATTGCTGGGCCTGGTGGCGCTGATCACTGGCAACCTGGTGGCCGATCGTATGGCCCGCAAACAAGGCGTTCCACAGGAACTGCCTGTCATTCGAATTGCCGTGGCAGGCATTCTGGCGGCACGACTGGCCTTCGTTGCCCGGTATGCCACCGTGTACCTGGAAGATCCCGCCAGCATGCTGGATATCCGCGATGGCGGCTGGAATCTGACAGCGGGCCTGGTGGCGGCCTGGCTCTATGGGGTTTGGCTGGGAATACGCAACCGCCCTCTTCTGCAGCCGCTGGCAGCGGGCCTGCTGATCACGACCGTGCTGTGGGTTTCCGGCAGCGTTGTGCTTGAAAACCGCGTTCGGACGCTTCAAACGCCCTTGCCGGTGCTGACCCTGACTGACCTGAAAGGTGAAGCGGTTGAATTGCAGACGTTCAAAGGCAAACCGGTGGTGCTGAATCTGTGGGCATCGTGGTGCCCACCATGTGTGCGGGAAATGCCCGTACTGCAGTCGGCCCAGACGGAATACCCCGATGTGCATTTTGTGTTTGTTAACCAGGGCGAAAGCGGCGTGCAGATCAAGGAGTTCCTGCAGCGTCATCAGTTGGAGCTGGCTAACATGCTGCAAGACCCCGACGGGCAGACTGCACAAGTTTTCAATCAGAAAGGGTTGCCTTCAACCTTGTTTTTCAATGCTGAAGGCAAACTGACTGCAGCGCGCCTGGGCGAGGTTTCACGGGCAACGCTGCTGCAGCAGCTGGAGCGGTTTTAAAGGCCAACCAACAGCTGATACTTGACTGCGAACTCCAAACGCAGGAATCAAAACGGGTTACGGCAAATGCAGCCCCTTGAACCAAGACCTTGGGTAGACATTCAAGCAGGTTTTGCGGCCATTGGAGCCTCTTGGCCAGTCGGCCTGTCCTGCCCTTTGCGATCCACCGTTTGGCCTGGCCGACTGCTGACATTGCCTTCGGCATCAACCACCGTGGCCAGTTCGTTACCCAGTACATCCTGCGCCCTGGAATGATCGGCCGCCTTGAGGGTACGCGGGGTATGGCCTGCCGGTATTGCCCTGCCCTTGCCCACAGGCTCTGAACTGACTGTACGCAAATTCAACGGCGGCGCATCCCCGTTTTTATCCTGACCGAAGTACACCACGGTATGCGGATACGGCAATTCGATGCCTGCTGCATTGAAATGCTTTTTGACCAGCCGGTTATAGCCGCGCTGCACCGCCCACTGCATGCCCGGCTTGGTCTTGATCATGATGCGAATGGTGAAGCCACGCTCATTCAGTGACGTGACACCGGCAATGACCATGTCTTCCATGACTTCAGGCGCCAGCACAGGATCGGTCATCAGTTCATCGAAAGCCCGTTCCAGGTGGAAAGCGGCATCATCGACACTTTCACGATGCGCCACTGTATATTCGCCCAGATGGTAGGAAAAATCACGCATGTGATTGGTGAGCTTGTCAACCGATGAAAACGGGATCATGTGATAGCCGCCATCGAGCGTACGAATACCCACGGAGCGGATCGTGATTTTTTCAACGGTACCAAAAACGCCTGCAACCTCGACAACATCGTTCTGGTTCATGCCATTTTCAAGCTGGATAAAAATGCCGTTAATGACGTCCTGCACAAGTTTCTGGGCCCCGAAACCGATGGCCAGGCCTACAACACCGGCACCGGCAATGAGCGGGCCTATATTGATGCCGATCTGCGAAAGCACGATCAGCACGGTCATGGTCACGATAACAATCAGCGACGCATTGCGAAACAACGCCAGCAAGGTGCGCTCACGGGCCGATGGCCCCTGGTCGGTATCGGACTGATCCAGACTGAGACGGTGTTCGATCACGCTCGCCACGACTGTCCAGGCCAGTGCAGCAATCAGCAACACAATGCTGACATGCACGATGGTCGTGATCACCTGCCCTCCCAGCTCAGACGCCACCCAGCTTGAAATATTGAAGACCTGCCAGCCGTCAAGCACCACCAGAATCACTGCCCCCAGAATGATCAGGCGCACCCAGCGCAAGCCAGCGGGCACATAGGCATTGATACGCTCCTCAAGCAAGGGTAGCCGGGCGCGCAGATCGCGTGGTAACCGGATGCGCCGCCCCAGCATGGCCGACAAAAACGAAGAGACCAGCACCCCCAGGCCCACGGCCAGCAATGTTTGCAGTGATGCAAACGTGACAAAGGCAAGGGCGCCGACCGGATCCGTCTGGCTGATCACCAGCAACACGGTGAAGTAAGCGATGGCCAGCACATGCCACAAACGGGCCAGCATGCGCAGCAAACTGTTCAGGGTGGATGACGTCACACGTGATGCATACTGGGTGATGCCCTGACGAACGGTTTGACGATTGATCCAGATCTTGCGCACTGAATACACATAGACGCCGATCATGATGAACAGGCCCAGAGTGCGGGCCAGCTCGGGGGAAAGTATGGCCTGAATGATGGGCACCAACAACATGACGCCGTAGCCCGAAACAATCGCAACGCGTTCGAGCCAGTTGTTCCAGTACCGGGCCGAATCATCGTGCATCGGCAACAAACGCAGATTCTTGAAGCGCGTGGCAAAAAGGGTATGAATGAGCGCTCGCGATACCTCGACGGCAATGAAGGTATTCACGAACATGAGTTCGAAATCGTGAAGCAGCCCGCTTTCACCGGTGAACAGCAACGCCACGGCATACCCTCCGGTCGCTGCCAGAAGAATGAGGCCAAGGTCGATGACCAATGCACCAATTACTGCGGCGGTACGACTGTACAAATGGGCCAGACGCTGGCTGCTGTTTGATCGCGACACATGGGCCACCACCCAGGAATCCATGCGGCTGTAGGTGGGCACAATAGCTCGCCTCAGGGCGCCAAAGCTTGCTGTAGTGACCACCAGTACGATCAGCAAATACAGGAGCTCGAGCGGCCAGTTGCGGTGCAGGGTCACAGTATGAAGATTGCCCTGGAAAAGCGCATAGACCGTATCGGCTGCAGTATCGAGCCCGGCCACCAGACCCAGTGCGAAAGCCTGCGCCTGATCCGCCAGACGGCGCGCCACACCCAGATGGCCCTGCAGCCGGTCTGCCGGATTTGCGCCGGTCTCGGGCGGAAAGTCTTTATCGGCAAATGCCAGATCAGATGCGGCTTCGGGTGCCTGATGGGCGGGTATGGATTCAGTTGGGGATTCGACCGTGAACAGACGGCTGGCCAACGAGGCGCCGGGAACAGCCGCGAGCAATGACCCGGGGTTCAGCAGGGAACCGTTCTCTTTGGGAGAATCGGGCTCTTTTGTCGGTGCTGCTGTTGTTGCAGACAATGCGCCTTGTTTTGACAGCGGCTGTGCAGCATCCGGTGCTGCGGGCACGGCTGAACCATTTGACGATGCCTGACCGGAAAGCTCGCGCAGGATGTTCACCAGCTGCCGGCGCGTTTGCTCGTTTTCGAGGAGATCGGCAAGAGCACCATACGACAGCGAGGAAGGGCTTGCGGAGGCCACTGGCGCAGACGCGCTCTGGGCAAACGCAGGCCGGCATACAGCGAGCACCAGCCCGACAAGAACGAAAACGATCAGGGAGCGGGAAAACCACGCCGATGATTTGGACAGAGCCGGGAAAACCACTGGGGGAACCTCCAGAACAGTGTACTGAAGGTTAACCTTAACAGATGCGTGCCCTGCCACGCACAGGGTCAGAGCACGCTGGACATGATCCAGTAAAGAAATGCAGAGAGCCCGGCCGACATGGGAACGGTGATGATCCATGCCGCAATGATCTTGGTGAATGCAGAACGCTTGACCAGTTCACCCCGGTAAACGCGACGCATTTTCTTGTACTCTTTCTTCGATAGCGATACATCGGCTGAATGCGCTTTGAGCTGGCTGAGCATGGCCTGCTTGGTGGTTACATCGGCGGCCGCAAAACGATCAAGAAAAGCCTCTACTACTTCTTTGTCGGCACCGGAATGATGCAATTTGATTTCTTCCAGCATCTGGGAGTAATTCGACTTCAGGTGCTCACGCAGAAAACCGACGCCAAAGATGCCACCGATAGCTATGTGCGTGGAACTGACCGGCAGGCCAAGCTGGGATGCAACGATGACCGTGACGGCGGCGGCCATGGCAATGCAGAAGGCCCGCATCTGGTCAAGATCGGTGATTTCACCACCGACAGTGCGAATAAGTTTTGGGCCGTACAGTGCCAGACCGATCGCAATACCCAAGGCGCCGATCAGCATGACCCACAAAGGAATACCGGCTTTTTCCGAAACACCGCCACTGAGCACCGTATCGGCGATCGCTGCCAAAGGCCCGACCGCATTGGCCACATCGTTGGCACCGTGTGCAAAACTGAGCAATGCTGCAGCAAAGATCAAAGGCAGTGTAAACAGGGAGTTGATCGATTTTTTTGTGTTGCTCAGCAGGGCAGCGCGACGGCGAACAGCGCCAACCGTAAGCCCCCAGACAACAAGTCCGGTTATGGCACCTAGACCGCATGCCTGCCAGAAACCGACTTTCCAGACCTTGTTCAAGCCCTTGAGCATGAGATAGGTGCCAAACGCAAACGCCATGAGACCGATCAGCAGCGGTACCGTGCGTTGCGCCGCACTGATCATGTCGGACTTGTAGGTAATGGCACGTTTGATCCAGAACAGGAAGCCTGCAGCAACCAGCCCACCCAGCACGGGGGAAACGACCCAACTGGCAACGATATTACCGACAACACCCCAGTTTGCTGCTGAAAACCCGCCGGCCATGACGCCGGCACCCAGTACGGCACCAACAATGGAGTGTGTCGTGGACACGGGTGCACCCACGGCAGTTGCCAGATTGAGCCACAAGGCTCCTGCCAGAAGGGCTGCCGTCATGAGCCAGACAAAGTGATCACTGTCAGGAATGGCATTCATATCGATGATGCCGCCGCGAATTGTTGAGACGACATCGCCGCCTGCCAGCAGCGCCCCCAGAAGCTCGAAAACAGCGGCAATGACAATGGCGCCACCCATGGTGATGGATTTGGAGCCCACTGCAGGCCCGACGTTGTTGGCAACATCGTTGGCCCCGATATTCATGGCCATGTAGCCTGCAATCATGGCAGCAACGACCACCATAATGCCTCGTTCACCCGAAATGCCCAAGGCCAGGGTGGAATAAATCATGATGCCGACCACGAACAGCAGGCCCATGCCGAAACGAAAGAATTCGCGCTGACTGCGCCGGGTTGCGTGCTGAATGTCAGAGAGATCCTGGAATTGCATGAGTGACCGGGAAAGGTGGATTGAAAAAAGCGACCGCAACAAAACGCAACAGACGCGGCGACCCAGACACCCCTTCGCAGGCTTGCATGAATCGTTCGTTATTTATATTTCATTTTAATGAACTGAAACATACTTGCATAATTTTCCGTCGGCGTGGCCGCTCCAGACACACTCCAGATTTGATGCATATCAACTGCCACGCCAAAAAATCACAACATGCCGCGCCACAGAAACAAAAAAGTTGATCAGCCTGATTTGCCGTGAAGCAGTCGGTCTTTGAGCGTGAATGCCTGGCAGGGTTCGCCAGATGCACGCAGTACGTCGAGGGAAGGACGGCGTGCCGACTTGAAGCCAAACGCCCTGCAACCGTAAGGACGAGCAGGATCAAAGGTAATGTAATAGTGTGCACACAGCGTGCAGTTCACCATCGCCGAATCGGCAGGCTCTTGGATATGAGGCATGAAAATTGTTTTGGATCAGAATCGGTGCAGTTAACCTGATTTTAGAAAATATTCGCCGCTTTTCCGACTGACAAGGCCTGAAGCTGAATGTTATCTTAAAGCATTGCACTGCAAAAACGCCGGAGAATCAGTGATGAGTCAAACCCGTAACGGTTCAGCAGTTCACGCTGCCCCCCCCCATGCACTTGAGGGGGCGCAGGCCCTTGCCCAGCTTCAAACGACACGACAAGGGCTTTCAACACAAAACGTTGAAGAACGCTTGTCAACTCATGGCCCCAACAAACTGCCAGAACCCGCCAAAGACGGCGTGCTCAAGCGTTTCTTCAAACACTTCCACGATGTGCTGATCTACATTCTGCTGGCCGCTGCGGCAATCACCGGCGCATTGGGCCACTGGATCGACACCGGTGTCATAGTCGGCGTGGTCACCATCAATGCCATTGTAGGCTTCATCCAGGAAGGCAAGGCTGAAGAGGCACTGGAAGGCATACGCAACATGCTGTCACCCCATGCCCAGGCCTACCGGAACAATCACTGGTCCAGTGTGGATGCCGACACATTGGTTCCCGGCGATATTGTTCGCCTGAAATCGGGCGACCGTGTTCCGGCCGATATTCGCCTGCTGGAAACCACCAATCTGCGTATTGAAGAATCAGCACTCACAGGTGAATCCGTCCCCACAGACAAAACCACCAATCCGGTCAAGCCGGATGCAGGCATCGGTGATCGCAGTTGTATGGCGTTCTCCGGAACGCTGGTAGCCGCCGGACGTGGTATCGGGGTGGTGACAGGTACAGGGCCTCATACTGAAATTGGTCGTATCAACCGCATGATCGCCAATGTGCAAACACTGCAAACACCTCTCACCCGCCAGATGGCAGGTTTCAGCAAAGTGCTGGCCGTGGTGATCACTGGCCTGGCCTTCATGATACTGGCCATTGGTTTACTGGTCCATAATTTTCCGTTGTCCGATGTTTTGCTCGCCTCGATCGGGTTTGCCGTTGCGGCCATACCGGAAGGTTTGCCCGCCATTCTCACGATCACCCTGGCGCTGGGTGTACAACGCATGGCCAGGCGCAACGCCATTACCCGACGCCTTCCGGCCGTGGAAACGCTGGGTTCGGTCACCGTTGTCTGCTCCGACAAAACCGGCACGCTGACCAAGAACGAGATGACCGCCCGGCATGTGGTAACCCGGGGCGGTTTCTACGATGTCAGCGGCACGGGCTATGAACCTGAAGGTGACATCACCCTGGAAGGCGACATTGCCTCGCTCGAAACACATGCGCACCTTCAGGCGGTCATCGAAGTGGCAGCCGTGGCCAACGACACACAAATCGCCCGTGAAGACGGCCAATGGAAGGTTGCCGGCGAGCCCACCGAAGGTGCCCTGCGCACCCTGGCCCACAAAGCCGGCTTCACTGCCGAAACCCACCCGCGTCATGCCAGTATTCCATTCGAATCCTCGAACAAGTTCATGGCCACCCTGAATGCCACCCCGGCAGGTCATCGGCGCATTCTTCTCAAAGGAGCCCCCGACCGCCTGCTTGACCTGTGCTGCCGTGAACTTGGTGCAGCAGGTCAGATCGAAACGCTCGATCGTGCCTTCTGGGAACAGCACATCGAACGACTCAGTGGTCAAGGGTTGCGGGTTCTTGCCGCCGCCTCACGCGATGTCGATGCCAGCAAAAGCGAACTCGACATGGAGGACCTGAAAGAAGACATGGTTTTCCTGGGACTGATCGGCATCATCGACCCGCCCCGCCCTGAAGCCACGGCAGCCATCAAGTCATGCCACCAGGCCGGTATCCGGATCAAAATGATCACTGGCGATCATGCCGGCACGGCACGGGCCATCGGTATTGAAATGGGTCTGGGTACAGCGGAATCACTGCGTGTGATCACCGGCGCCGAACTTGAGCTTGCCTCCGACAAAGAACTTGAGCAAATTGCCCAGGACTGCGATATCTTTGCCCGCACCAGTCCGGAACACAAACTGCGCCTTGTGCAAGCCCTTCAGGCACGCGGTGATGTCGTGGCCATGACCGGCGACGGGGTGAACGATGCACCGGCCCTGAAACGCGCCGATGTCGGGGTTGCCATGGGCATCAAGGGTACTGAAGCCACCAAAGAAGCCGCTGAAATCGTGCTGGCCGATGACAACTTTTCCTCGATCGAAAAAGCCATTGAAGAGGGCCGCACCATTTACGACAACCTGCGTAAAGCCATTTTGTTCATTCTGCCAACCAACGGCGCGCAAGGTCTGGCCATGATGACGGCGGTTCTGTTTGGCATGAACCTGCCGCTCACCCCGGCCCAGATTCTTTGGGTGAACATGGTGATCGCGGTCACACTGGCCCTGGCCCTGGCCTTTGAACCCGCCGAACCGGGTGTCATGAGCCGCCCTCCGCGCAAACCGGGAACCCCCATCATGGGCTGGCTCATGGTCTGGCGTGTTGCCGTCGTGTCATTACTCATCGGTGGCGCCACCATTCTTGTTTTCGAGGCGGAAATCCGTCTGGGCATGGCCCCTGACGAAGCGCGCACGCTGGCCGTGAATACCCTGGTCATTGCCCAGGCTTTCTACCTGTTCAACAGCCGCTTCATCACGGCCTCCAGCCTGCATCTGGGCCGCCTGTTCAGCAACAAGGCGGCATGGATTGCAGTTGCCATTTTGCTGGTGCTGCAAATCGGTTTTGTCTACCTGCCCATCATGAACCTGTGGTTTTCCACCACGCCGCTTGGGCTTCGCCACTGGCTGATTCCTCTGGCTGTGGGGCTTGCCGTATTCTTTCTCATGGAGCTGGAAAAGTTCGCCACCCGGCATCTTCACCTTAAAACCTGAACACCAGGCCCCCTGACATCAACTTGTTTCAATAAGTGACAAAACAGACACGGGCGCGTATGATCGGGCCTTTTCTGCCCACCCCAGGAGCCCCCAGTGCCGGTTTCAGCCTTACCCCCCGGATTCATGGTTGTACACGGCAACCGTACCGAGCTGTTACGCAGCCTGCTGGTGCAGTGGCTACAGGTTCACCCTTTACCCCCGCTCAGCGATGAAATCATTCTGGTACAAAGCAATGGCATTGCACAGTGGCTGAAAATGTCGCTGGCCATGAACCCGGCACCAGACAACACAGGTGGGCTCGGCATTGCCGCTGCACTCGACATGCAGTTGCCCTCGCGGTTCACCTGGCAAGCCTACCGTGCCGTGTTGGGCCCCCAGGCCGTACCTGAACACTCCCCCTTCGACAAACCACTGCTGATCTGGCGCCTGATGCGCCTGCTGCCGGCGCTGGTGCATCAGCCGGGCTACGAGCCGCTGCACCGCTTCCTGGACAACGACACTGACCTGCGCAAACGTTACCAGCTGGCTGAAAAAATTGCCGACCTCTTCGACCAGTACCAGGTTTATCGGGCCGACTGGCTTGACGCCTGGTCGCATGGCAAGGCCGAATTGCCCCGTGCCGATGGCGGCACAACGGTGCTCGATGACGCCAACCGCTGGCAAGCGCTGCTATGGCAAACGCTGCTCGACGATGTCGGACCTGAACGCGACACCAGCCGTGCGGCGGTGCATCAGCGTTTTTTGCAGGAAGCGGCCACCCTGGAACAGCGCCCTGACGGGCTGCCTGAACGCGTCAGTGTGTTTGGCTTGTCATCCCTGCCCAGGCAGTCGCTGGAAGTGTTGCTGACCCTCGCCCGTTTTTCCCAGGTGCTGCTGTGCGTACAGAACCCGTGTGAACATTACTGGGCCGATATTCTTACGGCCCGCGAACATGCGCGCAAAATGTCGAAACGCCACGCACGCAAACCCGGCACGCCGCAGGAACTGACGGAAGACACCCTGCATCTGCATGCTCATCCGCTGCTGGCTGCGTGGGGGCGCCAGGGGCGCGACTACATTGCCCTGCTCGATGAACTGGATGATCCGGAAAACTATCGCCGGCGATTTGAAGCCCTGGGACAACGCATTGACCTGTTCGAAAGCACAGGAAACGCCACACTGCTGCAGCAACTTCAGGACGACATCCGGCAACTGCGGTCGGTCTCCGATCTGGTGGCCTCTCCCTGGCCTGCGGTCGATCCCCGCTCCGACCATTCGATCCGGTTGCATTCGGCCCACAGCCTGCAGCGCGAAGTCGAAATCCTTCACGACCAGTTACTTGATGCCCTGAACGCCGATCCAACGCTGAACCCGCGCGACATCCTTGTCATGGTGCCGGATGTCAACCAGTATGCACCCCATATTCAGGCAGTCTTCGGGCTGATTGATGGTAGCGATGCTCGCCACATTCCGTTTTCCATTGCAGACCAGCAGCAACGCCATCAAGCACCCATGGTATTCGCGCTTGATATGCTGTTGAACAGCCCCGATGCGCGCCTGGGCGTGACCGAAGTGCTTGACCTGCTCGATGTGGCCGCCGTACGGGCCCGCTTCGGAATTGCAGAAGATGACCTTACCACGCTGCGCCACTGGATCGAACAGGCCAATATACGCTGGGGGCTCGATACAGAGCATCGACGCCGCTTCGTACCACTTGACAATGAACAAAACACCTGGGTGCACGGACTGAAACGCATGTTGCTGGGCTACGCCACAGGCGATGACCCAACGGGCCGTACCGACACGCACTGGAATGCGATCGAACCCCTGGGCGAGGTTTCGGGCCTGGAAGCGGCTCTGGCCGGCTGCCTGGCACGGCTGATCGACCAGTTGCTGCATACTGCGCACGCACTGACACACGACGCCACACCGGCCGACTGGGAAGAACGCCTGCGCACCCTGCTCACGGATTTCATGGCGCCCACGACCCTGCAGGACAACCTGCTGCTCACCCGGCTGCAGGAGTCACTGCTGGCCTGGCGCGAAGCCTGCGACAAGGCCAGCCTGACTGAAGCCTTGCCACTGTCGGTGGTGCGGGATCACTGGCTGTCCCAGGTCGATCAAACCACCCTGGCACAACGCTTTCAGGCAGGCCGACTCACATTTGCCACCCTGATGCCGATGCGGGCCATACCATTTCGCATGATCTGCCTGCTGGGCATGAACGATGGTGACTTCCCCCGCAGCCGGCCGCCGGTTGACTTCGACCTGATGGCGCGTGAGCTGCGACCGGGTGATCGATCCCGCCGCGAAGACGACCGTTATCTGTTTCTGGAAGCCCTGCTGTCAGCCCGCGAGCGCCTTTACATCAGTTGGGTGGGTCGCAGCATCACTGACAATGCCGAACAACCCGCTTCGGTGCTGGTGAACCAGTTGAAAGATCACCTGGACGCCTGCTGGACGCTCGCACCAGGCAGTGAGGCCGCCTCGGTGTCGGCAGCGCTGACGCTTGAACATCGCTTGCAGCCGTTCAATCCGGACTATTTCAGTTCAGCCAGCACAGACCTGTTCACCTATGCAAAAGAATGGGAGCGGGGCAACGACACGGCAGCGACACAGGCACAGGCCACCACAGAACTGCCTTTCTACCTGCCCGAGGGTGCCATCGACCTTAGTCTGCTCGCCCGTTTCCTGAAAGACCCTGTGAGTTTTTTCTTTGCCGAACGTCTCAAGATCCACTATGCCGACATCGATTCTGGAGGCCATGACCATGAACCATTCGCGCTGGCTCCCCTGAAAAAATGGTCGCTTCAAGATGAACTGATCCAGGCACGACTCGATGCCTTCAGAAACGGCCAGTCACAGCAAGGTGCTGAAACCCGTGTACTGGAGCGCTTTGCCCGGCGCGGCGATCTGCCCCTGGGGGGCGGCGCTCTGCTGGCCCAGGATGCACTGCGCGCGCCCCTTGATCAGATGTTCGGCAATTACGAGAAAGCTTGCCTGGGACGGGTGCCGCTTGAACCGGTGCGCTTTGACCATGCAGTGACCCTCGATGGCCATGCCCTGCACGTCACAGGCCGCCTGCGGGATCTTTTTCAAGACACAGACAGCGGGGAGTTCGTACGTATTGAATTGAATCCCCGCACCCTGATCAAGAACGGCCAGTATCGCCGCGACCGCCTGTTGCACGCCTGGGTTCAACACCTTGCCTGTCACCTGACATTCGAACCCATGAAATCCATTCTTGTCGGCAAGGATGAAGGCAGGGTCGAACTGCAACCGCTGGAGCCCGGACAGGCACACGAGTACTTCCGTACACTCGTCCAGACTCTGATGCAGGGTTTGCAGGAACCTCTGCCGCTGGATACCCTGACGGGTTTTGAATGGCTCAGGGTCTTGCGCAAAACAAACAATGATCCCGATGCACTGCCCCCGACCAACGCCGCGCTCGCCGCCGCCCGATCCGCGTACGAAGGCACCATGAACAGTCAAGGCCAGGTTCAGCTGAAACCGGCCCTCAGGCGTCAGTACCCGACACTGGACGACCTGACACGGTCGGGCCGCTTTGCACAATTGTGCGATGCACTTCTGGCGCCTGTGTTCGACTGTGTTGGTGCAGCAACCAAAGGGAATTCACAATGACCCATTTACCCCGTCTGCTTGATCCGCGCACCTTGCCGCTGTCGGGCAGCCAGCTGGTTGAAGCCAGTGCCGGCACCGGCAAAACATTCACGATTGCCATGGTGTACCTGCGTCTGGTGCTGGGGCATGGAACACGCGATGCCGCCCACCCGGCCGGCCCGCTCACGCCGCCACAGATTCTGGTCGTCACTTTCACGGAAGCCGCCACCAAAGAACTGCGCGATCGTATTCGTGCCCGTTTGACGCAGGCAGCGCGCTGGTTTCGGCAGAAACCTGACCATGAAAACGGTCAGAACGACACAACGCCTGCAGTATTTGACGTGGATCCGGCATTGGCTGCCCTGCGGGCCGACTACCCCGAACACGACTGGCCCCAGTGCGCCCGGCGTCTGGAACTGGCCGCCGAATGGATGGACGAAGCGGCGGTTTCCACCATTCACGGCTGGTGCAACCGCATGCTGCGTGAACACGCCTTTGACAGCCAGAGCCCCTTCAGCCAGCGCCTGGAAACCGACAATAGCGAACAGCTGGCTGAAGCGGCCCGTGATTACTGGCGCACCTATTACTACCCGCTTGAACCGGAGCTGCTGCGCTCTGTTACCGAACGCTGGCCCGATCCGACAGCACTGCTGGACGCCATCAAACGACTGCTTGAACAGGCTGCAAAATTGCCTGACACGGCTGATCCGGCCATTGTGCTGAAGCAAAACCAGGAAGAACGGGCCCGGATCATCGAATCCCTGAAAGCACCCTGGCGCACCTGGGGCCAGGAAGTACGCGACATTCTGGATCAAGGCATTGCCAACAAGGCCGTCAATGGTCGGGCCCTGCAGGCCCGCTACGTTGATAGCTGGTGCAACGCCCTGCACGACTGGGCCCACGGTGATGCCCCGGTTCCGAAACTGAGCGATACAGCCTTCCACAGACTGACCCCCGAAGGCCTTGCCGAGGCCTGGAAAACCGGACCAGCGCCCACCCATGCTGCGTTTGAACACATGCGTACCCTGCCCCAGGCCCTGGCCAACCTGCCTGATCCTGTCTCGGGGCTTCTGTGTCACGCGGCTAAAGAAGTGGCCAAAAACTTTACAACGGCCCTGAAACGCCAGGCCATCATGGGGTTCGACGACCTGCTCACGGGTCTGGACACCGCGCTTCGGGGCCCGAACGGGGAACGCCTGGCCCAGGTGATCCGCAGCCAGTTTCCGGTGGCACTGATCGATGAATTCCAGGACACCGACCCGGTGCAATACCGTATTTTCGACCGTGTCTATGACATAGCACAGAACCGCGCCGATTGCGGCCTGATCCTGATCGGTGATCCGAAACAGGCTATCTATGCATTTCGCGGCGCCGATCTGTTCACCTACCTGAAAGCGCGGCGTGCCGTTGACGACCGCATCCATACGCTGGCGACCAACTTTCGCTCGACCACGGCCATGGTCGAGGCTGTCAATGCATGCTTCGAGCTGACCGAAAACAATCCGGACAGTGCAGGAGCCTTCCTGTTCAAAACCCCGGAAGACAACCCGATCCCCTTCCAGCCTGCACACGCACGGGGCCGCACAGACACCTTGCTGATTGATGGAGCAGCACCACCGGCACTCACACTTTCCGTGTTCGCACCGGCACCCGCCAAAGGCCAATCCGAAGACCAGGCTGCATGCAGCAAGCAGGCCTATCGGGAACACATGGCCCAGGCCTGCGCAAGCCGGGTGGCGTATTGGCTGGCACGGGCACACACACAACAGGCCGGATTTCGCAACGACGCGGGTGCGTTCAAACCACTGGGTCCGGCAGACATTGCCATTCTGGTCAACACAGGCCATGAAGCCACTCTGGTCCGTGATGCACTGGCCGCACGTGGCGTGCGTTCGGTGTATTTGTCTGACAACGAATCGGTGTTCAGCAGCGAAGCGGCAACCGATTTGTACTACTGGTTGTGTGCCTGTGCCCAACCCAACGATGAACCCGCCCTGCGTAAGGCCATGGCAACGCCCACCCTGGGATTGTCGCTGGCGCAGCTCGACGCACTGAACACCCGGGAAGACGTGTGGGAAGAACGGCTTGAGCAGTTCCGGAACTATCACCTGATCTGGCAACGTCAGGGCGTATTGCCCATGATCCGCCGGTTATTGCTTGAATTCAACGTGGCTGCCCGCTTGCTGGCCAGGAATGCCGCATCCACCCAGGGGGGGGAAAGGCGCCTGACCGACATTCTGCACCTGGCGGAACTGTTGCAGGAAGCCAGTTTCACCATCGAGGGCGAACATGCCCTGACCCGCTTCATGGCTGAACAGATGGCCTCGACAACGGGTGATGCGGGCAACCGCCGCATGCGCCTGGAAAGCGATGCGGACCGCGTTAGGGTGGTAACCGTGCATAAATCGAAGGGGCTGGAATATCCAGCGGTATTCATTCCGTTTGCATGTGCATACCGGCCGGTTGAAATGGAACACATCCCCCAGTTCTGGCACGATGCGCTGGGTGACCTGCAGTTCACACTGACACCGGATGACGTCTCCACTCACCGCGCAGACCGCGAGCGCATGGGGGAGGATATTCGCAAAACTTACGTTGCCCTGACACGTGCCCGCCACTGTACCTGGCTGGGTCTGGCACCGCTGAAAGACAACACGGCCAGTGCCATCGATTACCTGCTTGGAACCCGAGGGCGCAAAGGCAGCGACTACACCCGATGTCTGGACTCCCTGGCACAAAGCCAGGCCGTCACGCAGCTGGAGTCGGCCGATGTACTGCCCGACACCATCGCCGGGGTGCAGTCCGAGCCTGCAGAAGCACTGACCGGGGCCCGGCAGCCGAAACGCGCTGCCCGCGAACATTGGTGGATCGGCAGTTACTCCTCGCTGGTCAATGCCGGGCGTGGTGTGTCGGTCACCAGCCTGGAGGACTCCGCGCTCACCGAAAACTACCTGGAGGCCGAACAGGAAACGGAAACCACGGCCGCCACGGCCGGGACTCCAACATCGGCCACCAGCCCCATGCACCGTTTTGCCAAAGGCGCGCAGGCAGGCAGTTTTCTGCATGAACTGCTGGAATGGGCAGGCCGCGAAGGCTTTGGTCGCATCGCACAGGCCCCTGACCTGCTGCGCGACCAGATTGCCCGGCGCTGTGCAGTACGCAATTGGCAGGAATGGATCGCACCACTGACCGACTGGCTGTACCAAGTCATCACCACCCCCCTGCCCTTGCCTGGCGGCCACAGCGTTCGACTGGCGGATCTGCGTTCGGCACGCCCTGAAATGGAATTCTGGCTTGAGTCCGTTGATCTGGACATGGGCCAACTGGATGCCGCCGTGTGCCGTCACACCCTGAATGATCATGCCACCCGGCGCCCTGGCCTGCGTGCCGCGCGGCTGAATGGTCTGCTCAAGGGTTTCATGGACCTGGTGTTCGAATACCAGGGACGCTACTACGTGATGGACTACAAATCGAACTGGCTGGGGCCCGAGACCAGGCACTACACACCCGAAGCCATGCAACAGGCCATTGTGGCTCACCGTTACGACATTCAATACAGCCTGTATCTTTTTGCCCTGCACCGGCTTTTGCGGGCGCGCTGCGGTGATCAGTACGAGTACGGGCAGCAGATGGGTGGCGCTGTGTATCTGTTCTTGCGTGGCATTGAAGGTGAAGCCGCCGGCGTGCATGCTGAATGCCCACCGGTTCAACTGATGGATGCCCTTGAAGCATTGTTTTGTGGCACACAGGAGTCGATTGCATGACCTTGCCTCTTTTTCCGGAAACCGGACCCACACCATCAACCAGATCAGTCGCATGCACGATGCCTGCCCCCGAAACCGTCAAGGCCATTCACGCATCGTGCAGCGCCCTGCTGGAATTGCTGGATACCTGGGTGGATTGTGGCTGGCTGCGCGCCCTGGATCTGGCCTTCACCCGATTCCTGCACCAGGAAGTACCGGCGGCCTCGCCCGCGCTGCTGCTGGCGGCCGCCCTGACCAGCCATCAATTGGGCCGAGGGCATGTATGCCTTGATCTTGCCGCCGCGCTGCGCGAACCCCATGCGGTGCTGTCGCTGCCCCCGGAAGACAACGATACCCCCGTGGTCTTGCCGATACTGCGCCCTGCCGACCTGCTGGCCCATCTGACGCTCAACGACTGGCGCAATCACCTGCGCTGCCCTGCCCTGGTCTCTGAGGGCGAAGGTACCACGCCGCTGGTATTGAAAGGCGAGCGTCTGTACCTGCGGCGCTACTGGCAGCATGAACGCACCGTGGAACACGCCATCGCGCTGCGTCTGGCGAACACGGCAGAACGGGCCGCCCCCATCGAACAGGCCCCGGGTCACTTCAGAGCACTGCTAGACACCCTGTTTGCACCTGCCCCGAAAACGGCCTCAGATCCGGCCGAAACGCCCGCACAAGCACAGGCGCCAGCTCAACCCGACTGGCAAAAAATCGCCTGCGCCCTGGCGGCCCGCAGTACCTTCAGCATTATCACAGGCGGTCCGGGTACCGGAAAAACCACCACGGTGGTCAGACTGCTTGCCCTGCTGCAGGCCCTTGCCCTGAATGCCCCTGACGGCAGGGCGCTGGAAATTCGCCTGGCTGCCCCCACAGGCAAGGCCGCCGCCCGCCTGAAAGAATCCATCCTGTTCGCAATCAACACGCTTCCCCATCTGGGCACCCACACACAAGCCATTCGTGCAGCCATCCCTGCCGATGTCTCGACCCTGCACCGTCTGCTCGGGCCCGTTCCCGGCAGCCGGCAGTTTCGCCATACGGCTCGCAACCCGCTTGAACTGGATGTGCTGGTGATCGACGAAGCCTCAATGATCGATCTGGAAATGATGTCGTGTGTGCTGGCCGCACTCCCTGCGCACGCCCGACTGGTGATCCTGGGCGACAAGGACCAACTGGCCTCGGTGGAGGCCGGTTCGGTGCTGGGCGCGCTGTGCAGCCGCGCCGTTCAGGGGCACTACCGAACGGAGACCGTGCACTGGTTGCAGACACACACCGGGGAAAGCATTCCACCTGGGCTGGTGAACCCGCAAGGCACCGTGCTGGATCAACATATCGTGATGCTGCGCACCAGCAGGCGTTTTGCCCCCGGCAGCGGTATCGGACAACTGGCCCAGGCCATCAACTGTGGTCATGCTGCATCGATCGATCGCCTGCTGCATGAAAAAGCCCCTGACCTGCGCTTCATGAAAATCAGGGCACACGATGATCCCGTGCTGTCGGCCATGCTGCTGAGCAAAAACGAAGACACGCCAGGTTATGCACCCTACCTGGACATTCTGAAAAAGCAGAAACCCGGCCTGGATGCCAATCAGGAAGCATTCGAACACTGGGCGACATCCGTGCTGCAGGGCTATGGCCAGTTCCAGTTGCTGTGTGCCCTTCGGGGTGGCCCACTGGGCGTGGAAGGCATGAATGCAACCATTGAAACCCTGCTGCACGGCAAGGGTCTGATCGAACGCACAGGCCCCTGGTACGAAGGGAGGCCGGTGCTGATGACCCGTAATGACTACGCCCTGGGTCTGATGAACGGCGATATCGGCATGACGTTGTGCCTGCCTGTTCAGGACAGAACCACAGGCCAATTGAAGTTTGCCCTGCGGGTGGCCTTTCCGGACCCGGGCAAACCGGGCGCGATACGTTGGGTTTTGCCCAGCCGCCTGAGCGCTGTGGAGACGGTCTTTGCCATGACAGTGCACAAGTCGCAGGGCTCGGAATTTCATCACTGCGCCCTGCTGCTGCCACCGGCACGTTCACCCATCATGACCCGCGAACTGGTTTATACGGCCATTACCAGGGCCCGGAAACAGTTTTCCCTGATCACCCCCGGCACAACAGATACGGTCGTTCAGATGGCCCTGAGAACCGTGGAACGTTCGGGTGGTTTGTTCGTTGAATAGCTGTTGTGGTGCGACGTGATCAGGTGGCATTGCCCATTGGAGCCCTAAGTGCGGAACGGCATTACTCAAAGAACAGCCTTCACGGAACAGGCGGCCCCGGGTTCGCCGTACACCATGAGCAGCCCGCCCCGAGGCACCTGCAGACGAGCTGCAACCGGGGCGGATTCTGTAACAGACAGGGGCGATGAAACCAGGGTACCTGACTACCGGCGCGCTTGAACGCAGAGGAACAGTTGTTGGAGAACCTGTGAAAGAACCGGCATGTTTCCTGGATGTAGCCATGAGGAAGACTCCTGAAACAGGCGCCACCGTTCGAGCCGAAACCGGTTCGTCAGAAACGCATAGTGGCTGTTACGAACTGACTTGTAAGCCTGCGCGACCAGATTCTGGGCATACGCCAGGCTTACTGCGACACACCTGAAACACAACCATCTCACTGATCATCGGGGCGCTGGCCGAATTTTCGGGCCATCACAGCGCAGACCATGAGTTGAATCTGGTGGAACAGCATCAGGGGCAACAAAATGGGGCCGGTGGCCGCCCCCGCAAACAAAACCTGGGCCATGGGCACGCCGGTTGCAAGGCTCTTTTTGGAACCGGCAAAAAGAATCGTAATGCGATCGGCCATGCTGAAACCGAAAACCCGGGAAAGGAACCAGACAATGCCCAGCACGATGAACAGGAATACCGTGCACACCACAATCAGGGAAATGATCTGCCAGAACGGCAATTGCGACCAGATACCGTCCAGTACGGCTTTACTGAACGCGGTGTAAATGACCAGATAAATGGAACTTTGGTCAACGTATTTGAGCCAGGCCTTGTTTTTATCAACCCAGGCACCGATCCACCGACGCGCAATCTGGCCTGCCACGAAAGGCAGCAAAAGCTGCACCATGATTTTAAGAATGGCATCGCCCAGCGGCATGTTTTCAGCAGCGGCACCCAGCATTAGCAGAACCAGCACGGGCGTAATGAAAATACCCACCAGACTGGACGTGGCCGCCGAACAAATGGCGGCCGGCACATTGCCCCGCGCCATGGAGGTGAATGCAATGGCCGACTGAACCGTAGCCGGCAAGGCACACAGGTACAACATGCCCATGGTCAGCTCATGACCAATCAGCGGTTCCATAGCCGGCCTGAGCGCAAGCCCCAAAACCGGAAACAGCAAGAATGTACAGGCAAACACAAGACCATGCAGGCGCCAATGTGTTAGCCCCTCGATCACCGCGCGCGTTGAAAGTTTGGCACCGTGCAGAAAGAACAACAGACCGATCGCCAGATTGGTGACAACGCCTGCAGCGGTGGCATACGCCCCCTGCGCAGGAAATACGCTGGCCAGCACGACCAGGCCTATCAGGATCAGGGTGAATGTATCAGGCAGAAAACGGGGGCGGGCCATGGGGAACTCCGGGATCACACGTACAAAGGAAAGCCTGACTTTAGTATGCTTGAGTCTATCGTGCTAACGCTATAAAGCTCATGAATATCGCTGAAACGACAAAACGCACTCGAACGATTCAACGCCGAGTTCCCGAGCTCGTGTGCTTGCCGCGCCCGGTCTATGCCCGTGCGGAAGACATGACACAACGTTCCTCCACACATGAACACAGCCACCCCTGGGTGCAGTTTTCATATGCAAGCCAAGGCGTGTTGCACATGGAAACGCCGGGAGCAGTACTGATTGCCCCCCCCCAATGGGGCATACTTGTGCCCCCTGGCCAACCCCATACCGTGAAAAATACGGCCGGAACCCGGATGCGCAGCCTTTACATCGCCCATGATCGCCTGCCACGGGTAATCGGCCACTGTGTCGTGGTGCATGTCAGCGAGTTGCTGGGCGCCATGATCAGACATTTCTCGGGCATGCCCGTTCAGTACGACGAACAAGGCGCTGAAGGAAGGCTGGTTCAGGTAATGCTTGATCTGATCCAGAACGCCCCACGGGCCGATCTTGCGCTACCGTGGCCTGAGCACGCCGGCCTTCAGGCGCTGTGCACCCGGTTCATGAAAGAAACCGGCACGCGCCACGCAGTATCAGGCCACTGGAGTCGGGCGCTGAACATATCAGAAAGGACATTGGGCCGGTTGTTTGTACAGGAAACCCGCCTGACACTGCGCACATGGCTGCAGCGGGCACGTCTTTTGCAGTCAATTCCGATGCTGGAAACCGGGCTGAGTGTTACGGATACCGCTCTGGCCTGCGGCTACGACTCGACATCGGCCTTCATTGCTGCATTTCACGCATTCATGGGCCAAACCCCCGGATCATTGCAACGCAAGCGATCACATCACCCGATTTCCACCTTCGATCCGCATCAGGCTGCCGAACGCAAGGTGTCGGCCACCTGAGCAATCGCCGACACCACGTTGCGGGCATCTGTACGTATGCCCTGCATGATATCGCGCGTTGTTGCGGCCGCCTGCACGCATTGATCGACCCGCTCGCGACTGACACGCATCTGGCTGACCGCCTGGGTGGTAAGCGCCCTGTTCTTTTTGACCACATCGGCAATGTTCAACGTGGCGTCGTGTGTGCGCGCCGAAAGGCTGCGAACCTCGCCAGCCACCACCGCAAACCCCCTGCCCTGGGGACCGGCACGCGCAGCTTCAATCGCCGCGTTCAAGGCCAGCAGGTTGGTTTGGGCTGCAATATCCTGAATGACCTTCACGATATCCTGGATGTGGCCGGACTGTTCGTTCAGCGCCTTGAGTTCCTGGTCGACCAGGGTCAGGTTATGCGCGATGTCTTGAACGTGTTCAACGGTCTGGTCAACAGTATGCGCAGCATCCTGGGCGCGCTGATCGGTTTCACCGGCAATTTCATGGGCCATCAGGGCAGCCTGCGACTCTGCCTGCCGTTGCTCAACCGAAGCCGTGATGTCGCTGGCCACCTTGACGAACCCATAAAGACGACCATTTGTATCGCGCAAAGGTGTGTACGTTGCCCTGAGCCATACCTTACGACCATTACGCGCAACGCGCTCGAAACGGTCTGTCATGTATTCACCACGGCGCAAAGCAGACCAGAATGCCTGATAGGCGGGCGAATTTACGTACACCGGATCACAAAACATGGCATGGTGCCTGCCAATGATTTCCTGGGCACGATAGCCCATGGTATGAGTGAACTGGGCATTGGCATCAACAACCTCACCGTCCAGATTGAAATAAATGACGGCCATGGATTGATTGATGGCCTGTAACACGCTGTGCTGACGCTGCTCCTGCGCGATACGCGCAGTGATGTCGGTTGCGATTTTGACAATCCGGGTTACGCCCGAACCAGACTCTGTGACCGGAATGTACGAGGCTTCAAGCCAGACCTCGTGCCCGTTTCGATCAAGGCGCATGAAACGGTCGCTGAACGACTGGCCTGCGGCCAACTCTGACCAGAATCGTGTATAGGCGGGTGAAGTGACAAAATCATGCGGGCAGAAAATTTTGTGATGCTGCCCGATC
This sequence comes from Alcaligenaceae bacterium, assembly GCA_012727555.1. Lineage (GTDB taxonomy): Bacteria > Pseudomonadota > Gammaproteobacteria > Burkholderiales > Burkholderiaceae_B > JAAYGT01. The sequence continues at coordinate 29,101 of JAAYGT010000071.1, read as the reverse complement.
AATTCATCTTCGGTGTAACCCATCAACTGACAAAACTGCGGGCTTGCTTCGCGAATGATGCCATCCGGCGTGAATTCAATGACCGCCATGGATGACCTTATAGCCTGAATCATCTGAACTGCATGACGACCGGTCATCGGAGCACCGGGCAGAGCCGAACCTTTCAGAAAAAGAAACATGGGAGTCCTGATAATTGGAACAATGACACCCGAAGATTACACCACAGTCAATTTATTTACTATAACGAACAATATATTTACTAATGAGTATTTAATAAACCTCGGTTCATTTCAAGGACAATATTTCGCTTACGGTGTGATAAATCAGTTCAAGCCCGAACAAGGCAACCAATACCCCGGACACTTTACCGAACATGCCCATATTACGCGCGTAGGCCGACTGAACCCTGGGGCGCGAAAACAAAAATGCCAGCACAAGATGCCACACCAGTGAATTCAGATAGACCAGCGCAACAGCGGCGGCAATCAGACCGGGACCGGCGTCAGCCGGCAACGCGGTGGCAAACACACTGCCAAAAAACAAGGCCGTTTTCGGATTCAGCACATTCGTGAAAAAACCGCGCTGAAAAGCCTGCCTTCCGGTGAGTGAAAGCGCATGGGCCCCCGTACGCACGCCTTGCGAGCGCCAGAACTTATAGCCCAGGTAACACAGGTAAATGCCGCCCCCCAGTTGCAGGCCCTGCCGCCAGCCTGGATTGGCAGCAAAGAGCAAACCAACACCCAGTATGGCCAGACTGGCCCACAGAAACGTGACCGTGCTGATGCCAAACGATGCGGCGACCGCCGTTGAGCGCTTCTGGCTGGCCGCCAACTGACCGACGAGAACAAAATTGGCCCCTGGCACAAACAGCACAAGCCAGTGCAGCACGGCAATCGTAAGAAGAGGTGTGATCATGGGCACGTACAAGGGGTTTGACGGGAAGTACGGCCTTCACCCGGGTGACATGCACACAGCGGCCAAACTTGATGCGAACACAAAAACAGGGAAAGCACCAATACGTAAAAGGTCACTGCCTGCGGATGAAAAAATTATAATTCATTGTAATTTCAATACACACATGAATGAACGCAGACCAGGAGACGTTGGGTGCAGATTCCTCACAAAGCCCCGGGCGGCATTTTGATCAAGAGCCACGACCCGAAAAACCACATTGAGCACGATCTTCACGCCCTGCTGGCTCACTGCGGACTAAACGACACGCACGCATTCAGGCAGCACCCGGTCAACGGTGCGCAAGATCACGATGTCACGCTCTACCTCGACCCGCATGCATTCGAGGCTTGGTGCCCGGGCTTCAACACCATGGAACTTCACGCACAGAATCCGGGCGGCAACGCGCACGATAATCACCAGAAACTTGCCCGCGAAGTGTTGCTCTGCCTGGCTGCTGCCCCGGAACCCGTGGTTTTTACCAGCGTTGCCGCACTTGAATCACATGTTCGCATGCGCTGCAATGTAGCGCTGGCTGCCTCGAAAACCCTGTTGGCCTTCAAAACGGAAGCGGCTGAACGCCCGGCCGACTTCTGGCGCGACGACCCGGAAAACGGTTTCGTACTGCAACCGGGCGTATCGCTGGTCGATGCGCTGCAAGCAGCAACCCAACCGGAAGTCACAGGCCGGGTCTATGATTTTTCATGTTACAGGGCTACAGAATATGTCGTCTTGCTCGGCATTGCCCAGGAAGCGCGTGCGCACAACCCGGAACTCATGGAACGCCTGGAACAGCAGTGCCGCAAAAAAGTGCCGCGCGCTGAAAGCTTCCAGAACCGTTACCTGCTTGAATATGGCACAGCCCAGCACCCGGTACCGCAGCGTTACTACGTGCCAGGTGACCGTGTCTGGTTCAAAAACCCCGATCCGGTGTCATCCGATATCAAGGGTTTCGAAGGGTCCTGGATCATTTATATGGGCCAGGGCCTTTTTTCAAATTTCTGGAAAAAAGACCAGCCCTACACCCTTGAAGACAAGTGTCTTGAACTTTATCACTGGCGTGATGGTGTCGTTCAAAACGATGCCAGTGCGCTGGCCATGGACGAAACACGGGTAGAGCACGAGGTGGATCAGACGCGAAAAAACCCGGACAACTATGCCCGGGTTCTTGATCGCATGATGCGCTACCGCGACCCCGAAGGGGTTTATGCCAGTGGGGGCTGCATTGATTCAACGCGGGAATACCCGCGCACCCTGCTCAGTTCAGCGTGATCTTGCGTTCCTTGATCACCTGGGCCCAGGTGTCCGATTCACGTGCAATGTAGTCTTTCAGTTCTTTGCGTGTGCCTGGCATGGGTGTCAGGCCATGCTTGATCAGTTCATCGCGCACATCCGGTGAATTCAGAACTTTGACCAGTTCGGCATTCCAGCGCTCAAGAATGGGCTCGGGGGTGGTGCCCGGGGCAACGAAGGCATACCAGTTGGTTGCTTCAAAGCCGGGAAACCCGGATTCTGCAATGGTGGGTACATCGGGCAACACGGGTGAGCGCTCAAGGCCTGTGGCCGCTATCGGCACAACTTTGCCTGTCTTGATATGCGGCACTGCCGAAGAAGGTGTTGAATAATAACCAGCCACGCGGCCCGAAACGACATCGAGCAGCGCCTGGCTGCCGCCCTTGTAGGGCACATGCACGGTTTCGATACCCGCGCGCTGGTTCAATAACTCGCCTGCCATGTGCGAGGCCGACCCCACGCCACTGGAGGCGTATTCCAGAGAGCCTGGATTCGCCTTGGCAAGCGCAACATAGTCAGCCAGGTTACGCGCCTTTACATCGGCATGCACCACCAGAATGTTGGGGAAATTCACCCCCATGGTCAGTGGTGCCAGATCTTTCTGGGGATCATAAGGCAAGGACATCAGGTGCGGGGCGATGGTCAAGGGCCCAATCGAACCAAGCAGCAACGTTGTGCCATCAGGGGCTGCCTTGGCCACATGACCGTGGGCAATGTTGCCACCCGCCCCCGGTTTGTTGTCAACCACCACCGACTGCCCCAGGTTTTCAGAGAGCTTTTTGGCAATGATGCGTGCTGCGGTGTCGGTGCCCCCACCGGCAGAAAAACCAACCACCAGCGTGATGGTTTTGCCGGCAGGAAATTCCTGGGCAACCACCGGCGTACAGGTGGCTGCGGCAAAGAGTCCAAGGGCGGCCAGGGACGCGCGAAAACGAAATCTGAACATGGTTTGTATCCTCTTGAGTTAATTGAATTTTTATGAAAAGGCTCAGTCACCCAGTCCGAGCCGGTTAGGTTGACGCTTCTCGATGGCGCTCTTGAGCAGCGCGGCACTGCGATAAATGCCATGGGCAAATTTCCCGTAGGGCATGGTCAGGAAAAACGCCATGACCGTACCCAGATGCAGCGCCAGCATGAGGCCCATGGCGCTGGTATCGCGCAGAGCCAGTAACAGCAAACCTGTCAGGCTCACCAGAAACAGCAGTGCAATAAAACCGCGGTCCATGGGACGCTGGGCAGGATCGCCCTGCAACGGATGACGGCGGCGATTGAGCCAGAACAACCCGGCCGGACCGACCAAAAGACCGATTCCACCTACGGTACCCAGCAGTACCGGGATACTGAAAAACGGGTACGGCGCCTGAAGATCGAGCAAGTAGTGGTACAGGGTCGCCACTGAAGTGGCGGCAAAACACAGCAGGAAACCGTAGAACGTCATGTGGTGAAAACGCCGGCGCCAGAGGGAGAAGGCGTCGTCTTCGTTCGTGCAGCCATCACCATGCCCCCCATCCAGGTACTTGAGTGTGAGCACATTGCGGGTGGCTTCACCGGCCGCATCGCGGCGAGAGACCTTGGGACTGGCCGGCGGAGACACCCGCGTCCAGAACTGCCTGACCCCCATGCCGAGCGCAAAAACCGCAAACAGGAAAACAGAGCCAAACATCAGCACCAGTGTGTTGTGCGGGAAAATGGCATAGAAGTTGCCGGCCAGCGGTTCATGGAACAACCCGCCATTGATCACCATCACCAGCACAAGAAACAATGACAGAGCCCCGGCCGTAGCCAGCGACAAGGTCAGGCCGGCCCGCTTGTACAGCGAGCCTAGTGCGGGTGGCCAGGCGTACTCGGCGTAGGTCTGGGCACGGACGGTGGCCATGGCGCGCGGCACATTCAACTGAAATTCATGGGGCGGCGCATACTGGCACGAGTGCAGACAGGCCCCGCAGTTATGGCACAAATTGGACAGATAATGAATGTCGGCTTTATTGAACTCAAGCAGACGGGTCATGGCCGGAAAAACGGCACAGAAACCTTCGCAATACCGGCAGGCATTGCAAATGGTCATGACTCGATCAACTTCCGCCTCGGCGGGCGTCAGGGTAGCTGGCTGACTGGCCAGGTCCATGGCCTCCCGGGCCAGGGTTTCAAGCTGCTGCATACGGGTTGTGTCCTGGAATAAACTTTGAATGGATGCACATCGAGCCCTGTTTTCCAGAGCGTCGGGGCGTTGTCTTGGAGGGTGTTTCAGCCCTGCAGGCTGCTCAGGGCGGCCGCGGCCGCCTGAAGGCCGGCAATGCGTCCAAACGCTGTACCAATGCTCATGCCCACACCGGCGGTATAGCCCTGTCCCAGCACGTTGCCTGCCATGATTTCACCGGCGGCAAACAGGTTCTTGCTGGCTTTGCCACCAAAGTGAACCGCCGCCGTTTCATCGACCTTGACCCCAAGGTAGGTAAAGGTGATGCCCGGCCGCAGGGCGTAGGCGTAAAAAGGCGCGGTATCAAGCGGACGAGCCCAATGGGTTTTGGGCGGTTGCACTCCCTCGGTGTGACAGTCATCGAGCACAGCGTGATCAAACGTGCCCACACGGCAGGCTGCATTGAACTCGTTCACGGTTTTCATGAAAACGGCTTCATCCAGGCCCAGTTTGCGAGCCAGTTCGGGCAAAGTGGCTGCCTTTTCGCCCGGGAACACCGGCGGCATGAACCGGCCGATCGACTTGGCATCGATGATGGAATAACCGATCTGGCCCGGTTGCTGGGCCACCAGGCGCCCCCAGATGGCATAGCGCTTGGGCCAGAAGTCTTCGCCTTCGTCGTAGAAACGCACGGCATCGCGGTTGACCATGATGCCCAGCGAAACGCAATCGACGCGCGTGCAGATACCACCGTCGTACAACGGCGCGCGCGCATCGATGGCCACGCAATGTGACTGCGTAGGATCACCGATGGGATCGGCCCCCGCCCCCAGCAGAAATTTCAGCAGCGTGCCCTGGTTGTAACGGGTGCCACGAATCAGAAAATTGTCGGCAGGCCATTCGCCAGCCTCGTTCTGCCCCCAGGCTTCACGCATCCATGCCAGATTCGATTCAAAACCACCGGACGCCACGACACAGGTACGTGCAGGAATACGCTCGTTACCAATGCGGGCGGCAACAAAGCGATCACCATCCATCTCGAGCGAATCGACGGTGGCGTTATAACGAATTTCAACACCCAGGTTTTCTGCGCTGCGGTAGTAGGCGTTCATGAGCGCCTTTCCCCCGCCCATGAAAAAAGCGTTGGTGCGTGCCACATGCAGGGTACCCGACAACGAAGGCTGAAAACGCACGCCGTGCTTGCGCATCCAGTCGCGGCAGGTCGACGAGGCGCGGATCACCAGACGTGCCAGCTGTTCATTGGTGCGGCCGCCAGTAACTTTGAGAAGATCCTGCCAGAACTCTTCTTCCGGATAAGCATCCACCAGAACGTCCTGGGGGGCATCGTGCATGCAGCGCAGATTGCGCGTATGTTGTGAATTGCCGCCACGCCATTCTTTAGGTGCCGATTCCAGCACCAGAACACGGGCACCGGCCTCGCGGGCCATCAGTGCGGCGCACAGCGCTGCGTTGCCACCACCAATTACCAAAACATCCAGCATGTTCCCTCTCACTTGCGAACAGGAGACCACAGAATCTCCCTCGAATTGCGAGAGGTTAGTCGAGTCCCCGTGCGTCAACTAGAGCCGAAACGGACAAGGGGTATTCACGATTCGTGAACGGTAGCGCCCAGCCACAACCCTTCCTGCACCAGATCCCGAGCGACCTGACGCAACACCACGCGTGTTGCCAGTGCTGCCGGCGACAGGTCGTCATCCGACAAACTGACCAGTTGATTGCGCCGCACCAGACCCGGATCAGTGATCTGGGCCAGCTGGAAGGTTCCAGCGGGAAACCGTGCCAAAGCCGCACCTGGCTGGATGGTGGCTGCCAGACCGGCACGGACCGCATCCATGACCACCGCCAGCGAATCCACTTCAAGCACGACCGACAGACTGAGATCGCGCTGGCCGGTAGCTGTTGCAAGCAAGGAACGCAAGCCATGAACATGGGTAGGCATGGCCAGCGGAACCTGGGTAATGTCTGAAAGCAGTACCCCGTACGGTTCGGGGAAGCCGGCAAACCCCTGGGCAGCCACCAGAAACAAACGCTCATCAAGCAAAGGCATGACCGACCATCGATGGCTGCTGCGGGTATTGAAAATAACGGCCAGATCAATCTGGCGTGCTGCCAGCATGGCGGCCAGATGGCCAGACAGCGCCTCGACCAGATGGAAACGCACATCGGGATAACGACGTTGCATGGCTTTGAGCAAGGGCAGCGCAAGCACGGATGCGGTAGTCGGCGCCATACCGACACTGACGTGCCCGGACAAACGTGCCTGCTGGGCAGCACGCGATGCTTCGTCGAGGTGGCGCAAGGCCAGTTGAGCCTGCTGGAAAAAAGCCAGGCCGGCATCGGTGGGCACCACACCCGTGGCAGAGCGTTGCAACAGTCGGGTCGCCAATTCGGATTCAAGACGGCTGATTTGCTGACTGAGTGCAGACGTGACCACGCCCAGATCACGGGCCGCCTTACCCATGCTGCCCAACTCAACCACACGGGTGAAATAACGTATCTGCCGGATTTCCACGAATAGCCCCGCTCAGGTTCAACAACAAGAAACGTTTGGCAGCACTCAGGGCTGCCTTTTTCCATGCGGCAGACACCACCAGAAAATACCGGCCGCCAGCACACCGAACACACCAGTCAGTGTAATGCCGGCAGCCAGTGATACCCAGGCGGTGATACCCGACACCACGAAAGGGCCGGCGCTATTGCCGATATCGGCGATCAGTCGCCATAACCCGATGAATTCGGTGCGGCCATTGCGCGGCGCGGCATCGGCACCCAGCGTCATGACCAGCCCTGAGCCAATACCATTGCCGAACCCCATCAGCAAACACACAATCACGAACGACCACAACTGACTGGTCGAGGGGATGAAAATGAACGACAGGCCCAGTAGCAAGGCACAGGGCAAAGCGACCCAGACACGCCCGTAGGTATCCATGATCTTGCCGGCCGGATAAAACACCAGCATATCGACAGCCGACACACAGCCGAACACCACGGCAGTAACCGATGGCGACAAACCAATGTTGACAGCCCACAGCGGAATGGCAATTTGACGGGCGGCACGCATGGCGGCCACACAGGCAGCACCCAGGCCCAGTGTCAGAAACACCTTGCGGTGCTCGACCGCCAGACGAGTGAGCCGGGGCTTGGCCATCGGCCCATGCCCGGCAGGGCGTGCAGGCACCGGCAATTCGGGCATGTAGTAACAGATGATCCCCCCCAGGAAAAGCACGCAGATCGCAACCGCATACGCACCGTCAAGGCCAAAGGCATGCATGGCCGCAGCTGAAATGAAGGGTCCGGCAAAACTGCCAATGCGCTGAGCGCCGCCCAGCGTGGCCAGTGCCCGGGCACGTAGTTCAAACGGCACCATTTCGATCAGATAGGTTTGCCGGGCCAGATAGAACACCGAGGTGGACACACCAAACATGGATACACCAACCGCCAGCACCCAGGGGTCCGTGGCCAGAATACACAACACCATGGCCAGTACGCTCATGAGCGATGCGCCAAGCAAGGAACGACGCTCACCAAAACGAGAAATGACCAACGCACCTGGCAGGTTGCTGAGCAATGAGCCCAGGCCGATCAGGGCGACAATCAGTCCCGACAACGCCGAAGAGGCGCCCAGGTCAATGGCAGTCAGTGCAACAATGGGCAAAATGGCACCATTGCCTATACCGAAAAGCACGGAAGGACCGTAAGCGGGAACGGCTATTTTCTTCCAGCTGAATGGGGTTTCCTGGTTCACACAACCGCCTTTCAGAACGGAATATCGTTTTCTGGATCACCGGCGCTGTCTGTGTCATCGTGAAACGCCCCCCTGAAAGCAGGCTCATCCGATCCGGCAGCTGTACGTTGTTTGCCACGTTCTGTCGTGTGAACGTCTGCTGCATCGACACCCGCGCCGTTCAGAGCTTGTTCAAGCGCCTTTTCAACGGCATCGATACGCTGCCTGCAAACTTTGTAGGCCGCCACGGATTCGTTCACAATGGTCAGCAGGTCGTCGATATTGGGTTCCTGCTGATTACGCAGGGTTTCTGCGTGATCCTGCAAGACCTGATAGGCCTGTCTGAATGTTTTCTGTGCCATGGTATTCCCTGGATTTTTTCAAAGTGTAATGAATCAACGGTATTCAGGATTCGGCCTTGTCAGGCAGGGGGTCAGCCTTGAGCGCGTGCACAGCAACCCGGCCGTCGTGCAGTTGAATGCTCAGCGTGTTACCTTCATGCACCTGCCCAACCGAGGTAACCGGCCGGCCATCGCCGGAACGCACCACAGCAAAGCCACGCCCCAGGGTTTTTTCCGGTCCCTGACCGGCAATTTCCCGGAACAAGGCGGTCGAAACAGCACGGGCATTTTCAACACCCTGCCTTGAAGACTGCACGACCTGACCAAAACAGGTATCAATCAGCGCACGACCGTGCCGGACATCGAGTCGGGCGCGATCCTGGACAGCCTGCAGGCGCGTTTGGGTCAGTGTGCGGGCCAGAGTGATGGCCGACTGCGCTTCTGCGTTGATTTCGGAAAACAGGGCGGGTACTTCACGTTGGGCAACTGAATGTGTCAGGGTGGCATTGTGACGCACTTCGGTCAAAAGGCTGCGGGTTTCCTGCCGTGCATTCTGTACGGTGCGCCCGGCCTGAAGGCGCAACGCATGAAACGTATCTGACGTGATTTCACGCGCCTGGGCCAGTTGCACACCCGCACCAGACCGAACAGCCGCCAGGCGGCTTTCTACCGTGTCACGTGCCAGCTTCAGGGTACGACCTGCCAAGGCAGCAATCTGTTCGAAACTGGCCTGTGCCTGCTGGGTACGACTGCGGATCACCTGTTCGATACCTGCAATCACTTTACTGGGCGTGTCAAACCGCAGGTTCGCCACTTCATCAAGCACCGTGGAGTCACGCTCGTGACCAATGCCCGTCAACACAGGATAGGGCAGCGTGCACACGGTTCGGGCAAGCTCATAATCGTTCAGCCAAGCCAGGTCACCCGCAGCGCCTCCGCCGCGAATGATCACGACGGCATCAAGGCCAGCTTTGTGTTGTTCAAGCGCATTTTCAAGTGCCCGCCGGATTTCCCCGGCTGCACCCTCACCCTGAAACCGGCTATGCACATAAATGAAACGGCACAGCGCGAACTGCTCAAGCCGGTTGGCTTCAGCCTGGAAATCGCCCAGGCCCGCCGCACCCTGCGGCGCAACAACCAGAACGCAGGTGTAATCCCAGGGCAATGGCAGGGCCTTGTTGGCAGCAAAAATGCCTTCCTGCATCAGCCGGCTGCGAATTTCACGTTTGCGGGCTTCGAGCTCACCCAGTGTGTAATCCGGATCGATGGCATCGATTTCCAGGCTGAAACCGTACTGTGGCTTGAAGACCGGCCGGGCCCGGATCAGCAGTTTCATGCCTGGCGCCAGACCGCCGCCCGTTGCCGCTTCAAAAACCGGCAAAATCCGCTGCGCAGTACTGGACCAGATCATGCCCCGGGCAGAGGCCAGAACGACGCCTTCCGGTGTACGTTCAGACAATTCCAGATACACATGCCCGTTACGCATCTGCACCTGAACGACTTCGGCCGTAATCCAGACACCCGTACTGAAGGCCTGGGCAACTGCATGAGCCACGCCAGCCAGCAGTTGTGACAGGGATTGCCTGGACGCCGTGGCACTGAGAGCGACCGATTCAACACCTGCTACGACCAGACCACCCGCCACCGGAGCGGTTTGCACAGAACCGGGCAAAATGGGGCTCGTGACCTTATTGTTTTCGGAACCGTCTGCGGCAGCAAGCCAGGCGGAAAAAGGGGCCAGATCTTTGCCTTGGGGCACATACCACTTGCGCGCGGCAGGATCCCAACGGGCACCTAGGGCCTTGGCCTGGTCTTTTTCCCTGAAAGGCACATCGAGATAGGTGGCGCTCATGGTAAAGGGATTGGCAAAATCGGATCAATCGGTGGGCAACAACTGCAACCCGGTGCGCCGCACGAATTCAGCGTACGCTATGGGTGGGCCGGCCAGGGTTTCGTCGCTGTTCCAGTGCCAGTGAACCCAGGCCCGCTTTTCGGTGGCATCGTACACCACTTTGAACAGGTGACTGGGTACGGCAACCCGGCCAGCTGCAGCGGGTTCATTACGGTGTCCATAATAGGGGCCGGTGAACACAAACACATCGCCCCGGGCACGCATGACATACTTGCGTGTGTCATCTTCGATACGACTCCAGGCACCCGCGTTATGCCGCTGATTCTGCGGCACCATGTTGGCGAGTGAAAAACTTTGCGCCATGGCTTCAGGCGTGGGCATGTCGGCCGCAGGTGCCATATGGCCTCGTGAATAGCCTGAACCCGCGTAATCGGACAGTTCGGCACGCTCGGCCAGAGGCAAGCGTGCATCGGCATAGAAACGGTCAGTGCGCGACACCTCGCGTGCCTTGATCAAAGAAGCACGATTCAGACGCTGCACCACAAACACGGGCGTGCGTGTCTGACCACCATGCAGTATGGCGAAGGCGGAAAAACACAATTCGCGCAGCCCCGGGGCCCCTGGCACAAGGGGCGTGTAGCCGGCAGGAAAAAACTGCGGACAACTTGAAAACTGTGTCTGTACCCGGCCTTCTTCCGTCACCTGAGCACGAGGTGCGAAGCCTTCCTGGCCAGGGCGCGGCAACCGGGAAAGCAATGCCTGCACGGAAAGCCAGTCAGGCCAGTGCAACCCGTGATCAGGCAAGATCTGATTAAAGACGGCCGGGATATCCAGCGAAGAGGCTACAACCGCAAAATCCTTTGACCAATCCGGCATGCGAACCCCGGTCAGCACCCCCTCTTTCAAGCTGGACCAGAGCGTGCCAGCCTGACCGGTCAGTGAGTCAACGGGCTGAAACTGAACGGCCTTCTGTCTGGCGGTTGCGCCAGCGACCCACTGGGGATTGAGCAGCACAACAGCCACCCCAAAGCCAACAACAGCGGACAGCGCAGGAATCAGTAAATAACGCCGCGCAGTACCAAGCACTGCAATCAGCCTGGCCGCCACAGGGGCAGAAATTTTTTTTCTTGGGGAAGACTTCCTGAAGAACATGAAGAAAAACTGTAGTTGACCAGACGCCGCAAACCATGAAGATGGTCAGGGCCACAACCGGCATTGTACAGATGCAACCTTGGGCCAGTTGTTGTAAGGTCTGGGTTTGCTCAAAAAACCAGATCGTTACACCCGTTTGCCGTTTTGATGGCACAAATTTGATTCATTTTATGCACGAACACCCTATCCCCTGCCCTGCCACCACACACGCACTACCCGCAACACACTGCATGCCCCGTACCCTGCTGAAATGGCTACGCCCTGCCCTGGCAACACTTGGCATGGTTCTTGTCAGCCACAGCAGCAGCGCTCAAACCCGCCCTTCGCTCGACGTGCCCTACATCAAGACGCCGCCTGCGGTGATCGAACGAATGCTTGAACTGGGCCGTGTCGGTCCTGATGATTACCTGATCGATCTTGGATCGGGTGATGGCCGTATTCCGATCGCCGCGGCACGCAAGCACGGCACCCGGGGTTACGGCGTTGACCTGGATCCCGAACGCACAATCGAAGCCCGCGCCGCCGCGGAAGAACAAGGGGTGTCGGATCGGGTCACCTTCAAAACAGAAAACCTGTTCGATACCGACCTGAGCCAGGCAACCGTGATCAGCATGTACCTGTTTCCGGAAATCAACCTGCGCCTGCGCCCTTATCTGTTCAAACTGAAACCGGGTACCCGCATCGTCTCCCATGCCTTCCATATGGAAGACTGGACGCCCGAACACCACGATGTCGTGGACGGCAACGATGTGTTCATGTGGACCATACCCGCAGATATCGAAGGCTTGTGGCAGGTTACTGCCACAGAACGGCCAGGCTTCGTGCTGCGGGTCTGGCAGCAATTGAATCGTGTTCAGGCAGTCGCCATCACACTGGACGAACGCTCTGTACCCGTCATGAACATGCGTATTTCAGGCACAAACATCCAATTCAGCGTGAACACGCCCAACGGGCCGTTCCGGTTTCAGGGAACCACAGACGGAAAAAAAATGCAGGGAACCATTGAAGGCGCGGGCAGCTGGAGCGCTACCCGCATGTAAGGCCTGGTCTCTGCCAGGATCAAAGGTCCGGATCAGAAACTGCCAAACAGTGTGCCCAGTGTGATCACCACAACCTGGGCCACAAGCGGTACGCCAATGGTGACTGTTGCGATATTCAAATACGACTGACGATGATTCAAACGGCAGATGGCCAGCAGCGTGATGATGGCGCCACAATGGGGCAGCGTGTCGAAGCCTCCGGCCGCCATCACCGCAACCCGGTGCAACAGATCGGGACTGATGCCGGCCGCTTGCGCCATACGCAGGTAGTCAGGGCCCAACGTTTGAAGCGCAATGCTCAACCCGCCTGACGATGACCCGGTGATACCGGCAAGCACGTTCATGGCCACGGCTTCGGAGATAAGCGGATTACCCGGCGACACATTCAAGACAGCATCACGAATGATCACGAAACCTGCCAGACTGGCAATCACTGCACCATAACCGACTTCGGAAGCCGTATTGAACAGCGGCAGCATGAAACCGAACACGCCCTTGTTGACGGTCTCGCGCAGATTGGACCAGTGCCCAAGACGCGACACAATCAACACCGCGCAGGACATCGTCAGGGCGATGATCAGAGCCCAGAGTCCGGCCATTTTTTGCGGTGATACCGACGGGAAACGCTCGGTCATGAAGCTCATGTCAGTATTCGGAAATACACCATAGGTGAATACGGCGTTCACCCCGATCACGAGAATCAGGGGCAGGACAGCCAAAAACATGGGCATTTCCGACATGCGGCCATCGGTCTCGTCGTCCTGGGAAACCGTGACATCTTCACGGTGCTGGCCGTAGCCTTCGCCGTCCAGTTTTGCACGCGCAGCGCGCGAGTGCAACCACCACAGGCCACCAAACAGCATGATGGCCGATGCAATCAGGCCCAGCCCAGGGGCTGCAAACACGTTGGTGCCAAAGTAAGGGATCGGAATCGCATTCTGGATAGCCGGCGTGCCGGGCATGGCCGTCATGGTGAACGTGAACGAACCCAGAGCAATCGAAGCAGGAACCAGACGCTTTGGAATATCTGCCGTCTGGAAAAGATCTCGCGCGATTGGATAAATGGCGAAGGCCACCACGAACAACGACACACCGCCGTAGGTCAGCACAGCACAGGCGAGAACAACGGTCACAATGGCGTGCTTGTGACCCAATTTGTTCATGATCCAGTGCGAAATGGTGTGAGCCGCACCGGAATCGGCCATCAGCTGGCCAAACAGGGATCCCAGCAAGAAAATGGGCAGGAAGGCCAGTACATAGTTGCTGAGCGCCTTCATGAAGGTTTCTGAGTAGATGGGCAGAAAAAACTGCACCTCACCGGACAGCAGAACGGCCAGCAAGGCCATCAATGGTGCCAGCAGCAACACGGTGATACCGCGATACGCCAGATACATCAACAGTAAAAGTGAAACGATAATCGCAAGCGTGCTTGCCATGCCGGAAAACTCCTTTCAGGGTGAGAAATGGTTTCTGGCGCGCCAACCAAAGGGTTCGGATATGAACCCCGGCACCAAAAACGCGTGAGTTTAGCAGGTTGAATGTGACATTTTTGTACACGGCATTCACGCCCACTGTTGCAGCCCTATGAAGGTGAATGTATCGGGCCCATCGATCCGGGCAGATTTCCGGTACGCTTGTTATGATTGCCGACACAAAAACTTGACACACAGGAACTCACCGTGACAACGGCTGCATCCGGCACAACCCAATGGGCAAAAAACCGCTACGGTCAGCGCATCCTGATCGACCCGACCGACTTCATCGGGCAGAAGGTTTTACGGAATACGATCTACGATCTCGAAACATTGCTTCTTCTTGAAGACCTTTTCGGTCGTCTGAAGCCGGAGGTTATTCTTGACATCGGAGCCAACATAGGCAATCACACGCTGATGTTCAGCCGTTTTGCACATAAAGTACTTTCTTTCGAACCGGGTGCACGCGCTTTTTCCATGCTGAGCCAGAATCTGCAGGCCAATGGATTGAACCATGTACAGCCTTTCCAGATCGGGCTGTCTGACAGCGATACGGTACAGACACTGTATGTGGAAACATCGGGAAACCTGGGCGGATCAAGTCTGGTACGCACCAACATGGACACCCAAAACCATGAAGAAGACATCATTACCCTGAAAATCGGTGATGCTGTTTTGCACGAGCAACCGCCCGGCGCCATCGATTTCATCAAGATCGATGTTGAAGGCCATGAACATGCCGTAATCCGCGGACTGCGGCACACAATTTCCCGTCACCGGCCGGTTATCCTGATGGAATGGGAACAGGACAAAGGCTGGCTTCTGGAAGAGCACGCCCGGCCCAGTATACTAAGCGAGTACCTTTTTTACCCGCTCATCTGGAACACCAGTACAGACTACTGGAAACGGCAACCCATGGGCTGGGTGCGCAGAAACTGGCTGCGCGTAACCGGAACCAAACAACGGGTTCCATGCCCGCTGGCCATCAGCCGGACATTTTCACGAGTCAGCGACATCCTGCTGGTTCCCAAAGAAAAAGAAGCCCTGGTCGATTCGCTGGTTTTTCGGTGAATCACGCTGCTTAATGGCCATCCCCTTGCTGCATAGTTTCACATTCCGATACCGGTATTCCTGCGCGCCATGACCTCCCCTTCCATTGTTTCCATTCACCTGCGTCTGCTGGGCATGGCCGCCCTGTGGGGTGCCGCCTGGCCATTGGGCCGCCTGACCGGGCAGTACATGCAGCCCCTTACGGCATCAGGCCTGCGATTTGTCATCGCTGGTGCCGTACTGCTGGTCTGGTTGTATCGCTACAACCGTTTTCGTACAGTACGTGTCCTGAACAAACGGCAATGGCTGAATCTGACACTGGCTTCAGCAACAGGCGTGCTGGGCTATGCGTCCTTTTTCATGCTGGCACTGCAATTTGTTCCTGCCGGCAAGGCATCGATCATTGTTACCCTGAACCCGGCCGTCACCCTGCTGATGGCCGCAGTGGTTTTTCACGAACGCCTGAACGGAAAAATAGCACTGGGCATGCTGCTGGCGGCCGTAGGTGCCACGCTGGCAATCACCGATGGCCGTCCGCTCTCGTTTATTCACGATGGTGTCAACGCGGGCGGTTTCCTTTTGCTGGGCTGCGTGGCCTGCTGGGTGGCCTACACACTGATCGGGCGGGCTGTACTGAC
Organism: Alcaligenaceae bacterium; assembly: GCA_012727555.1. GTDB lineage: Bacteria > Pseudomonadota > Gammaproteobacteria > Burkholderiales > Burkholderiaceae_B > JAAYGT01. The sequence goes on along the minus strand of JAAYGT010000071.1, from coordinate 13,427 downwards.
AGGGATCGATGCGCTGACAACAACAACAGTTACCTCGGTCTTGGGGGCAGGCATGCTGGTCACAACCAGCCTGCTTGCCGAAGGCCCTGCAACCTGGGCTGCGCTGCCAGACGCGCCGGCCAGCGCCTGGATCAGCCTGCTGGTTCTTGCATTTGCATCCACCGCCCTGGCCTACGCGTGGTATTTTGACGGGGTCAAAGCCATTGGGGCAGGTGCCGCTTCGGGGTATATCACTCTGGTGCCGGTGTTCGGTCTATTTTTTTCAGGTGTATTGCTGGGCGAGAGACTGGGTATTTCACTGCTTTTTGGCGGGCTGATTGCCGTTACAGGTATGGCACTGATGCATTTTGGCCGACAAACACGCCCCTGAAAGTCAGCCTCTGCGAATAGCCGAAAAAACACCATGCGCCCTGAAGGCTGTTTGCCCGTTGACAGCACCTGAACAGGCCAGAAAGACCAGACGCTTGCCACAGCGATCAACCTGACAACTGACTTCCAGCCAGTCACCCAGCTGTAAACGCCCAAGGTAATCAACGTTCAGGCTGACTGTCGCAATTGGGCTGCCAAGTGCCAAACGCGCATGATAGCCCATGGTGTTATCAGCCAGCGTGGCCACCATACCGCCATGCACCGCTTCCTGATGGTTCAAATGCCTTTCGCTGATGTAAAGCCCAAGTGTGATGCGGCCCTCGCCTTCGGGACGGGCATAGATATCACCCATCAACTCCATGAACGCACTCAAGACTTTGTAAGGGGCAAATCCTGCCGGGATCACCCGCTCAACACCAGAAAATGAATCATTTATCTCATTTAAAATATTTGATTTTCCGAATTTCATTAAATCCAACCCTAAAATTTACTTGATGATTTTAAAATCAAACCTGATAAAGCAAGTTTAAGCATTATGCGGGAATCGTAATGCTTTTTATCCAGGGTCGCCACAGAATCTCAATACGCATTGCACCCGAAATCCGGGCCGGCCAGTCGGGTGAGCGCAGGTCTGTCAAGAATCACCACATCGCGTTGTTGCACGGTTAACAAGCCTGCGTCGGCAAGCTGGGTGAAGACCCTGCTCACTGTCTCAAGTGTCAACCCAAGATGATTGCCAATCTCTTCCCGTGTCATGCGAAGCACGAACGCATTTGGCGCATACCCTAACGCAGCAAGGCCGTTTGAATAACGCACCAGAAAGCCGGCAAGACGCTGGTCGGAACGCAAATTCCCCAAGATGAACATCAATTGGCAAGCGCGTCTGATTTCCTGACTCATGATCCGGCGTAACCAGCCGCGAACGCCGGGCAAGCTGCCTGTGAACGCATCGAACTCATGCAGATCAATCACACAGACTTCACTGTCTTCGAGTGCAATGGCTTCGGAAACATGCGTACCTGACGCTTGCCCATCGAGGCCAAGGACTCCGGAAGGCAAATGAAACCCCGTGATATGAGCCCTCTCACTTGCGTTCTTGAGGTGCGTTTTGAATGAACCGAAACGAATGCTGTAAATAGCATCCGCAATTTCACCCTGGGCAAACAAGTGTGAACCACGCGAAACACGAAGTCGCCTCTTGACCAGGCCATCAAGGCGTGTAATGTCATCGGGAGAAACACACGACGGCACGCACACGTGACTAAGGGCACACGCCGAACACTGCAAGGCTTCAGAAGTTAAAACACTATGTGTGGGCATCGACAGCGCCTTGCATCGGCAAGGCCCAAGACCAGCTGGCCAGTTTTTGGTGAAAACCAGAATATTGAAACCAGATCTTAAAATACGTAATTTTCGAATTTATCAATTATAGCCGATTGGAAAATTAATATATATCAATAATTACATATCTTTTCTTACAATAACCTATGAAACGCGCAAGACAAATGGATAAACAAGATGAAAATAATGAAAAATTACAGATAAAAGGTTCGAATTCTGAGTGATTGGTACTATCATTCACTTCAAATCAAAACCGGTGCACAACCTGCCCATCCATTACAATCCAACCGATTTTCAAAATTATCAATCACGCCATGAATACCCCGAGCAACGACATCGTATCCACCCGTGAAGCAGCTCATCTGCTTGGCGTTTCGGTGCGCACCGTTCAGCTCTGGGTTGAAGCTGGAGCGCTTGAAGCCTGGAAAACGCCTGGGGGGCACCGCCGCATCCAACGCAGCGCGGTTGAAGCCATGCTGCGTCAACGCGTACAATCCATCGAACGGCGCAGCAACCTCGCAGATGATCAGGCATCCAGTCCCGATCAGAAAGCCCTGCGTGTGCTCATCGTCGAAGATGACCCACATCTTCAAGAAATCTACGAATTGGCGATCGGCAGCCTGCCATTCCCGGTTGATCTTGAAACAGCGCACGATGGTTTCGGTGGGCTGATCAAGGCAGGCTCAAAACGTCCGCACGTCATCATTGCCGACCTGATGCTGCCCGGCATGGATGGTTTTCGCATGATTCGTTCGCTTCTTGATCTTCCGGAAACACAGAACACCACCATCTACGTCATCTCGGCGCTTACTTCAACCGAAATTGAAGAACGAGGGGGCTTGCCTGATGCCGTTCAGGCCATCGTGAAACCCGCGCCGCTTGCCGTTGTCATGCGCCTGCTGTCCGACGAATACCGCGCCCTTGTTTCAGCGGGGAATACGGCAGATCCAGCAACGTCACCCTGATACACCGTTTGCACCCAGCGGGCCCGCGCCATGAAAGAAAAACTTGCCATCGGGCACGTGAAACAGGCGTTGCAAGTCCGCTATCCCATGCTGTTGCTTCTGGCCGGCATCTGGATCGCCATTGTCAGCTTTCTGCTGTGGGATCATCGCCAGGAAATCGACTCTGGACAACGGCAATCTGCCACACTCAGCGAGTCTTTGGCTGCACACGCAGAACAGGTTCTGCTTGATGCGGAACGCCTGTCACACGTTATTGAACGCGAAGTACGGATTCACGGCATCAACACATCGTTGCAGCATTTTCTGCCTGGCAATGGCCTGAGCGAACAGCCCATACTTCAACTTGCACTGGTTGACCTGAACGGCATCCTCCAATCTTCCTCGCTGAAAGAGTTTGAACCGATTGATCTATCTGACCGTGAGCACATTCAAGTCCACCTGAAAGGTCAAGTCAAAGGTTTATTCATCAGCACCCCGGTCATTGGCCGTGCCAGTGGACGCCTGTCCGTCCAGCTGAGCCGCCGCCTGACGGGACATGCCGGTGAATTGCTGGGTGTACTGGTCATTTCAATCGACCCTGTCCAACTGACTGAACGCTATCGCAAGCTTGATATCGGAACACGGGGCCTGATCGCACTCATTGGCACCAACGACCGAATCATTCGCATGGTGCGCAGTCGGGAACACATACCTGGCCTTGACGTGGGTTCTGAACAACCACATCTGCTGCCACTGCTGCATAAATCCGCCCCGGAAATTCAATCCGCCCCTGCTTCGCCTGAATTGGCACAAAAGGCACTTTTGCTCAGCGCTGCCCAGGTGGCCAATTTTCCTTTGGCTGTTGTGGTTGGTCTTTCCACGCACGATCTGCTGGCCGCTTACTCGCTACGGCAAACCGTACTTCTCAGTGCGGCTGCACTACTGACTCTGATTACACTTATGGCTGAAATTGGTCGGTGGCGCATGCTCAAACGGGCCCGCGCATCCGATCAACAACTTTCACAGGCACTGGACCAGGTCTCGTCGCGGGAACGACGCATGGCCAACCTTTTTCGGGCCATACCCGATCCCGCCATCGCGTTTTCACAGCAAGGCAATCACATTGAGGGGTGCAATCCCCCGATGGCCAAGTTGCTTGGCTGGAATGAAAAGGAAACAGAATCCGCGATGCTTCACAGCTTTGCCGAGCGCGTTTTCCAGACGGACATCAGCCAGAATAAAACGGCACGTATCAACGATTTTTACTGCAGTCTTGAAAAGGCACTCACAACAGATCACCCACCCGGTGTCACGCGCTTTGAAATCCAGCTCGATACACCCGCTCCCATTACCTATGAAGTCAGGCTGGAATCACTGCAAGACGATCCGGTTGGTCTACTCGTACTGCTGCGCGACATCACAGCGCAAAACCGCCTTGAACGCATGACCAATGACTTCGCCGCAACGGCAGCCCATGAACTGCGTACGCCACTGGCCTCGATACTGGGCTTCAGTGAACTGCTGGCAGCGGATCTGGTACCCGAATCGACTCGCGGCCATGTGGCAGAACAAATCAGGCAACGCGCAGCAACCATGACGGAACTGGTTAACGATCTGCTTACACTAACCCGTCTGGATACCGGACGCGGCAGTGGTCAACATAAAGACATCGACCTCAGGTCAATCATCGACCCTTTGCTAAAGCATTTGCCGGAAGCCTCTTCGCGGCTCAGTATCGAACTGCCTTCCGAAACCATACGGGTTTCAGGAAACATGCCCGAACTGGTGACCGCACTGCGCAATGGCGTTGAAAATGCACTTAAATACGACACAACAGGCCAACGGATCATCCTGAGCATGGTCTCTGATGCTGAGAACGGCCAGGCACACATTCTGATTCGAGACCATGGCCCCGGCATTCGTTCTGAGGATACCGAGCGTGTATTCAGGCGTTTCGTTCGACTGAATACAACGGGCAGCATTGAAGGGTCAGGCCTGGGCTTGCCACTGGTTCGCAGTGTCATGCAACACCACAAAGGCTGGGCCTGGGTCGAATCAGCCCCAGGCCAGGGCTTGACATTGCACATGACCCTGCCATTGCAGACGGCATGATCATGCAACTGTACTGAAAAACAAACGCAACACGCCAAAAAAGTGGAATCTGTACCAGATTCGCGTAAAATCCAGTACAAGTGACGTTTGATATATCAGAAGGAATTTCTGTAACGTTCACGCTGATGGTGGCAGGTTTGCATGGCCTCGAGACACGTGTTGAACCATACCGGGGGGTGCATCTGCACACCCTGTTCAATCCGCAACTCCTGCCTTGCGAGACATCATGCACACTCTGCAAACATCCGCTGTAAGCCGGCACAAAAAAAACAACCAAACACATCGTCCTGTCTTTAAAAGGTGCCTCGCAGCAACGACCAGCGCTCTTGTGCTTGGTTTTGGCCTGACGGGCTGCGTCACAACCGGCACCGACCAACCTGCCACTCAGCGGGGGGCATTCGGTGTCCCGCAGCAACCCGTGCAAACAGCCGGCACGGATTACATCAAATCAGAACAAAAAGTCGTCATCGGTGCGTTTCGCGTTGCTTTTGCACAAAAAATCTCGGAATCGGCACGCAGCAGCAGCCTGTTCGGTACCGGTTCCCAGTCGGCAGCCATGTCGGGCACTCTGACAGGGCTCGACGCCGCCGACTACCAGGCCATCACCGATGCAGCCTACAAAGACTTCGTGAGTCGCCTGAAAACAACCGGGCTTCAGGTTGTTGAGGCTGCCGAACTGGCACGCTCAAAAGCCTATACCGACATGGCAGCCTCACCGAGCCCTCTCAAGCTTGATAGCAGCACCACAGGCAATGTCCTGATGCTGGCGCCCAGCGGCATGAAACTGGCACTGTTCCCGGGCGAAACAGGAGCAGGTTCGGCATTTGCCGGTTTTGACATGCGCAATCCACTGCGAGCCTTTCCGACCATCATCAAAGAAGAAAATGCAGGTGTCATGACAGTCACCTACTACATTGACTTTCTGAACGCATCCAGCAGTGGCAACACGCGGGTCATGGGCGGAGACGCCGAAGTTGAAATGGGCCAAGGGCTGTCGGTTCGGGCAGGCAGCGGTATTTCCTACAGCACCTTGAAAGGCAGCCAGTGCGTTGGTTATTGTCCCAACGCCACCACAACGATCAAGCTCGGGCAAGCCGTTTTCTCGCAGGAACCTTACGGCACAACCCGTAATGTCACCGATGGGGGCGTGAATGCGCTGGGCGTTGTTTCGGGTTTGCTTACAGGCCAGGGTTTTGCACGCAAAGACCTTGAAATCAGGGCCGACCCCACCCGCTTTCGCAGCATAGCCGATCAATTGCTGCTGCAGGCCAACACAACGCTGGTGAACGCGATACAACAAGCGCGCTGAAAACATTGCGCACCTGAAACCGCAAGCAGCAGGCAGCAGGCAGCAGGCAGCAGGCAGCAGGCAGCAGGCAGCAGGCAGCAGGCAGCAGGCAGCAAAATTGTAACAACCCGGACATGTCCGGGTTTTTTTGATCAAGATTAATTTATGATTATGCGAATTATTCTCAGTTAGATTATATTTTGAAGCTTTCCGATTTTCCGCAAAAGCGTTCCAACAGGCTGCGAACACTGCATTTATGGCACTGGATCAGCGCTGCATTCAGCCTGTCCGGCATGCTGTTGTTTTCGATCACGGGTCTGACACTGAACAACGCAACCTGGATTGAAAGCGCTATCTCTGTTGACCACCAGGAACGTGTGGTGCCTCTGCATCTGCTCGAAACGCTGGAATCCGTGAGCAGTGGACATAAACCACTGAATGCCCCATTGCCCCGAGACCTTGAAAGCTGGCTTGACACATCACTGGGCATTCGTATCAACGAAAGAACGGCCGAAATCGGCGCCGATGAAATTTATCTTTCCCTGCCCTCGCCCGGTGCAGATGCCTGGCTGGCGGTTGACCGCACCACGGGTGAATTGACGTACGAAAAACGTGAACGAGGCTGGATCGCCTATTTCAATGACCTGCACAAGGGGCGGCATGCCGGAACCGGCTGGAGCTGGTTCATTGATCTGTTTGCCTTCAGCTGCATTGTCTTTTCCATGAGCGGTTTGTTGCTGATGAAAACCCAGGCGGCAAACCGCCCCTCAACCTGGCCTCTGCTTGGCATGGGTGCGCTGGCACCCCTGCTGATCATGCTGCTTTTCATTCACTGATCATGCACTTCACCCTCAAACCCCTGGCGCTTCTGCTACTTGGCACACTGACCATGGCGCGCGCACACGGCGCCAGCCTGAGCCTGGACATCGAAATTCCTGCCATCGAAACCGCCGAGTATCACCGCCCCTATGTGGCCGTCTGGCTGGAAAACAAAGACCGTACTCTGGTGCGCGACCTGAGCGTCTGGTACGAGCAGAAAAAGCCCAACCAGGAGGGTACCCAGTGGCTCAAAGACCTGCGCCGATGGTGGCGTGTGAGCGGGCGCAATCAAAACGAGCCCGCCGATGGTATTAGTGGTGCAACACGCGCCGTTGGCAAACACACCGTCAATTTCGGGGCTGATCACCCTGGCCTGAAAGACTTACCGGACGGCAGCTACACAGTATCGGTTGAAGCCGCACGTGAAAAAGGTGGCTATGAACTGGTGAAACTGCCCCTGTCGTGGCCTGTCAAGGAACATGGCAATACGCCTGAAACCGTCAAGGGCGAGCGCGAACTGGGCGAAGTGCAACTGCGCGTCATGCCATGAAAAGCGGCTCAGGCACTTATAACACCACACCACCTGGAACCAATCCCATGAAAAAATTATCTGCGTCTTCAATGCTGGCCTTTTCCCTGCTGGTTTCTGCTCCGTTGATCACAACAGGAACCGCACAGGCCCACGATACCTGGATCCTTCCTTCGGCCACGATACTTTCAGGGGAAAAACCCTGGGTGACCTTTGATGCCGCTGTCGGCAATGACAAATTCCATTTCAATCATCGCCCGCTGCCACTGAATACGGTCGTCATCACCGACCCGTCGGGCAAAGCCCTGCTGCCGGTCAATCCGTTCACCGGTGAACTGCGTAGCGGCTTTGACCTGCAACTGACCGAATCGGGAACCTACCGCATTGCACTGGTGCGCAATGGCGTATCCGCCCAGTGGCAGGAAAACGGCAAGCCACGCCGCTGGTTCGGAAATGCTGCCGACCTGACCGCCAACGTGCCCGCCCAGGCAGAAAGCCTGAAAGTGCAGGAACGAACCAATCGTATTGAAACCTTCGTCACCAAAGGCAAACCCACCGAACTTTTGCAGGTTACCGAGGGCCTTGCATTGCAAGCCCAAACCCACCCCAACGACCTGTTTTCGGGTGAAACCAGTGCATTTATCCTGACACTGGATGGCAAGCCTCTTGAAGGCGCCACGATCGAAATCGTTCCTGAAGGCAGCCGCTACCGCAACAGCGTCAATGAAATCGAAGTGAAAACGGATGCCCGGGGCATCTTCAGTGTTCAATGGCCCGCCCCCGGCCGCTACTGGGTTCATGCAGAACACGAAGGCGAAGCCCGTTCGAACGTACGTGCAGCTGACAAACGCTTCGCTGCCTACGCTGCAACGCTGGAGGTTCTGCCCTGAAACCCGCCACAGCGCACACCCTGACCGGACCGACCATGGGTACCCACTGGTCGGTGGCCCTGGCACAGCCTCTGGATGCCCGGCATGCGGCATGCTTGACCGGGCTTGTTCAAGCTCGTCTTGATGATCTGTGCGATCAAATGAGCCACTGGCAACCCGACAGCCTGATCAGCCGGATCAATCGGTCCGAACCGGGCTGGTATGCCTTGCCCGAGGATTTTTTCCGGGTCATGCAAACCGCCCTTGATCTGGCACAGAGCACCCGGGGCACCTATGACCCCACACTGGGGGCACTGTCATCACTGTGGGGATTCGGACCGACAACAATCCCTTTAGCCAAACTGCCTCCCTTACCCGAATCCTGCACCCGGGCCGTGCAGCGGTCAGGCTGGTTGCACACCGCGCTGAACCACCAACACCGTGCACTGTGGCAGCCGGGCGGAATGGAGTTTGACCTGTCATCGATTGCCAAGGGATACGGCGTCGATCAGATTGCAGATCTGCTGAATGCGCAGGGCATGACTGATTATCTGGTGGAGATCGGGGGCGAACTGAAAGCACAGGGTTTCAACAGCCGGCATGAGCCCTGGCGCATACAGATCGAACTGCCACCGATCAACCGTTCAGGCCAGGCAGTAACACCCGAAACGGGGTTCCCGACGTCACTGCGCGATGCCGCCCTGGCAACCTCCGGCAACTACCGCCGCACCTACACAACACCGGAAGGACGTTTCTGCCACACACTGGATCCGTTCACGGGCCAGCCCGTGCAGCATGCCCTGCTTTCAGTCACGGTCGTGGACACGACCTGCATGATGGCCGATGCCCTGGCCACGGCGCTGCTGGTCATGGGTCCCGAACGTGGCAAGCAATATGCCCGAACACACCACGTGGCGGCGTTGTTCATCCACGACCCCGCAGGCAACGACACACCCATCGAGTGGACCCCGGAATTTGAGTATCGGGCGCACTGACCGCCCTTCATTGCCACAGCGCCACTTACCCCTATCCAATGACTGAATCCACACTTCGTCTGGCACTGGCTATTGTATTGACCCTGGTATGGTGTCTGCTGGCATTCAAGGCATGGCAGCGCAGCCGACAACGGTACAAGGCCGCGCTGCATGACTCTGACCATACCCCTGACACCGGGACACTCGAACTTGCCGTGTTCTATGCGAGCCAGACAGGCACAGCCGCCGCATTGGCCGAACGAACGGCACGCAGTTTGCCCGGGTATGCCGCCGTGGCACGGCCTCTGTCCGCCACCAACCCCAAACAGTTACAACTTTTCAAAACACTGTTGCTCATTCTGAGTACCAGCGGTGAGGGCGATCCCCCGGATATGGCTGCGCCGTTCCTGGCCCATGTTTACGAAGGGCCACCGCCCGATTTATCGAATCTGCGTTATGGTCTGCTGGCACTGGGAGACACCCGCTATCGCAACTACTGCGGCTTTGCCGTACGTATTGAAAACTGGCTGCAACGCTGTGGTGCCCGGCCTCTATTCCCGATGGTGCTGGTCAATCAGCAACAGACTAGCGCACTGACGCACTGGTCGCATCTGATTGAACAGCATTTTCAAGCCGACGCCACGACGTTTGCTGCCGACAATACACCTGCAACCCGACAGTGGAGGCTGCGCGAACGCACGCTGAGCAATCCCGGCAGCCTGGGCAAGCCGTGCCATCATCTGATTCTGGAATCCCTGGATCAACCCACTGCACGCTGGCGTGGCGGCGACATCGCCAGCATTGCCATTGCCGACCTGGGCATCCAGCGCGACTACTCGATTGCCTCGTTGCCGGATGAAGGTGTCATCCGGTTGTTAGTGCGTGAACACCTCGCGGCAGACGGTACGCCAGGCTTGGGCAGCCACTGGCTGACACACACTCTCCAACCCGGCGATACCGTGACAATCACGTTGCGCAGCAACCCGGGGTTTCATGCACCCGACACCGATGTACCGGTCATTTTCATTGGCAACGGTACAGGCCTGGCGGGCTTGCGGGCCCTGATCAGGGAGCGCCTGGCACAAGGACACACCCGAAACTGGCTGATTTACGGCGAACGCCAGCGGGCACACGATCAGCACTACGGCAACGAGCTGGCTGCATGGGAACGCAACGGATACCTGGCGCGCCTGGACCAGGCGTTTTCAAGGGATATTGCTCACGACATTCAGGGTCACCCGATGGCTTACGGGCCTGCGGACAACCTTGCACCCCCACAAACGGCATCGTGCTCGGGAGCACCCGCCGGGCCTTATGTACAGCACGTTCTGCACATTCAACGCACCGAAATCAGGCGCTGGCTACGCGAAGGCGCCTGGGTATACGTGTGCGGAAGCCGTACAGGCATGGCCGATGCGGTCGATCGAACCCTGAAATCGATTGCCGGCCAAGCCTTGTTCGATCAACTCAGGCGCAATGGCCGGTACAGACAAGACGTCTACTGATACAATCAATACAAATCATTCTCATTTAATTATTCATTTGATCAAGCATTGCTTGATCTGAACACCAGGAGCTTTATCGATGCGACGCGTGATTGCCAGCCTGACCGGCGCTTTGCTCAGTACCGGCGCCATGGCAGCGGCCACCCCGGCCCAGGTTGTAAGCCAGTATGCCGAACTTGCCGCCATTGAGTACCAGGATGCACTGACACGTGCCCGGGAACTGCAGAATGCGGTGAATGCGCTGGTCGCAAAGCCTTCGGAACATACACTGAAAGCTGCCCGTCAAGCCTGGCTGGACGCCCGCGTACCTTATCAGCAAACAGAAGTTTTTCGTTTCGGTAACCCGGTGGTTGATGCCTGGGAAGGCAAGGTCAATGCCTGGCCACTTGACGAGGGCATGATTGATTATGTCGATGCCTCGTACGGCAACGGATCCGACATGAACGCCTATTATGTGGTGAATGTGATTGCCAACAACAGTTTGAGCATCGGTGGCAAAAAAGTCGATACCCGGGAAATCAACATTGAATTGTTGCGCGACACACTGCACGAAGCCGACGGTAACGAGGCGAACGTTGCCACCGGTTATCACGCCATTGAGTTCCTGCTTTGGGGGCAAGACCTGAACGGTACAGGGCCTGCACCCGCAGGCCGGACAGGTTCTCCGCAGGAACGCCATGCCGGCAACCGCCCACACACTGACTTCGATCCAGCCAACTGCACGGGTGGCCACTGCGACCGGCGCGTGCGCTATCTGGAAACGGCCACCAGCCTGCTGATCAAGGATCTGGAAGACATTGTGCAGGCCTGGGCAGCGAACGGCGAAGCCCGCAACTACATTATCACCGATCCGACCCAAGGCCTGCGAGCCATGCTGACCGGCATGGGCAGCCTGTCGTATGGTGAACTGGCAGGCGAACGCATGAAACTGGGTCTGATGCTGCATGACCCCGAAGAAGAACACGACTGCTTCTCCGACAACACCCACAATTCCCATTACTACAACCAGTTAGGAATCATGAATGTCTACATGGGCAGTTACATAAAAACAGATGGCACCACGGTCTCGGGCGCAAGCCTGTCAGATCTGGTCAAAAACCTGAACCCCGAGCTGGATCAGGAAGTGCGCGCACGGCTTGATACCACCCACCAGGCCATGCAAGCGTTGCGTGAGCGCGCCAGCACCCTGGAAACCTACGACCAGATGATCGCAGCCGGAAACACGGCCGGCAACGCAGTGGTTCAGCATGCCATTGATGCCCTCATCGCCCAGACACGGAGTCTGGAACGTGTGATTGTCGCGCTCAATCTGGGCAATGTCACGATCGAAGGCTCCGACAGTCTCGACAGCCCTTCAGCGGTTTTCAAATGATTGCGTGACGATTCTGTATTTTTCTGCGTGTGTTCAATGATGCATTTTCCCGTATCGACCCTGACGACATCACCCCGACGCACCCCGGGTTCATTGCGTCCGCAAGCCCAGGCAAGACTGTCGTACAAGACTGTAGCTTCACGAAGACTTCGCTATTTTGCCGCAGTGGCTCTGGGCTGGGTGGTGTGCAGCAGTGTCCATGCAGTTCCCCAAACCATCGAACCTGGCACACGCAAAGATCTTTCCGCCGCTGACCTTGAACGTGTCAACGCCATTGTGGCCGCAACAACCGACTTCTCGAAGGCGGAACCCTTCGAAGCCATGCAGGCAGGGGCCGGCACACACCAGAAAGACATCAACGCCGATGCATTTTCACATCCGCTGGCCAATCTGGATTTCAACGGACGCCAGCGTTTCCTGGTGGGAAATGGCCTGTTTCGAAAAGACTGGGTGTCAGCACCTTCGTCCACCGTGGCATCCGATGGCTTGGGCCCCGTGTTTAACGCGCGCTCCTGCCAAGCCTGCCATGTGAAAGACGGCCGGGGATCCGTACCGGGCTTTGAGCCATTGGGTCAGGCGAGCGCCATGGCCCTGCTTATCCGGTTTGCCCAGCCCCACCCGGCGTACGGTCAGCAATTCCAGCCTTTCTCGGTGACCGGCGTACCCTCGGAAGGTGCTCTGGCAATAACCTACACCGATATCCCCGTCTCGCTGAACGGGGGCGAAACCGTGATACTGAAAAAACCGGCTTACGCACTGACCCACCTGAATTACGGCCCCATCGCGGCCGACACCGTATTGTCGCCACGGCTGGCACCACCGGTCATCGGGCTGGGGTTACTCGAAGCCATCCATCCGGCCGATATTCTAGCCAATGCACAGCGCGCCAAACCCGATGGCATTACCGGCCGCCCCAACAGGTGGGTCGATCCAGTCACGGGTAAAACAACATTGGGGCGTTTCAACTGGAAAAGCGCTGAACCCACTGTGTTGCAACAAAGCGCGAAGGCGTTTTCCGGGGATATGGGTCTGTCAACATCCCATTTCCCCAACCCTTACGGCGACTGCACCAGCACACAAAGTGCCTGTCTGGAAAAGCCCACCGGTGTCCAGGCCTCGCAGGGCGCGCACGAGGTACCCGACCACCTGATGGAATTCGTCAGTTTTTATACATCGAACCTGGCTGTCCCCAAACGTCGCCAGGTTAATGACCCGGGGGTACTGAACGGCAAGCGGCTGTTCTACCAGGCTAACTGCGTGGCATGCCATGTCCCCAAATATGTTACGCGGCGTGATGCACCACAG
>JAAYGT010000070.1 GCA_012727555.1 Alcaligenaceae bacterium | reverse complement strand
GTGCTCATCACCCCCTTGAGACACCCATTAGCGGAATACGAATCGATTGCTTTTACAGACACCCTGGCATACCCACATGTTGGCATGCACCCCGGCAGCGCTGCCAATAACCTGTTAATGCAGAAAGCAATCGCAGCCAACCAGAAGCTCAAACTTTCATTCCAGGTGACATCCTACGATGCACTGGTATCCATGGTGAATGCCGGACTAGGTATCGGCATCATGCCTTTCAAGGCAACCCGTCTTTATGCCTGCAAAGACATCACGATCGTACAACTACGCGATGACTGGGCTGCCCGACAGCTCAAACTGTGCGTTCAAAGCACCGAAACATTATCAGCCTCTGCACACAGCCTGTTGCTGCATTTACTAAGCTTCACCGCATAAGCACCGACCAGCCATCGCCAAAAACGATGGTGCCGTGAAGAAATTTCAATTGTCCAGACTCAGAACGATCAGTACGATAAACCCGATTACCACTACACCTGAAGAGCAATCTTCTGTAACCCTCGGGGAAACGCATGACCGTACCAAACCATGTTGAAATTATCGAAGTCGGCATGCGAGACGGGCTTCAAATGGAAACCGATTTCGTTGATACCGCTATAAAGATAGCGCTGATTGACGGCCTGACGGATGCTGGAATTCAACATATTGAAGCCACCTCTTTTGTGTCGCCTCGTGCAGTGCCTCAACTGGCCGACGCTGCACAGGTGCTTGCAGGTGCAAAGCGCCCCCCAGGGTCACGCTTTGCCGTACTTGCACCCAACATCAAAGGGGTTGAAGGTGCCATCGCGGCACATGCAGACGAGATTGTCGTTTTTCTTTCCGCAAGTGAAAGCCACAACCAGAAAAACCTGAATCGTTCCATTGAACGCTCCATGCACGATGTCGCCGAAATCGCTGCGCACGTCCAGGAAACCCCGATCTTGAAAAAAGGGGCCATTGCCTGCGCTTTCGGGTGCCCCTTTGAAGGCAACATCAACCCTGAAACACTTCTGAAAATCGCGACCCATTTCCGAAGCCTGGGTTTTCAGGCGCTTACACTCGGAGACACCACAGGCATGGCAACGCCCCCCCTGGTGTCTCAAACAGTCTCAATGCTGCGTGAACACCTGCCCGACGTACGACTGACACTTCACTTTCATAACACGCGCGGCATAGGTCTTGTGAATGTTGTTGCCGGACTCAATGCGGGGGTCGACAGCTTTGAGTCTTCCCTGGGAGGGCTTGGAGGGTGCCCGTTCGCTCCCGGAGCCAGTGGCAATATCTGCACCGAGGATCTTGTCTATCTTATGCACGAAATGGGCATTCAAACCGGTATCGACCTGGAAAAACTGATACAGGTTTCATTGCGTATGGAGTCGGTTCTGGGGCGTACCCTGGCTGGTCAGGTGATGAAAGCCGGACCACGATTACGTTTGCATAGTTACCAGAATGCGGCATGTGCAACCGGCTGAGCACCACCCCATACCCTTTTTTAGCGCATTGTCATCAACCTCATAATCTAAAAAATTTATGCCACTGTCCGGAATACGCATTCTCGATCTCACTCGCATTATTTCAGGCCCCTACTGCACGGCCCTGCTGGCTGACATGGGCGCAGAAATACTGAAAATTGAATCACCTGGCACCGGCGACCCTATACGCGAGCAAGGTGTGGTACGTGATGGCATCAGTTGGTATTTTGCGAATTACAACAGGAACAAAAAATCAGTTTCAATTGACCTTTACAACCCGGAGGGCAAAGCACTGCTGAAACGTATCATTCCAACATGCGATGTCATCGTAGAAAACTTCCGACCCGGTGTCATGGAGAAAATGGGACTGGGCACGGAACAACTCAAGGCGCTCAAACCCGACATCATTCATTGCAGCATTAACGGATTTGGCTCCACGGGCCCTTACAAGGATCGCCCTGCTTTTGATTTCGTGGCACAAGCGATGAGCGGTTTCATGAGCCTGAATGGTACCGAGAGCGATCCGCCTTTACGTGCCGGCCCGCCGATCAGCGATCTTGTGGCAGGCCTGCACGGCGCCCTGGGCATTGCCGCGTCACTGGTACGTCGAACACGCACCGGGCAAGGCGATACGGTGAACGTCAGTCTCCTGAGCAGCATGGTCAGCATGCTTAGCTTTCATGCATCCAACTTTCTGGCGAACGGGGTCGTTCCCCAACGCACCGGCAATGATCATGGCATCGTTGCGCCCTATGGTTTATTCAAAACAACTGACGGCCAGGTCACCATCGCACCCAGCAATGATAGTGTCTACAACAAACTGCTCGACGCAACCGGGCTGGCTGAATTGAAAAAGCATGCAAGGTTCAGCACAAATGCGCTGCGCATGGAACACCGTCATGAAATCAAAGCGCTGGTTGAGGCAAAAACACAAACAGAATCAACCGAATACTGGATAGAACGCCTGAACAAATTCGGTGTTCCGTGCGGCCCGGTGCTGGGATTGGCCGAGGTTTTCAATGACCCACAAGTCCAAGACCAGGAAATGGTAATAACAGCCCATCACCCGGGACACGGCGATGTCAGCATGCTGGGCTTTCCCATCAAATTCGATGCAACACCGTCCACATGCCGCTTACCCGCGCCGGAACTGGGCGCCGATACCCGCAACATTCTGGAATCGATTGGTCTCAATACTGAAGAAATCAAACGCTTTCAACAGGAGGGCATCATCTTTTCACCTTGATGTGCACCACAAAACACACACAACAATTCAGGAGACAAACAATGCTTCATAAATTTGCGATCGCTTTGATACCGATGGTTTTGGCCGTTCCCTCGATGGCAGCCGACAACTTTCCGAATAACCCCATCAATATCATCGCCCCCTTCCCCCCCGGAGGAGGCACAGACAGCATGACACGCCTGGTCAGCAAGCACCTGGCTGAATCCACAGGCTGGAATGTGGTCACTGAAAACCGTGCCGGTGCAGGTGGGACCATAGGCCTTGCAAGCGCAGCGCGGTCAACACCCGGCGGTTATCAACTTGTGATGGGTCAGGTTGATAACCTGGCTGTTGCCCCCTGGTTGTATTCGAACCTGACCTATGACTCGGTGAAAGATTTTGCGCCTGTCATTAACGTTGCGGGCACCTCCATTGTCATCGTCACACGCACCGATTCGCCTTATAAAACCTTGAACGATTTGATCAAGGCAGCCAAAGAAAAGCCCGGAAGCATCGACTATGCTTCTCCCGGGGCCGGAACCATCACTCATTTGGCTGCCGTGCTTCTGGAACAACAAGCCGGCATCACCATGCAGCATGTACCCTACAAGGGGTCAGCGCCCGCAATGGCTGATTTGGTCGGCGGCCAGGTTCCCGTCATGTTTACCTCGCTCCCGTCGGCTTTTGGTCAACTGAAAGCAGGATCCATTCGCCCACTGGCGGTAACGTCCGAAAAGCGCAGCGCCGTCTTGCCTGATGTTCCTACCGTTGCAGAACTGGGTTACAAAGACTTTAACGTTACCGTTTGGTACGGGTTACTTGCACCGGCCGGAACACCCGATGCCATCGTGCAAAAACTTAATGCCGAAATGAATAAAGTCTTGAAACTTGATGACATGAAAAAGGCCATGAACGCACAAGGCGCAGAACCTCTGGGGGGATCTGCCAGTGATTTCGCACAAACCATTGCTCGAGACCGCGCCATGTGGGGCCCGATCGTGAAGTCATCAGGTGCAAAAACCAACTGACCGCATGAACACAAAAAAAGCCCGAAACAGCCGCGCTTTTTAGATCAATTTCCTTGGGCCGAGTGCGTGTACACAGCAACATTTTGACATGACATATCGGCCCAGGCCGCTTTGAACAGCATCGCGGCTCAAGGAAAAGAGCGCATCAGAAACCGGTCGAGCTTGACGCATTATTTCAATCAAACCCTGCCAATCCGCATCGCAATGGGCCAACGAATGCATCGCCGGGCTGATTCACCGCCCCACATCCGGAAAATCTCATCGGCAAATCTCAATACCGCCTCGGTGTGGCCGGCTTCTTGTGCGTTGCGCACTGCCGACCAGGTTGAAACGTACCCCATGAAATCATTGAACGTCCACTCCAGACTGATCTCAAGTGGCGGTGCCGCCACTTCGTTAAAGGGAAAATCCAGAGTTGCATATCCGGCATCGACCAGCGCACGCTCGGGCGGCCACCAGGGCCCGATTTCCTGGTGATAAAACGTACGAAACCGCTCATCCAGTCCGGGCCCCAGTGACAGCACCCCATAGCTGATCAGGGCAACAACACACCCGGGCGCCGCGATACGATGCACTTCATTGTAAAAATCGGGCAAATTAAACCAATGCGCGGCCTGGGCGGCCGTGACCAGATTGACTGTACCGCCTGGAACCGGCATTTTTTCGGCAGATGCACAATGATACGTAATTCGCTCATGCAACCTGGCATTCGCAATCTGGTCTGCACTGGGATCAAGCCCGATGACAGCATTGAAGTGCTCGGCAATCAGCTGGGTGAGTTGCCCATTGCCACAACCTACATCAACTGCCAAGCAGTTGTCAGGCACCACCGAAGCCAGATACGCAGCAAGTTCGGCAGGATAATGGGGCCTGAAACGGGCATAGGCCTGACCGCCCTGACTGAACCAATTGCGAACCGCCTCTGTTTTGTCCGGCATATTTTCTATCACTTTTTTAACCACAATAATGAACAGCCTCCCATTAAAGCGTCCTGAAGCTGCTGGAAACCCGGCAACCAACGCTCATGCTGGTTGTCCTCAGGAAATGACCGTTTTTCACATTAAAAACAGGTCGTGCGATTATGGACACAGGTTTTCACAAGTGCAATTCCCGACAACCGGTGCAATCCGGATTGACCAGCACACGACCCAGCATCTTCCCACTTGAACAGAAAAAGGCCACACTCCCATGACCCGCATCGACCACCTGAAAATCGGATTCATCGGCGCAGGGCGCCTCGGCAAGACCCTGGCCCGGCTTTTTTCAAGTCGGGGACTCAGTGTCATTGCCATCGCCAGCCGGAATGCTGCTCATGCAAAAGAACTGGCTTCTATGCTCAGCGACTGTTCAAGCATGTCGGCTCAGCAAGTGGCCGACGTCTGCGATCTGATTTTCATTACAACACCTGACTACGCCCTACAAGCAAGCGCTGACGCCATCACATGGCGGCCTGGCAGCTTCGTGGTGCACTGCAGCGGTGCCACCGAGGTCGAGGTACTGAACAAAGCGGCAACAGACGGTGCGTTCATCGGCGGCTTTCATCCGTTGCAAACGTTTGCAGATCCGGACGCCGCGATGCAATCACTGCCTGGCTGCACCATCACCATCGAGGCACAGGAAGTCCAGTTGAACAAAACACTGGTCACGATCGCCGAACACCTGAACTGCCGCATCAATTGCCTGCCCCCGGGGGCACGCGCCCGGTACCATGCAGCGGCTGGCTATGCTTCGCAGTTTGTAAATGTGTTGCTGCGCGAAGCCGCTGTCATCTGGTCATCGTGGGGCGGCACGGAACATGATGCAATACACGCACTGATGCCTCTGGTGCGTGGCACACTGGCATCCATTGAACAACTGGGCCCGGTGGCCGGCATGCCCGGCCCGGTTTCACGGGGTGATGCAGGCTCGGTTGCAAAGCATGTCAAGGCGTTGGCTGAAAACCAGCCAGGCATGCTGCCTTTGTACGGCATGCTTTGCAATGAAACCGTTTCAATGGCCCTGGAAAGCAGCCGTATCAACCCGGAACAAGCCGCACACCTGCGTGCACTGCTTTCACACACAGGTGGCCCCTTGGCACAGAAACCCGACACCCCCGTTTAAACAGTGCGCAGCGGCCGAGGAATACGGCTCAATGCATTCAAGAGGTAAGGCACGAAACGTTCGGCATACTGTGGCCCTGACCATTCTCGCGTTGCTCCCGAAATATGCAATGCTGCATAGGGACTCCCTTCGTCATCAAGGATTGCTCCGCCGAGCGCCACTTCGCCGTGAATGAACTCGTCAACAACCAAGGCGTAACCTTGCTGCCGCACTTTCTCAAGCTCAGCCTGAAGCTTTACCGGATCCGCCACTGTCATGGCCGTAAAACGCTTGAACACGAGCGTACTCAGCCTGACGCTCAGTTCTGCTGCAGTCATGGCGGCCAGCAAAGCACGACCACCCGCTGTACAAAACAAGGGAACCCTGCGCCCAACCAGTGAGGCCTGATATTCCTGCGTTTTGAGTTGATGGCGCATGACATGAATCAGATGCTCGCCATCCAGAAGCGAAAGACTGACCCGTTCACCCGTCTGTTCACAGAGCTCGAGCAACAACGGATTCAACGACTCGACAAACGCATGCGTACGCAAATAATGAAAGGCTAGATCCAGCACTTTCTTGCCAAGTCGATAGCGCCTGCTTGAAGCATGCTGCTCCAGCAACCCAAGCTCACACAACGTGTAGGCGTAGCGCTGCGTTGCACTTTTATCGAAACCACTGAGCTGAACCAGGTCAGTCAGACTTAAATCATCGGTTGCATCCTCGAAGCACGCGAGGATCGCCTGCGCTTTGCCAACCGAAGCAACGTACAAGGGAGAAGAAGACATGCGGGAAAACCCTGTTCTCGATTAAGCAAATTTACCAAGACTGCCACAGGCATTTTACAGTAATATTTTTATAAGATATTAAGTATTGAATAGTAATACCATTTTCGTGTAACTGGAACCCTTCACAATGCCACATGAATCCGCCCTCGAATGGATAAGCAACCAGCAACCGGCCATGCTGTCGCTGCTCGAAGAACTGGTCAACATCGACTCTCATAGCTACGACAAAGAAGGTGTTGCACGTGTTTTCAAGCGTTTGAAAAGCTTTTTTGAAAGCCATGGGCTAACAACCGAAACACATTTCGTGCAAGGTGTGGAAGCCGCTCTTTCAGTCACGGTCAACCCGAACAGCCCCATAGGCAGCCCGGTATTGCTCATGGGGCACTGTGATACCGTCTTTCCTAAAGGCGAAGTGTCAAAACGCCCGTTTCGCGTACACAATGGCCGTGCGTACGGACCCGGTGTTGCCGACATGAAAGCAGGCGTCGTGATGAACGCCTTCATCATTGCTGCACTGGCGCAGTCCGGGCAAGAATCACCTGCGGTGACTGCGCTCTTTACTTGCGATGAAGAAATCGGTTCTCCCCTGAGCAAAGAGGTCATCGAGCACTTTGCCCGAAAATCAGCATTTGTTTTCAACGGTGAACCCGGGCGCCCTTCAGGCAATGTAGTTACCGGGCGTAAAGGCGGAATCTTCCTCGAACTTGATGTTGAAGGCAAGGCCGCCCATTCAGGCGCCAACTTCTCGGAAGGCATCAACGCAATTTCTGAAATCGCCAACAAAATTGTGGAGCTGGACAAACTGACACAAATCGACGACGGCATCACGGTAAGTGTCGGCTTGGTTTCCGGCGGACAGTCAGTCAATACCTCGGCACCCTCGGCAAAAGCGTCTATTGACGTACGCGTGCGCGATCTGCAGCAACGCGAAGAGATCATGGGACGCATACAGTGCATTTGCAACAAGAAATTCATTACTGGCACCTTGTCGCAGCTCAATATCATCGGCGAGTTCAAGCCTTTTGTTCCCTCGCCAGAGTCGCAAAAACTCTTTGCTCTGTATCGTGATTGCCTTGCAAGCCTTGGACACCACACAGAACAAGAGTTTAGCGGTGGATGCGCCGACTCCGGCGTGACATCCAGCCTGGGCGCCGTCACGCTGTGCGGCACAGGCCCCGTTGGGGGCAAATACCACACACCCGATGAATACACAGAAATTGCATCGCTCACGCCTCGTGCAACAGCTGTTCTGCTGGCCATCGAAAAATTGCCTGCAGAATTTCCGCGCACCAACTGAAAACGCTTACTCCGGAGACTTTTTGGAATCATGAATAACCGCATTCAACTGAATCGCAGACACGCTCTGAGTGCACTTTGTGCACTGGCCATCGCGCCCGCCTGGATGAGTTCACCGGCATACGCAGCTGAATACCCCGGTACACGCCCCGTTCATCTAATGGTGCCTTACCCTGCCGGAGGCCCCAGCGACCTCAGCGCCCGGATTCTCAGCGAACCTATCGCAAGAGCACTGGGTGGACAAGTCGTTGTGGAAAACCTTGGTGGGGCAACCGGCACAATTGCTGCGTCACGCGTACTGAACGACACAGCCGATGGCCGCTACTTCTTTCAAGGCACACAAAACGAATTGATCATTCCTCCACTGACAAACCGGGCGGTTCGTTATACGCCTGCCGACTTTGAAAGTGTGCAGCCTATTACCGTTACCCACCTGGTGCTGCTGGTACGTGCCGATCTGCCTGTCAGCACCACTGAGGAATTTCTGAAACTGGCAGCCTCGCGCTCAGCCAACGAATCGCTGAGTTATGGCAGCGTCGGGGTGGGTTCTCTGTACCACCTGATCACCGAATACATGGGGAAAACATTGAATATCCCCTTTACGCATGTCCCTTACAAAGGAACGGCTCCAGTCGTCCAGGATCTAGCCAGTGGTCAAATTGATTTCACCATCATGCCTTTCCAGGCATCCATGCTCGAGATGATCAAGGCCGGCCGCTACAAAGCGATTGCCGTACTGTCAAAAGACAAACCCCCTGTGCTTGCCCATTTACCCAGCATCACCGAAACGCCAAAACTGGAAAACTTCGAGTACATGAGCAATGCCGCCTATTTCGTCAAGAAAGGCACGCCCCTCGAGATCAAGCAAAAACTGAACAAAGCGATTTCAACCGCCCTTCAGAACCCGGATGTCATTCAGAAACTCGAGGCTGACGGACGCAATGTCGCCAAGGCCATGTCATTGGAAGAAGCACACGATTTCTTCTCACGGGAAGTGGACAAGTACAAAGAAATGATCCGCGTCACCGGATATACTCAAACTCCCTGAGACAAACCTCAACACATCAAATTTGCGTCCGGAATAAAGTAATGCTAGAATTTTGTTCGTTGCAGATTTCTTGCTTTTCATCTTCAACTACAAATTTTCGGCATTTGCTTTAAAGCAGGTGCACGCAAGTAAAGCGGCTGTAGCTCAGTTGGATAGAGTACTTGGCTACGAACCAAGGGGTCGTGGGTTCGAATCCTGCCAGCCGCGCCAAATACGCAAGGGCTTACGAATGAAAATT
>JAAYGT010000069.1 GCA_012727555.1 Alcaligenaceae bacterium | reverse complement strand
TGCCTGGTGCGTGACCCAGATCAGCACGGCCCAGGCAACGGCGAATGACCAGACAGTCGAGAGCAGGTACTCAAGTGCCGGGATCCAGAGCTTTCTGTGTTGCCGGTGTCTGATCAGGGGCAGAAATTTGAGCAACACCTCGGAGCCGCCCTGAGCCCAGCGCAAACGCTGTTTCCACAGGCCAGCCAGCGTTTCCGGCATCAGGATCCAGCACAGGGCGCGGGGTTCGTAAAACACACGCCAATTCGCCCGTTGCAGTTTCCAGGTGATGTCGATGTCTTCGGTGATCATGTCCAGACTCCAGTACCCGACCTGGTCCAGCGCCTCGCGTCGGAAGGCGGTACAGACACCCGACACCGTGAATAATTGACCGTAAATCCGCTGGGTCCGCTTGATCAGTCCGACAATCGACGAGAATTCCCCGACCTGGATCCGCCCGATCAGTGTGGAGCGTGTTCGTATGCGCGGGTTGCCGGTGACGGCACCGACCCGCTGGTGCATGACCAGGGGGGCTACCAGGTAGCGCAGGGCATCCGGGTCGAGGCGGGCGTCACCGTCAATGCACACCAGCAGGTCACTGGTGGCGGCCATGGCACCCATGCGCAGGGCCATGGCCTTGCCTTGATTGCTGGCCAGATGAATCACGCGCAGTCCCTCGCAGTCCTGCACCAATCGGTCCAGCAGCGCAGCCGTGCCGTCCCTGGAACCATCATTGATTGCGATGACTTCAACGTTTGGATAGTTCTGTGCCAGGGCGGCACGCAGGGTTTCTTCACCGTGTTCTTCTTCGTTGAAACAGGGCACCAGAATCGTCACCCCTCATGAACAGTTCGTAGCCTTGCTTTGACAGCTCATCAATGGCCTGGCCGTTGCCTTCGCCGTCGGGCCAGACCCAGACCCGGGGGGCCTGTTGCGTGGTTTTACGGATTTTTTCCGTGATGCGCTGTCCGTCGGTGCGGATACGCTGGCGGTACTGCGCATCGGTTTCATACTGACCGGTTTCGGGGTTGTAGGCATGAATGGCGGCAGCGGGTTGCCGGTTGCCCTGAGGATTGGCAATCTGCCCGAAATGCAGGTTGTCGGTGTGGGCGGCGATTTCCACCCGTCCGGACGCGGCAATACGCTGCAGGGCCTGCCAGTCCAGAAAGCGCTCACGTGGTACAGGCAGGTCGCCAAAAAGTACGTTCTGCCCGGGTGGCGTATCAGCCCAGCGCCCGACCGGGGCCAGCAAGGCGGGCCACTCATACGCATTCAACAGCGGCAGAACACGCGTTTCGAAACTCCGGTAACCGTCATCGAAACTGAGCAGTACGGCCTTCGGGGGCAGGGTGGCTGCTCCCCGGCGCGCCGCCAGAATCTGCTCGATACTGACGGGTTGATAGCCGTTTTCCATCAACCAGGAAAAATGGCCGATCAGGTGTTCGGTGCTCACACTCATGAAGGTCTGGTCGGGATCGCTGTCCTGCACTTCGTGGTATGCCAGAATCAGTACATGGTTTTCCGGCCAGGGTTGCTCGCCCGGGGGAACCGGTCGTTGGGCGGGTGGGCGTGCGCCCTCCAGCGAACGGGTGGGGGTACAGGCTGTTGCCAGGGCGGCCACCACAAACACGGTGGCCAGAACCAGCAGGAAGTGCCATACGCCCTGACCGTGGTCTGCACGCGTGTGGCGCCCGCGTTGCCAGGCGTTGCCTGGTGATTTTTTGTTCGAGGACCGGGAAAGAGGCCAAAGTTCCATGATCATGCTTCCTAACGGTCGGCTTGCAGGCGCTTTACCTGGGGATCCGTGACTGCAGAGACCCCCGATTCGCGCTGCC